>NC_018485.1:1902972-2214717 GCF_000304315.1 Methylocystis sp. SC2 | reverse complement strand
GGCGAGAACCGCATTCGCGGCATGATCGCCAATCGTCCCGACTGGGTCGTGTCACGCCAGCGCGCCTGGGGCGTGCCGATCGCCGTCTTCGTCAGGAAGGGGACGCATGAGCCGCTCGTCGACGCGCGCGTCAACGCCCGCATCATCGCGGCGTTCGAAAAGGAAGGCGCCGACGCCTGGTATGAAGCGAAGGCCGCCGAGCGTTTTCTTTCACCCGATTACAACGCGGCGGATTACGACAAAATCGCCGACGTTCTCGACGTCTGGTTCGATTCGGGCTCGACCCACGCCTTCACGCTCGAAGACCCCGTTCATTTCCCGATGCTCGCCGGCATCCGCCGCAAGCGCGACGGCGGCGACGACGAGATCATGTATCTCGAAGGCTCCGACCAGCATCGCGGCTGGTTTCATTCCTCGCTGCTCGAAAGCTGCGGCACGCGCGGCCGGGCGCCCTACGATTCCGTGCTGACGCATGGCTTCGTGCTCGACGAGCGGGGGCGCAAAATGTCGAAGTCGCTCGGCAATGTCGTCGCGCCGCAAAAGATCATCGCCGATTCCGGCGCCGACATCATGCGGCTCTGGGTCGCCGCCTCCGACTACGCCGACGATCTGCGCGTCGGACCTGAAATCCTGAAGACCTTCGTCGAGCTTTATCGCAAGCTGCGCAACACGAGCCGCTGGATGATCGGCGCGCTGGCGCATTATCAGCCAAATGACGATGCGGCGATGCGCGAGGCGGGAGAGCTCGAGCGTCTCATGCTGCATCGTCTGCATCAGCTCGACGAGTCGATCCGCGCGTCCTATGCGGCATACGACTATAAGCGCGTCGTCGCGCTGCTCACCCATTTCATGACGAGCGAGCTGTCGGCTTTCTATTTCGACGTGCGCAAGGACGCGCTCTATTGCGATCCGCCCTCGAGCGTGAAACGCAAGGCGGCGCTCGCGACCATCGATCGCATCTTCCGCAGCGTCACGACATGGCTCGCGCCGATTCTCGTCTTCACCGCCGAGGAGGCGTGGCTTTCGCGCTTTCCGAACGCGCTATCCGTGCATCTTGAGCATTTTCCCACCATTCCCGACGCCTGGCGCGACGACGCGCTTGCCGCCAAATGGGAGAAGATCCGCAAGATCCGCTCGGTCGTCACCGGCGCGCTCGAAATCGAACGCGCGCAAAAGCGCATCGGCTCTTCGCTGGAGGCGGCGCCGATCGTCTATGTCGAGGATGAGTCGTTGCGCGCGGCGTTGGAGGGCGTCGATTTCGCCGAAATCTGCATCGCCTCGGATATTCGCGTCCTGCCGGGAGAAGCGCCGACGGACGCCTTCCGCCTGCCGGAAGCGCCGGGCGTCGGCGTCGTTTCGCAACGCGCGGCGGGCGTCAAATGCGCCCGCTCGTGGAAATATTTCGACCCCGCGGCGGCGGACCCGGATTATCCCGACGTGACGCCGCGCGACGCACAGGCGTTGCGTGAGCTTGTCGCGCTCGGCCGCTGGAGCGGGGCAGGCGCGTAAGTGAACGTTCTTCTCGCATTTCTCGCCAATACGATCGTAAATTTCGTCATCGGCCTCACGGTGGCGAAATTTCTTGGCCCCGAGGAATATGGCCGCTTCGCGCTCGCCTTCTCCATCGCGGTGGTCGTGCAGACGGCGCTCTATGATTGGCTGCGTCTTTCGGCGACTCGCTTTTACTCAAAGCGCACGCGCAACAAAGAGCCGGTGGTGCGCTCGACGCTCGACGCGGCCTTCATCGCCGTCACGCTCTTCCTTGCATTGGCGACTGGCGCTTATGCGCTTGCCGGGCCGCCGCTCGACTTCGAAACCAACCTCATTCTGCTTGCGCTGCTGACGTCGGTCGCCAACGGGCTTTTCGATTATTGCACCGCATTGGTTCGCGCGCGTTTTCATGATCACGCCTATGTGCGCCTCATGCTCGCCAAGAACGCGCTGTCGCTTGTTCTGATTGGCGGCGGCGCCTTCATCTTTCACTCGGCTGCGGTGGCGCTCGCCGGCGGCGTCGCGAGCCTATTCGGCACGGTCATTCTCGGACGTCGCGCGCTGCTTGATCCCGGCGCCGACATTCGCGCCGCCTCGAGTCAGAATGCGCGTGCGCTTGCGGCCTATAGCGCGCCGATCGTGACCGCGCATCTTCTCTATCAGGCGATGCCGCTTGTGGCGCGCTCCATCGTGGCGAGCGTCTTCGGTTTCGCCGAAACCGGCCAGTTCGCGCTGGCCTATGATCTTGGCGTGCGTGCGGTGCAGGCGCTCGGTTCGGCGCTCGACGTGCTCTTGTTTCAAATCGCCGTCGCCGCGCATGAACGCCACGGCGTCGACCGCGCCAAGCAGCAGATCGCGCGCAACATGGGCGTCGTCGTCGCCTTTTTGCTGCCGGCGTGCGCCGGCCTCTGGTTCGTCATGCCGTCGATCGAAGCGCTCATCGTGCCGGCGCAATATCGCGGTCCCTTCGGCCATTACCTCGGCCTGCTGCTTCCGGGACTTTTCGCGATGGGCGTCATTCTGTTCGGCGTCAATCCCGTCTTTCAGATCGAAAAAAAGACGGCGCCATTGATGGTCGCGGCGCTTGCGGCGGTCGCCTTCGGCCTGGCGCTGCTCTTGATCCTGCCCTGGGGCGCGGACGCCTCCAATCTCGCGATCGCGCAAGCCGGCGCCTATATCGCGGCGCTTGTGGCGACGGTCTATTTCGCGCTGCGCACGCAGCCGGTCTGGCCGTCGTTCTGGGACATGTTCGCCGCGCTTGTGGCGACGGGCGCAATGTCGCTCGCGCTCACGCCCCTGCGCGAGATGAGTCCGGGCATTCTGGCGCTCATCGTTCAGGTCCCGACCGGCGCGGCGGTTTACGGGCTGTTGACCGTCGCCTTCGACATCGCCGGTCTGGGCGTGCTTGCGACGACGTGGCTCGACCGGCGGTTTGCGCGCTCGTGACGCGGCCCGTCGGCGTCGCCATATGTTAGGCTAGCGATTGATAAGGAGCGCGCCCATGGTGATGCCGATCTATGACGACGCGCCGTTGCGTTATTTGCGGCGGCCGATCGTGAATTGGACGCTGATCGCGCTCAACGTCGTCATCTTCCTCGTCGTGCAGAGCGAGATCTTCGGCGATCCGCTGACCGTCGTGCGCGGCTTCGCGATCATCCCGCGCGTGCTCTTCGGCGAGGCCCAGCTCGCCGACTGGATCGTCGGTCCTCCGCCGGCGTTGACGCTCGTCACCGCGCTGTTCTTTCACTCGTCTTGGATGCACCTCGGCTCGAATATGCTGTTCCTCTATGTCTTCGGCGACAATGTCGAAGACGCCATGGGGTCGCTCCATTATCTTCTGTTCTATCTCTCTTGCGGCGTCGCCTCCGGCGTCTTCTACATCTACGCCACGCCGCATTCGATCTTGCCGCTCGTCGGCGCGTCGGGCGCGATCTCCGGGGTCTGCGCGGCCTTTCTGCTGCTCCATCCGCGCGCCACGGTGGCGGGAATCTTTCCGCCGCTCTCGCTGGCGCTTGCGCCGATCTGGCTCGGCGCCTGGCTCTCGGGGACGCGCCTGAAGTCGATCCTGGGGCTGCGGGCGCCGCTCTTCTCCTTTGTCGCCTCGGGCTGGCTTTTCGTCGGCGCCTGGATTGTGATGCAGCTCATCAACGCCTCCATGGGCGAGGGCGGCGCGGTCGCCTGGATGGCGCATGTCGGCGGCATCGCCGCGGGCCTGGTGCTGACGCCGGCGTTCAAGCGCCGCCGGCACAGGCTGTTCGACCGCGGCGGCCCGCTCGCCCCCGCGCCGCGCCCGCCGGACGCCGGCGACGACGCGCCCTGATCGCAGTTTTTGATCTGCGTGTCCGCCGAGCGCTCACGTCGAGAAACTGCGCGGCGGATATGCGTTGATCGAGAGGTTCGTGCTAAGCTTGACATTGGCGCGTCACGCTCCTCCCGTGAATCAATTGGTGCGATGCGGGCCAGCAGGCGAACGGGGCCGACGTGGACATCCTTCAATGGAAATGCAGCAGGTTCGCTATTTCCTGGCCGTGGCCCAGACCCTCAATTTCACCAGGGCGGCGGAGCAATGCAATGTCTCCCAGCCGGCGCTGACGCGCGCCATCAAGCTGCTGGAGGATGAACTCGGCGGCGATCTGATCCGCCGGGAGGGACGGCTGTCCCACCTGCCCGACCTCGGGCAGCGCATGGTGCCGCTCCTCCGCCAGTGCCACGAAAGCGCCGTCACCGCGAAGGCGCTGGCGACGTCCCTGAAGAAGGGCGAGATCGCGACCCTCAATGTCGCGGTCGCGAGCGCCGTCGACATCGCGTTGCTGATGCCGGCGCTGAGCGAAATGTATGCCGCCTTCCCCGAGCTGTTGCTC
Organism: Methylocystis sp. SC2; assembly: GCF_000304315.1. Classification (NCBI taxonomy): domain Bacteria; kingdom Pseudomonadati; phylum Pseudomonadota; class Alphaproteobacteria; order Hyphomicrobiales; family Methylocystaceae; genus Methylocystis; species Methylocystis hydrogenophila. The sequence goes on along the minus strand of NC_018485.1, from coordinate 2,210,365 downwards.
AGGCTGAAGAGGGGCGGCTCGCCCGCCATCCGACAGATGCTGGAGAAAGGGGAAGTCGATCTCGCGATCGGAAGCGCATTCGGCGAGGGGTCGGACCGTCTCGATTCCTGGCGCATGTTCGACGACTATTTCGACATCATCGCCTGCGATGAACACGACCTCGCGCGCGGCAATGGCGCGGCGCTGGAGCCGACTCAATTATGCGCGTATCGGCTCCTGCTGCATAAAGGCGTCGACGCCACCGACGCCGAAGTCGAACGTCTGACGTCGGCGGGTCTTTCGCTCGTCAACGTCCATGAGGTGGATTCGCTCGGCGACCTCGAGGCGCTGGTGCGCGCCGGCTTTGGCGTCGGTCTCACGCTTGCGAGCGCGCTGCGGACCGGCGGCATTCGTCACCTGCGAATCCACAGCATCGACGTCGAGCGCCCTGTCTCCGTCTGCATGATATCGGGACGCCCGCGCTCGCGCGAGGCCATGGCGCTGCTTAACCTATTGCGCGGCGCCGACTGGACCATGGTTCTCGGATAAAGTCGCGCATTTCGCCGATGACGAGGCCATGTCGGCGGCCGCGGCGATCAGCGCCGACGGTTCGAGCCGCCGCCGATAGTCGGGATCGACGTGACGAAACCGGACCACTCCCTCCCGATCCAGAAGAAACACGGACGGCACCGGCAGTATCCAAGCCGATCCCCCCTGGTAACACGGCACATCCCAACCGGCCGCCGCGATGAGCGACGACATGTCGTCAGGCACCCAGATCGCGAGATTCAGCGCCAGGGCGTAACCATTGTCGACATCGGAAAGAAAAGGAAAGCGCGCCTTCGCCTCGCGTTTGATCTCGCGCGTGTATTTCCGCGTTTCCGCCGAGATCGCCACGAGCTGAACCGGCTTCATCGCATCTTCGATTTGAGCCAGCCCCGCCGCGTTCAACCGACAATAGGGGCACCAATGTCCGCGGATGAATGCGATCGCGACCGGGCCCGCGCGCAGCAGCGCGTCAAGGCTGACGAGCCGACCTTGCTCGTCCGGCAGCAGGAAGGAGGGCATTTTCTCTCCGATCCGCGGCGCGAGGCTTCCGGCGGCGACTTGCTCCAGCCGATTGACGAAATTGTCGACGGCCCCGGCGAAAACGGGACTCAACCGCCGAACCTCGTCGGCGATATATTTGAGCTTGTCGCCCAAAGGGGCATTCTCGCTGCCGATGCGAAGAAAGGCGTCTTCGAGCGCGGCAAGAAGTTGCGAAACTTCCATTCGAACGATCTCCTCGCCCGAGCCTACCATATCAATTGCCTGGCGGCAGCGAGGCGCCGTCGCCGCGCGTTTCGTGAAGAATGAACCCTTCGACCGGATCGAAAGTCTCTCGCCAGGGCGGCCTTTCCAGCGTCGCCCGCATGTGGCGATAGCCAGCCTCCCAACGGCTTCTGATGCCGTGGGCGCTGAAGTCGATGTCCTTCGTGTGGTCTTCATTATCAAGCTGGGGCGCGAGGAGGCGCACAACATGCATCCTGGTCAGGCACCCGTATTGGGCGAGTCGTTCGACCTCCGGATCCTGGCGTATGTCCGCGGGCAATTTGCGCGATAATTCCGCGATGACATGCCTCAGATAGTGAAGCTGTCGCTGCCGCTTTATGTGGGTCCCCGCGCGGCTGGAATATTGTAGGTCCTTTTGCCGGTTCATGACCTCCCAAATGGTGCGCGGCTCGGCGCCATGCGGGTTCCATAGATGCACGACAAAGACGATTCCGCTTCTTCGGCGCGCGTCGTCGAACACCGCTTCGACGGGCGTGTTGGAGAGGATGCCGCCGTCCCAGTAAAGTCTGCCATCGATGCGGACGGCCGGAAAAGCCGGGGGCAACGCGCCGGAAGCCAATATGTGATTGAATGTCAGGCGTTCCTCGCGACTGTCGAAATAGCGCATTTCGCTGGTTTGCACGTCGCAGGCGCCGACCGTCAGGCGCGTCGGGCCGGCGTTGATCCGGCCGAAGTCCACGAGGTCGCGCATTGTCTCCTTCAACGGCTCGACCGAATAGTAGGCCGCCTGGTCGGCGCCGAGCGGCGTATGCGGACTGACGAAAGCCGCGAGATTGGGGCGGAAGAAACTTGGAATGCCGGCGCTTATCGCGAAGCTGTTGCGAAGCAGCGCGCCGAAAAAAGCGGTAGAGGGCGCGTGAAGAAAATGCGCATGTTCCACGCGTTTCCAGAACTCGCGCAGTTTCTCCATGCGCGCTTCCGGCGCATTGCCGGTGATAATCGACGCATTGATCGCGCCGATCGAGGTGCCGATCACCCAGTCGGGTTCCAGCCCGGCTTCATGAAAGGCTTGGTAAACGCCCGCCTGATAGGCGCCAAGCGCGCCGCCGCCTTGCAGGACGAGCACAAGCTGCCCGAATTCCTTGATTTCGGATGCAAGATTTGTCATGGCGTTCCTCATTAAAATTGTTGCGCATTGCTTCAATGCGCGGTCCATCCGCCGTCGATCGGCAATGCGGCTCCGGTGATCGATTTGCCTGAGTCGCTCGCGAGAAACACGGCAAGCGCCGCGATCTCTTCCGTTTCGGCGAAGCGCTTGGTGGGCTGCGCCGCCAGCAACACATCGCGTATGACTTCTTCGCGCGTCAGGCCGCGCGCCATCGCGGTGCTGTCGATCTGATTTTCGACGAGCGGCGTCCAGACATAGCCGGGGCAGATGGCGTTGCAGGTGACCCCAAATTCCGCGCCTTCCAGCGCCACCGCCTTAGTCAGTCCGACGACGCCGTGCTTCGCGGCGACATAGGCGCTCTTGAAAGGCGAGGCGACGAGACCATGCGCCGAGGCGACATTGACGATGCGGCCGAAATTGTTCGCCTTCATCCCGCCGAATGACGCCTTGATCGTGTGGAAGGCGGCGGAAAGATTGAGCGCGATGATCGTATCCCACTTATCGTCGGGAAAATTCTCGATCGGATTCACATGCTGGACGCCGGCATTGTTGACGAGAATGTCGACCTTGCCGAATTTCCACACCGAGCGGACGATCAGATTGCGCGCTTCGACCGGATCCACGAGATTCGCGTCGTCAAAAATGACTTTCACGCCGCTTTCATCGGCGAGCTCCTCGCAAGTGCGATCGATGTCCCGTCGATCGCCGAGTCCATTGATCACGATATCGGCCCCGGCGCGTGCGAGCGCGCGCGCGACGCTGAGCCCAATTCCCGATGTCGAGCCCGTGACGACCGCGATGCGGCCGGACAGATGTCCCGACGTGCGAGGGTTTTCGAGAACCTGCATGTCCATTATTTCGGCTCCATCTCTTACGCCGCATGGCGGCGATGGCCGAACCATGCGCCGCGGCCGAGATGTTTTGAAATGCCGTCTCGTTTTAATCTCGATAGCCGATGGTTATGCGCGCTCGCTTCGCCATGCGCTTTTTGCATCGACTTGATGCGGACATTCGAATGGTTGCGCACGCTCCCCGCGGATAACTTCCCCTCGTGTTGATGAACATCGAAGGCGCGATACCGATCGTCTTCCAGACCCGAGGAGAATGAAATGACCACTTTCAAAAAATTCTTGATCGTCGGCGCTATGGCGGGCTGCGCTCTTGCGAGCATGTCCGCCGCGCCTTCCCAAGCCGGCCAGTGTCCTTCCGGACAGGAGGGCGCCAATGCGCTCGCGGATCATCCGACCGCGCCGAAGGGCGTGAGCGATAAGGTGATCGGTTCGATCGACCTCGGCCAGGAGCTCGGGGTGAACGGGCGCGACCTTCGTCTGCGCAGACTCGTTATTCAGCCCGGCGGCGTGGTCCCGTTCCACAGCCACAATGGCCGGCCGGCGATCATCATCACGCTCAAGGGCGAGATTCTCGAATACGCCAGCAATTGCCGCATGCCGATCGTTCATCGCGCCGGCGAAACGGTGAACGAAACCGCGGAAGTCACGCATTACTGGGTCAATCGCGGCAAGACGGTCGTGGAGTTGCTCTCCGCGGATGTGAAGGGACGCGAGTAGATCGCTCGGGCCGGACTCGATCGATCGACAGTGCCGAGCAGGGCGCTACGCATGCGTTCCATCGCGCGCGTGGCGTTTTTCTATCCGGAGAGCCTGATGCATCAGCCTGCCCAAAAACCTTCGCCGCCGTCGGAGCTGCAAGCGAGTCCTGGCGTGCGTTCCCTCGCCATCGGCTCCATCGGCTTTCTGACGCTCGTTGATCTCTTCGCCGCCCAGGCGATTCTTCCGCAACTCATGCATCTGTATCGTGTGGGCCCGACCCAAATAGGCCTCGCTGTCAATGCAAGCACGCTGGGCATGGCGGTCGCGGGCCCGATCGCCGCCGGGGCCGTGCGCGGATTGTCGCGTCGCGCCGGAATCTGGGTCAGTCTCGCGCTTCTTGCGGCGCCGACGGCGTTGCTCGCGATTGCGCCGACGTTACTGTCATTCACCTTGCTTCGGGTGCTTCAAGGCGTGTTCATGGCGAGCGCCTTTACGCTGACCCTGGCGCATTTCGCCGAAAGATGCAGCAAGCACGACATGCCGCGCGCGCTCGCGGCCTATGTCACCGGAAGCGTTCTCGCCAATCTGCTCGGCAGGCTGATCGCCTCGAATGTCGCCGAGGAATTTGGCGCCCCCGCCGCATTCCTTGCGCTCACAGCGCTCAATCTTTCCGGCGCGCTGCTCGCATTCGTGACGCTGACTCACGTCGCGCCGCTGCCGCTCCGCGTGGAGGCGCGGGAGCTTGTGGCGGTGTTCGCGCGGCACCTCCGCAACCCGGCCTTGAGACGAGCTTACGCCGTGGGTTTTCTGATCCTCTTCGGCTTTGTCGGCTTGTTCAGCTATGTCGGGTTCGCGCTCGCCGCGCCTGCGGGCGAACTATCGATGAAAGCGGCCGGCCTGGCGTTCCTGTGCTTTGCGCCTTCGCTCGCGACGACGCCGTTGGCCGGTCCTTTGAGCGCGCGCCTAGGGACGGCGACGGCGGCGGCGTTCGCGCTTTTATCCGCGGTCATCGGCGCGTTCTTGTCGCTGGCGGCCAACATACCGGTAATTCTTCTTGGCATGGCGCTCTTTTCGTCGGGCGCGTTCGTCGCGCAGGCCGTTGTCACGAGCTTCGTTGGGAGAGCCGCGAAATTCGAGCGCGCCGCTGCAAGCGGCCTTTATCTCTCGGCCTATTATTCGGGCGGCCTCGCCGGCGCGGCGGCGATCGGCGCGCTCTACGAGAAGTTTGGCTGGAGCGGCGCCGCCTCCGGCGTCGCGATCTCGCTTGCGTTGGCGTCTCTGCTCGCGGCTGGACTCGTCGAGAATGCGTCCGCGTGACGCGTCGGCTGCGCGGCATGCATCGAAGTCATGCATTTTTGGCAGCGGATTTATCTCTCATTAGCGGCGAAAGTCGATGTGCGCCGCGACGGCGCATCAAGAGGAGCAAAACGATGAACAACACCGCTGCTATCGCCGCCGGCGTCCTCGCCGCTTTGACCGCCGCCGCGCAGGCGGGACCGGTCGCGCCGCAGGCCGGCAAGGAGAAGTGCTACGGCGTCGCGCTCGCCGGCAAGAATGACTGCGCCGCCGGCCCCGGCACGAGCTGCGCCGGCACGTCCAAGGCGAACTATCAGGGCGACGCCTGGAAATATGTCGACGCCGGCGCCTGCGTCTCGATCAAGACGCCGAAGGATGGGTTCGCTCACGCCGCAAAAGGGCTGATCGTCATGCGTCCGACCGCCGGCATAGGCTTCAAGCCCATTCATTTCGAAGAGGCGGTTGCCTGTCCGGCGGCCGGCCTGTGGTTCGAGGTTCACGCCGAGAATTACATGGTCGCGGGCGGTCCGCGGATCGCCATGCTGGAGGCGCTCCGCGCCGAACGACCCTTGTCCCTGCATGGCGTCGGACTGTCGCTCGCGGGGGCGGAGAAGATCAATCCGGAACATCTGGCGCGCTTGCGCGATCTCGTCGAACGGGTCGAACCGCTTCTCGTATCCGAGCATCTCGCATGGTCGCGCGTCGGCGAAACCTGTCTGCCCGATCTGCTGCCGGCCCCGCGGAGCAATGAGGCGCTTCAATGCCTCGCCCGCAATATCGATCAGACGCAGGAGGCGCTGCGGCGACGGATTCTGATCGAGAACCCCTCCCACTATATGCCGCTCCCGGATCACGACTGGGATGAACCGGCGTTTCTTCGTGAACTGGTTCGTCGAACCGGCTGCGGACTGCTTGTCGATGTGAATAATGTCTGGGTGAGCGCCAACAATCTCGGCTACTCGCCGCGGCGCTATATCGACGCGCTGCCGGCGCGCGATATCGAAGAAATCCATATCGCCGGCCATCGCCCCGACGCCGTCCACGGCGGCGCCCTGCTGATCGATAGCCATGACGCGCCTGTCGCGGAACCCGTCTGGCGCCTTCTCGGCGCGCTGCTTTCCCGGGTCGGCGAAGTTCCCGTTCTACTCGAACGCGACGGCGACGTTCCGCCGTTTTCCAACCTGCTCGCGGAGCGCGATCGCGCCGCGGCTTATCTCGCCGATCGCGGGGAGTTCGCCCATGCATGCTGATCTTGCAACGTTCCAGCGCGATTTCGCCGCCGCGATCCTGTCCGGTGGAGAAAGTGAATTCGATCGCTGGCCCGGATTCGCCGTCTACCGCAACAATTCGGCGATGGCGGCGATCGAGGCGCTTGCCGGCGCCTATCCCACCGTGCGCAAGATTCTCGGAGAGTTCGGCTTTCGCATGCTGGCGCTGGACTTCTTCCGCTCGAATCCGCCGACAAATCCGGTGCTGGCTTCCTATGACGACAGATTTGCGGCGCATGGCGATTTGCGGACGCGCTCCGCTCGTTTTCCGTGTCTAACGGACATCGCCCGCATCGACCGGATGCAAATCGAATCGCATCTGGCGCATGATCCGCCCGACGCGGCGGGACTAACGGTCTCTCAGATCGCCGACGTCGAATGGGCTCAGGCGAAGGCGGTTCTGCATTCCGCGACGCGCTTTCGCTGGTTCGCGACGCCCGCGCCAATCGCCTGGTTGGCGCTCCGGCAAAACGCGATCGAAGACGTCGCTTCGCCGCCGCGCGGCGCCAGCGGAATCTTGCTGACGCGGCCGTTTGGCGCCGTCGAGGCGATGGTGATTGATCGCGTCGAATTCCTCTTGCTGCACGGATTGGCGCAAGGTCGAAGCGTCGCCGACGCCGCCCTTCGCGCCGCGAAAGCTCATCCTGAAGAGAATGTCGGCGCGCCATTCAAGCGCCTGCTCGACAGCGGCGCGATCCATTATTTCGAGAAAATGGAGCTGAACTGATGTCCGGGACAAATGTCGATGCGCGCGACGCGTCACTTCGCCAATCGGATCTCGCCTTCATCGGCGGCGTTGGCGAGACGCTTCTTGCGATGCGGACAACCCGTTCGGCCCGAGGTTGTCACCCATGTCTTAGGAACGGACTGTCGCCTATGTCCTCGGTCCGGACAGTTCCGACGTGGCGGAGGGGGCGGGATTCGAACCCGCGATACGGTTTCCCGCATACACACTTTCCAGGCGTGCGCCTTCAACCACTCGGCCACCCCTCCGCGAAGCGCGCACTATATTCACGCGCGACCGGAACGCAACGCCAAGCATGGACAGACGCGCCCGCGGCGCCTATTCTCCCCACGCTTTTTCGAACCCATCGCAACATCTACGTTCGCACGAAGAGACCATGCTGCGACTCCTCATCCGACTGATCGGCCTTCTCTTGCTCGCCGGCGGCTTCATCGCCCTCATCGTCGACGGCACGCGCTCGATCGCCGCCGGCCGCGTCATGGTGACGAGCATCAACAGGGGCGCGTCCACGGTGTTTCCCGGCCTCTATCAGTCGCTGCAGTCGAGCGTCGAGAGCGTCTCGGCCTTTCTGTGGGATCCGGTTCTGACCACGCTGATGCTGGCGCCGGTCAGCGTCGCCTTCGGCGGCGTCGGGGCCCTGCTGATCCTGCTCAGCCATCGGCGGTCGGCGCCGCTCTACTACGCCCGCCGCTAGTCTCCCGCGAGCCGCCACACTATATCGGCGTCATGACGATCTTCGACGAACTCGGTCTTTCCAAACTGCTCGGGCCCATTCCCGACCGCGAAACGCCCGTGGCGCATGGGGCGCTTCATTTCGTCAGCGGGCGGCCGCTCGACCCGCCGTTTCCGCTCGGGTCCGAACAGGTCCTCTTCGGCATGGGCTGCTTTTGGGGCGCGGAGCGCAAGTTCTGGCAGGCGGGCGACGGCGTCTTTGTGACGGCGGTCGGCTACGCCGGCGGAACGACGAAAAATCCCACCTATGAGGACGTCTGCAGCGGCCGCACCGGCCATGCGGAGGTGGTGCGCGTCGTCTACCAGCCGCCGATGATGACCTTCGACCAGCTGCTGCGCATCTTCTGGGAGGGCCATGACCCGACGCAGGGCATGCGCCAGGGCAATGATTCCGGCACGCAATATCGCTCGGCGATCTACGTCTCGACGCCGGAACAGCTCGCCGCCGCGAAGGAGTCGCTCGCCATGTATCAACGCGTATTGACGCAGGCGGGCCTCGGCGCGATCACGACGGAAATCCTCGAAAACCCGCCGTTTTATTACGCCGAGGCGTATCACCAGCAGTATCTCGCCAAAAATCCTGGCGGCTACTGCGGACTGGGCGGCACCGGCGTCGCCTGCCCGCTCGGCGACTGCTCCGGCTGAGGCTACTGCGCGCGCAGCACCTCGCGGCAGGCGGCGGGCAGGCCCGCCATGGTCATCGGCGGCCAGCTTTTTCCTGATTTCTTCGCGTGCAGCACCCCGTCCTGGAACCACCAGGCGAGCGAGGCGTCGCAGCCGTCGCCGGCGGGCGTGGGGTCCTGATCGCGGCAGTTGGAGCCGTTCGGGCAGTGAAGCCGGATGTGGAAGTGGTAGTTGTGCCCCCACATCGGCCGGACCTTGTGCATCCAGTTCTGGCCCTGCGCCGAGCGGCAGAGCGCGCGTTTGATCGCGGCGTTGACGAAGATGCGCTGCACGGCCGGCTCCATCGCCGCCGCCCGGATCACGGCGATGTGGCCGGCGCTCCAGACCTCGGGGCGGACGTCGAGCCCGTCGTCGCGCACGACGTCGGTCGACATCAGCTCTTCGCGCTCTTCGCGGGTGAGTTCGCGGTCGGGCATCGGCGCAAGCCAGATATCGGCGTCGAGCCCGATCTGATGCGACGCGTGGCCGGAGAGCATCGGCCCGCCGCGCGGTTGCGACAGATCGCCGATGAGCAGGCCCGGCCAGCCCGACTCCCTCGCCGCTTTCGACGAATAGTTTTTAAGAAAGGCGATGAGATTGGGATGTCCCCAATTGCGGTTGCGCGACAGGCGCATGACCTGCCAGTGGGGGCCGTTGATCGGCAGCGGCTCGCCGCCCGCGAGACAGCCGCGCGAATAGAAGCCGATCGGATCGGGATGAAGCGGCGCCGCCGCCTGCGCGCGGCCGAACAGCTCTCGCGCCGGCGTCACCGGACTGGACGGATTGGCGAGCGGCGGCAGCGGCTTCGGGTCGATCGCGCCCTTATCCTGCGCCAGAGCGCCGTCCATCGGCGTCAGCGTCGTCAAGGACGGTAAGGCGAACAGCGCCGCGCGGAGCGCGCGCAATATCGAATCTGTCGTCATGGGCGTTTCGCCCCCAGTCGCGAAGCGCGCGTCGCCGGCGCAAAGGTTTGCGATTCATCCTTGCCGGGAAAGCTTACCGCTTCATTTAGCTTTATGGAGCGCCAAGCCACAGCAAAATGCCCGGCGAGGCGCCCGCGCGTTGGGTTAGGAGTCCATCATGCGTATTCGCGTCATCCTTCCTTTCATCCTTTGTCCGGTTGCGTGGGCGAGCGCGGCGAACGCCGCCGCCCACATCCACATCAATCTTTCGACGCAGACCATGCATGTGCAGTCTTCGTCGGGCAGCTATTCGTGGCCGGTGTCGACCGCCCGCGCCGGCTATTCTACGCCGCGCGGCTCGTTTGCGCCCACCGGCATGCAGCCCATGCATTATTCGCGAAAGTATCACATGTCGCCCATGCCCCACTCGATCTTTTTCCGCGGCGGCTACGCGATTCACGGCTCTTATGAGACCGGGATGCTCGGCCGACCGGCCTCGCACGGCTGCGTGCGCCTCTCGCCCGGCCACGCGGCGATGCTGTATCAGATGGTGCAGAATGAAGGCGGCCGCATTTCGATCACCGGCGCGCCGCCGCATGGCCAATACTACGCCAGCGCGCGGCGGGCGAGCGGCGTCGCCTATGCGGGATCGCGGGGACGTCATTCCTATGGCGATGGATACGCCGTCGCCGATCCTTTCGCCGCCCTCTTTGGCGGCGGCCCGTTCTGAACGCCTGAGCGCCTCCCGGTCGCAGGGAATCACGTGATCGATAGGACTCGCTCAAGCTCGCAATGGTGGAGCGGGTTCTCATCGAAAACCTTCGCCAATTTTTTCGGAGCCTGCTCTATGCAAGGGCCTGTCCTCGCTGGGCGGGCCCACTCCTTGTTTTCGCCTTTTGCGGTCCGTTAATGCATCGGACGCTTGCCGCGCGCTTCCTTTGCGCGCGATAAGGACCTCAAAAGCAACAGGGAATCTTCCGCTTGACGACGACATTCGATCGCCGCCGCTTTCTTTTGGGAGCCGGCGGCTTGGGGGCTGGCGGCTTGGCCTTCGCCGGCTCAGCCGCGGCGCAGGCTCCGGACGCGGCCGAAGAGTTGCAGGTTCGCGTCGAGAATAATTCGGCGCCGGAGCTCTGCGCCGAGAAGGACAATGTCGAGCTCGACTTCATCTCGCCGCGCGTGCGCAGTCTGCAAATCCAGGCGGTGCACCCCTCCTACATCAACACGATCGCCTCGGATCGCTGGGCGCCCGACTGGTCGAGCTGCGATTTCACCGTCGACCCCAAGGCGTTTTCACAGGCGCGCCGCAAGACCTTCTGGGAGACGCCGGAATTCTGGCTGACGGGCTACACCTTTCCCTCGTTCTGGCGGCCGAACGACGTGCCGATCCGCGTCGGCGATCGGGTGGAGCGGGGATTCCATCTCATCCAATTCTGGATGTGGTATCGCGAGCGCGCCGAAGAGATCATGGTGCTCTACCCGCCCGACGGCTATTGGCGGGCGCGGCCGCTGCCCTTCGAAGACATGCGCTGGACGGCTTACGGCTCGTCCTTTCTCGTCGGGCCGGTCGAGACGCAGGAGCGGCCGATCGTCGATATCGAGGAAATCGTCTTCGAGCCTGAATCGCGCAGCCTGATCCTCAAATTTAGGCGCGGCGGCGAAGGCCGCCTCTCGATCAAGAGCGTCGATCAGGACCGGATAACGCTCGATGTCTCCTTCAGCCAGGCGATGCCGAACGGATTGCCCTTCGCGGCGCTGCGGTCGATGTACGCCATGGAGACGATGAGCGACGCCGCGATCGTCGCCTGGCGCAGCAAGCGCGGCAAGAGTTGGGAGGAGGCGCCCGTCATTCGCTTCCCCGGCGCCAGCGCGACGGAAGCGTGGGTCGGCCGCCATCTGCCTTCGCGCCACAATCTTTCCGCGCCCGACATGGTGTTCAGCAAGTTCCAGGGCGCGCCGCCGGCGGCCGCGCGGCGATGAGTCAGGGCCGCTGGCGGGCGCTCGACGCGGCGCGCGGGATCGCCGTCCTGGCGATGGTGGTTTTTCACGTCATCTGGGATCTCGCGCATTTCGGCTATGCGCCGGCCAATCTTCCTTGGACGGCTCCGGTCAGGATCTTCGGCCATTCGATCGCCTTCGCCTTTCTCTTCATCGCCGGCGTTGCGCTGGTCCTGGCGAATCGCGCTCATATCCGCTGGTCGGCCTTCTGGCGCCGCTTGGCGCTCATCGGCGCGGCGGCGGCGCTGGTGAGCGCGGGCACCTATGCGCTTTTTCCCAACGCTTTTGTGTTCTTCGGCATTCTGCATTGCATCGCGGTCGCAAGCCTGATCGCGGTTCCCTTTCTGCTCGCGCCCTGGCCCGTCGCGCTCGCCGCCGGCGCTTTCTTCCTTGTCGGCGGGGCGTTCTTCACCTCGTCCGCCTTCAACGCCGATTCGCTGCAATGGCTCGGGCTGTCGACCAGCGAGCCGATGACCCAGGACTGGCGCCCGCTGTTTCCCTGGGCCGGCGCGCTGCTGCTCGGCGTCGCGGCGGGAAAGCTGTCTCTCCCCATTTACGGGGTAAGGGCGAGTGCGAGCGGCGAGGGCGCTAACCCTCTCCCCACACCTGCTAAGAGGGAATGGCTTCCCTTCCTCGGCCGGCACAGCCTGCTCATCTATCTCGCGCACCAGCCGGCGCTCTTCGCGTTCCTTATGGGCATCGCCTATCTCGTACCGCCCGCGGTCGACGCGACGGAATTCATCGCCTCATGCGAAGCGCGCTGCTTGGAGGACGGCGGAGAAGGAAAGGCTTGCCACGACGCCTGCCAGTGCACGGCGCGGGAGACGATCCGCAGCAGGGCGCTCGCCGGCGTAACCGATGAGATCGAGCGCGGGCGAAGGCTCAATGAGATCGCGCAAAAGTGTGTGGCGCAGGACAGATGAGCCTTGCATTGCCCTCATGCTGTCGGATGAGGGTCCTCATCCGTCACGCCCCCTTTCACATCCCGCCGAGATGCTCGGCGACCGTGAAAATATCCTTGTCGCCGCGGCCGCACATATTCATCACCATCAGATGATCGCGCGGCTTTTGCGCCGCGAGTTCGAACACTTTCGCCAGCGCGTGAGAAGGTTCAAGCGCCGGGATGATCCCCTCGAGCTTCGAACAGAGCTGAAAAGCGTTCAGCGCCTCCTTGTCGGTGGCGTTCAGATATTTCACGCGGCCGATCTCATGCAGCCATGAATGTTCGGGACCGATGCCGGGATAATCGAGGCCCGCCGAAATCGAATGGCCTTCGAGAATCTGGCCATCGTCATCCATCAACAGATAGGTGCGGTTGCCGTGCAGCACGCCCGGGCGCCCGCCGATGAGCGAGGCCGCATGGCCGTTCGGCACGTCGACGCCATGGCCCGCAGCTTCGACGCCGTAGATCTCGACGCTGGCGTCGTCGAGAAACGGATGAAACAGGCCGATGGCGTTGGAGCCGCCGCCGATGCAGGCGACGAGCGAATCGGGGAGGCGCCCCTCCATCTCCTGCATCTGCACGCGCGTCTCATTACCGATGATCGACTGGAAGTCGCGCACCATCGCCGGATAGGGATGCGGCCCCGCCGCCGTGCCGATGCAATAGAAAGTGTCGGCGACATTGGTCACCCAGTCGCGCAGCGCTTCGTTCATGGCGTCTTTCAGCGTGCGCGCGCCCGACTGCACGGGAATGACCTCGGCGCCGAGCATCTTCATGCGGAAGACGTTGGGCTTCTGCCGCTCGACGTCGACCGCGCCCATATAGACGACGCAATCCAATCCGAAGCGCGCGCAGGCGGTGGCGGTGGCGACGCCATGCTGGCCGGCGCCTGTCTCGGCGATGATGCGCTTCTTGCCCATGCGCCGCGCGAGCAGAATCTGCCCGAGCACATTGTTGATCTTATGCGCGCCGGTGTGGTTGAGCTCGTCGCGCTTGAAATAGACCTTGGCGCCTTTGCCTTCGCCGGCGCGCTCACGCACATAGTCGGTGATGCGCTCGGCGAAATAGAGCGGCGACGGACGCCCGACGTAATATTTGTGAAGCCCGGCGAGCTCTTCGTGAAAAGCCGGGTCGTTCTTGGCGTTCTCATAGGCCGCTTCGAGATCGAGCACGAGCGGCATCAGCGTTTCGGCGACGAAACGCCCGCCGAAAATGCCGAAGCGGCCGTTTTCATCCGGGCCGGCGCGGAAGGAATTGGGTAGCGGCTTGTTCACGGAACCATCCCTTGGCCTCTTTTTCTTTTAAATAGACGTTTTGTCTGGGGGACGGAAGCCAACTGTAAAAATGTCGGGCCGCCCCGTCTCTTCCTTGCGCCTCAACCTTATCAACTTACATTAGGTCGATCGAAATTGCCGGCATTCTGCGAAAGACGCGCCTGATGACGAGTTTCAAGCCAGAAGTCCTCGATTCACTTTCGCTGCCGCACGAAGTCGTGAGCGCCGTCCGTGAGATTGGCGAAGGAAAGGGCAAGCAAGATCTATTCAAAGAGCGAGCGCCGGAAGTTCTCGAAAATCTCAGGCAGATCGCAATTATTGAAAGCACAGAATCGTCGAATCGGTTGGAAGGTATTACTCTGCCACGCACTGTCCTCGAACGACTGGTGCGATGCGACGGCGAACCGCAACCGACGAATAGGTCGGAGGGCGAGGTGGCGGGGTACCGCTATGTTCTAGGCCTGATCCATGAGCGGCACGGCTTCATGGATTTTACGACGAGCCTTGTCCTTCAACTTCACCGCGATTTATTTAAGTTCACAGGCGGCGGCAATACTGGCGATTGGAAAAAGACGGACAATGTCATTAGTGAGCGGCGACCAGATGGCGCGACTTTTTTGAGATTTACGCCTACGCCGGCTTGGAAGACGCCTGAAGCGATGGCGGGGCTTCATCGGGATTTTGCATCGGCTGCGGACACAAATGTCGACCCCCTAATTCTGATTGCGCTATACATCCTTGATTTTCTTTGCATACACCCTTTTTCTGACGGAAACGGGCGTATGGTGCGGTTGCTTACGGTTTTGCTGCTGTATCGCGAAGACTATGAGGTTGCTCGCTACGTTTCCCTCGAACGCCTAATAGAACGGACAAAAGCAAGCTACTATGAAACGCTGTACTCAGCGTCGCAGGGCTGGCACGAAAGTCGACATGATCCGAGTCCCTGGGTCGCCTATTTTTTGAGTGTCATTCGCGCTGCATACGAAGAGTTCGCCCGCAATGTCGGCGATCTGAAGGACGGCAGAGGGGTCAAGACTCAGCTCGTGCTGCAAGCGATTGCTCAGATGGTCGGAGATTTCTCGATTTCCGAACTACACGAGCGTTGCCCGAGCGTCGGCTGGGACATGGTTCGACATGTTCTGCGCAATGAGCGCGATTCTGGGCGCCTTCAATCCATCGGCAAAGGGCGCGGCGCAAGGTGGCGCAAAATTATTAATGAGGTAGCAAATCAAAAAACAGGGTAATGAGAATCAGGCTATTACCCCCATTATGCCACCCGAAGAAGGCCGAGCGGCGGCCAGGAAGGCTGCAATCTTCGCCGCGTCCTTGACGCCGCGTTCGCGCTCGACGCCGGAAGAGACGTCCACCGCACGGGCGCCGGTCAGGCGCATCGCTGCCGCGACGTTCCCGGGATCGAGTCCGCCTGAAAGCATCCAGTTTTTCGCCGTCACGCCGCACAGCAGATTCCAGTCGAAGGCCACGCCGCCGCCGCCGGGAATCGCGGCGTTCGGCGCAGGCTTGGCGTCAAACAAAATGACGTCGGCGATGTCTTCATAGGCGCGCGCCGCCTCGACATCGTCGGGCGTCGCGACCCCCGCCGCCTTGATCACCGGCAGGCCGAAACGCGCCTTCACCTCGGCGACCCGCGCCGGCGTTTCCTTGCCATGCAGCTGCAGATAGTCTGGCGCGAGCGCGTCGATAATGTCTTGGAGGGCGGCGTCGTCGGCGTCGACGGCGAGCGCGACCTTGGCGATGCGCTCCTGCGCGAGAAGGCCGAGCGTGCGCGCGGTTTCAAGATCGATATGGCGCGGGCTCTTCTCGAAGAAGACGAAGCCCGCCATATCGGCGCCGGCCTCGATCGCCGCAAGCAGCGTCTCGGGCGAGGACAGGCCGCAGATTTTGACGATCACGTGGGATTTTTCCGTCACGGCCCTTCATAGTCGCGCTCAACCCGCGCAAAGCGCACCTGGTATTTTTCATACCAGCGCTCCTTGCCGAGTCGCTGGGCTTCCTGGTGTTCGGCGTTGGCTTTCCAACTCGCGATCGCGGAATGATCCGAAAAATACGCGACCGTAATCCCATAGCCGTTGGCGCCGCGCACGCTTTCCACGCCTAAGCACCCTTGGCGCGCGCGCACCTTCTGCGCCAGAGCAGCCGCCATTTTATCATAGGCGGCGTCAGTCTCGTGCAGCTGCGACGTAAAAATCACAGCGTAGTAGGGCGGGCATGGCGTCTTCGCGAAACCAGTCATACCGCTCTCTCAAAAGCGTCGCAGCGTCACCCCCGATTATACGCGTCCTCGAAGCGGACGATGTCGTCTTCGCCAAGATAGGAGCCGGTCTGCACTTCGATCAGCTCCAGATCGATCTTGCCGGGATTGGTCAGGCGGTGCTTGCTGCCGATCGGCAGGTAAATCGATTCGTTTTCGTGGACGAGATGGATTTCCTCGTCGCGCCCAACCTCCGCCGTGCCGCGCACGACGATCCAATGTTCGGCGCGGTGGAAATGCTTCTGCAGCGACAGGCGTTGGCCCGGCTTCACCACGATGCGCTTCACCTGATAGCGCTGGCCTTCGTCGATCCCCTGGTAGTACCCCCAGGGCCGGAAGATGCGCTTATGTTCGCCGGCCTCGCGCCGGTTTTCGCTGCGCAGCTTCTCGACGAGCTGTTTGACCTGATCGCCATGCTCATGGCTCAGCACCAGCACGGCGTCCTGGGTCGTCACGACGATGATGTCGTCGACGCCGACGACGGTGGTCAGCGTGTCCTCGGAGCGCACATGGACGTTGCGGGCGTTCATGACGACGCCATGGCCGCGCACCGAATTGCCGTTTTTGTCGCGCTCCGACAATTCCCACACGGCGCGCCAGGTGCCGACGTCGGACCAGCCGATGTCGGCCGGAATCAGCGCCGCCTTTTCGGTCTTTTCCATCACCGCGTAGTCGATCGATTTCTTCGGCGCATGCGCGAAGGCCTCGGCGTTCAAAATCATGAAGCCGAGGTCCTGGCGGGCCGCTTCGATCGCCGCTTCGGCGGCGGCGAAAATGCCCGGCTCGAACTGTGCGATCTCCGACTGCATGACGTCGGCGCGAAAGATGAAGTTGCCGCTGTTCCAGAAATAGCCGGCGTCGACATAGTCCTGCGCCGTCGCGCGGTCCGGCTTTTCGACGAAGGCGTCGAGCTTGTAGACCTCGCAACAGGACTCGAGCGGCGCGCCGGGGCGCAGATAGCCATAGCCCGTCGCGGGGCCGTCGGGCTTGACGCCGAGCGTGACGATATAGCCTTGGGCCGCCGCGGCGCTCGCCCGCTTGCACAGATCGACGAGGCCCGCCGTGTCGCGAACGACATGGTCGGCGGCGAGCACGACGACGACTGTGTCGGGCGCGCGGCGCGCGGCGAGGCCCGCCGCGACGGCCACCGCCGGACCCGAATCGCGGCGCGAAGGCTCCAGCACGACGTCGGCTTGCGCGCCGATCTCGCGCAGCTGGTCGGCGATGAGGAAGCGGTAGTCGAAATTAGAGACGACGATCGGCCGTTCGAACGCCGGGTCGGCCAGCATCGCCATCGTCGTCTGGAAGGTGGAGCGCTCGCCAATGAGCGGAATGAACTGCTTGGGAAGCGTCTCGCGCGACTCGGGCCACACCCGCGTCCCCGATCCGCCGCACATAATAACGGGCAATATCTTCTTCATAAGCCCCTCTCGCACTCGGCCGCGCCCGCCCCCGGGGCAGCAATAGTTGTCAGCCTGACTATTGGCAATACGATGGCGAAGCTATGGGCAGAAGCGCAAGCGCTGCTATTTCCCCTTCTTCTCAAGCTCGGCCTTCAGCGCCGCAAGCTTGGCGAAAGGCGAATCCGGATCGGGCTGACGCTCGCGCTCGCGCCGTTCCGGCGCGGCGAATCCTCCCGGGCGACGGGAGCGGGCGTCGTCGCGCGGCGGACGGCCCTCGACGCGCGGCTTTCCGGCGGGACGCCCCTCCTTGCCCGGCGCGTTGCCGGGCCGCTGGTGGTCGCGGCGCGGCGGCCGCTGCTGCTTGTTGTCCTCGGCGCCCTGACCGGGGGCCTGCCGATGCGCGCCGGCCTCGCGGCGCGGCGCGGAATGCACGTGGCGCTGCGGACGCCAGATTTCGATCGTTTCCAGCTCGGTCGGCGCGGCTTTGGCCGGCGCAGTCTCCGCGGCTGGCTCTTCCTGCGCTTGGGCCGCGGTCGCCTCTTTTTCGCTCGCCTCCGCGCCCTCTTGCGCGGCGGCGGACGCCGGCGTCTCGATCGTCGGCGCTGCGGCGGCGCGTTCCTCGGCCGGCGCTTCCTGCGCGTCGGCCGGTTCCTGCGCGACAGGCGCCTCCGCTTCGGCGGCGGCAGGCGCCTCGGCGGCGGCGCTTTCGGCCGGAACGTCTTCGCTCGGGGCTTCAGCCGGCTTGGCCGAGGTCTTCGGCGTCACAGGCGCCATCGGAGCCGCCGGCACGATCGGTACAGTGATGGCCGGTCCTGGACGCTGCGTCGAAGCATAGCCGAGCGATTTCAGGATCGAAGAAAAAGCCTCGCCGGAGCAGCCGGTGAGCGAGGTCATCGCGACGGTGACGACGAAGCCGTCGGCGTCGGCCGCGCCGGGCGGCGGCTCGCCCGCGCTGAGCCCCGGACGATAGGCGATCGCCGGCCGAATGAGATCGGCGAGACGTTCGAGAATATCGACGCGTACGACGCGCTCGCCGCAGACTCGAAAACCGGCGGCGCGATAAAAGCCTTTCGGGATCGACGCGTCGGCGGCGAAGGAGGTGCGTCCGGAGGCTGCCAGATGCGGCACTTCCTCAAGCCCCTTCACGTTCTCGAGACCGCCGTGATGCAGCGCCCAAAGCAAGGCGGAAAGCGCGCGCGGCGCTGGCTTGAGCAGCGCGGGCGCATAGATGTGATAGGCCCCGAACCGCACGCCGAGCTTGCGCAGCGCGGCGCGATCCTCCTGGGAAAACGCCTTCACGTCCTTGGCGACGCGCGCGCGGTCGAGCACGCCCAATTCTTCGGCGAGCTGGAAGGCGACGCCGCGCGTCACCCCTTCCAAACCTTCGCCCTTCTCCAGCTGCTCGAGCGGCCCGAGCAGCTTCTTGACGTGTTGCGCGAGCCAGAGGTCGAGGCGTTGCTTGACCTTCTCCAGCGCCGGTCCTGTCAGCTGCTCGTCGGCGAGCACGCGCGTCGTCGGCGCCAGCACGCCGGCGCCGGAGGCGATTTTCCCCACAGGCTCGCCCAGCCAGCGAATCAGCCCGTCATTGCCGAGCGCGAAGGCGTCGTCGACGGCGTCGAAGACGCGGGTCGCCCGCGCCTCGAATTCTCCTGCAAGCGCCTTCTGCGCCGCCGCGTTCAACGTCTTGGCCGCTTCGCCCGCCGCGCCGGGATCCGGCGTGAAGCGAAATCCCTGAAGGCTTCCGACGTGCTGGCCTTCGACCAGAACGTCGCCGGCGGCGTTGATTTCGGCTTCAAGCATTGCATTCTCTCTTAAGCGGCGCGCCAGCACGCTGGTGCGGCGGTCGACGAAACGCTGCGTCAGTCTGTCGTGCAACGCGTCGGATATGCTGTCCTCTACCCGACGCGCGACGCTCTGCCAATGCTGAGAGTCGTCGAGCCAGCCGGAACGATTGGCGATAAAACTTGCGGTACGCACTTGCGCGAGGCGGTTCGACAGCGTGGCGATGTCGCCGTCGATGCGATCGACCGCTTCGATCTGCCGCGCCATCCAATCCTCGGGGATCTTGCCGCGCCGGGCGATGAATGCGAATATCGCCAGCGCGAGCTCGGCGTGCGCGGCAGGCGACGTCTTGCGGTAATCTGGGATCTGGCAGGCTTCCCACAGCCGCGCGACATCGGCCGTCGTCTTGGCGTTGCGGCGCGCGACGTCGTCACGGCTCGCGGCTTCGAGCGCCCGTTGATCGTCTGCGACCCGCGCGCGCACCAGATCGGGATGCGCCGGGACCTGGTCGAGAGAATGCATCAGCGCGTCGATCGAAGAAAAATCGAGGACGCTGCTGCGCCATTGCAGAGTCTTCACCGGATCGAAGCGGTGGTCCTCTAAAGCCTCGATCAATTCCTCGTCGAAGGGCGGACAGCGGCCGGTCGCGCCGAAAAAGCCGTCGCTCATATGGCGACCCGCTCTGCCGGCGATCTGTCCAAATTCCGCCGGCGTCAGCCTGCGATGACGCAATCCGTCGAATTTGCGATCGGAGGCGAAGGCGACATGATCGACGTCGAGATTGAGCCCCATGCCGATGGCGTCGGTCGCGACAATGTAGTCGACGTCGCCGCCCTGATAGAGCTCGATCTGCGCGTTGCGCGTGCGGGGCGACAGCACGCCGAGCACGACGGCCGCCCCGCCGCGCTGGCGCTTGATCAGTTCCGCGATCGCGTAAACCTCTTCGGCGGAAAAGGCGACGATGGCGCTGCGCGGCGGCAGCCTCGAGATCTTCTTGTCGCCGGCGAAGGAAAGTTTTGAAAGCCTCGGGCGCGTAAAGATCGGCGCGCCGGGAAAGAGTTCTGTGACGAGCGGCGCCATCGTCGCGGCGCCGATCAGGAGAGTCTCCTGGCGTCCGCGCCAGTGGAGGAGACGGTCGGTGAAAATGTGGCCGCGGTCGAGATCGGCGGCGAGCTGGATTTCATCGATCGCGACGAAATCCGCCTGAACGTCGCGCGGCATGGCTTCCACGGTCGCGACCCAATAGGCCGGCGCCCGGGGCTTGATCTTTTCCTCGCCGGTGATGAGCGCGACATTGTCCGCGCCGACGCGCGCGGCGACGCGATTATAGACCTCACGGGCGAGCAGGCGCAGCGGCAGCCCAATGACGCCGGAGGGAAAGGACAACATACGCTCGATGGCGTGATGCGTCTTGCCGGTGTTGGTGGGGCCGAGCACCGCCGCCACGCCCCTGTCGAACGGTCTTGCGCGGGGGGCGGCGCGGCTCGCCGGATAAGACGGCGCGACTGTCATGTTCTTCTTTGCTGCCTGACGCGCGCCGCGGCGCGCCTTCGTTTCATATCGAAACTTCGAGCAGGGCGCGACTTTACCTTCTGAACAGCCTGGGAACGAATCGCGCCCGAATCGCTGACTCTCGCCGAGTCACGCTCTGTTCCAACAATATATGGACGCGCAGCCAAATCGAAACGCCAGAAGTTGCGAGAACGGCTCGTCGATGGCGTCGCGTCTGGTCTTCGCGAAAGAGCCGCAGGCGGACTCCTTTCGTCGCTGCTGTCAACGACCAAGATTAGCCGGTTTGGCGGCTTGCGGTTAAGCTTTGGGATCAATCGGGAACGCAGCAGGCACGAATCAGCGTTCGATCGCGGTTGGCGTTGCGTTCCGGCGGATTTGCGCGACCCTCGAGCGCGTCAGCCGCCGCGTCGCTACGAGGAGCCAGGAGAAAACGAACGCGAACGCTTAACGCCGCGTCCTTCTCTGGGACGCCTGGACGAGGCGGCGCGACGTTCGCATGCGCGGCTTCTCGACGTCGCGGCGGCTTTGCGCGGCGCGCCTCTATGCGCAATGGTAAACGCCGAGGTCGATTCGCGTGTTTGGCGCGACTCTTAGAGCGGAGCGAACCGGCGGGCCGCAATCGTTCGCGCGGAGGAAAGCTCACCGGAAGGGCTGGAGCGGGTGAAGGGAATCGAACCCTCGTATTCAGCTTGGAAGGCTGCTGCTCTACCATTGAGCTACACCCGCGTGAGGGTGATTCTATGCCAATCTGCGCGGCGCTTGGCAATGGGCGCGCAGACAATGCATTTCCCATTTGACAGCGAGGCGGGACGCCACTAACCGGAGCGCCCACATAGTCTCTCAATACAGGCGGGGCGTGCCCACGCTGCTTCTCGAGGACCAATCGACCGTGGCAAAACCCGAACTCGGCGCCAAACGCCAATGTCAGTCCTGCGGGACGAAGTTTTATGACTTCAACAAGGACCCGATCACCTGTCCGAAATGCGGCGCGGTTTATCAGATTGTGGCGCTGACGCGCGCGGCGGCGCGCGCGCAACAAGAAGAAGAGAGCGAACTCGAAAAGGAGAACCCCGAAACGGTGTCGCTCGAAGAAGTCGAGGAGACGGAGGCCGTGGCGGAATCGATCGATGTCGAAGATGATGTGGAGATCGAGGGAGACGACGCCGAAGACGACACCTTCCTCGAGGAGGAAGAGGCCGACGACGATGTTTCCGGATTGATCGACGGCGACATTGAAACTGACGAAGAGACCTGAATCGTCGAGGCGTCGCTGACCTGGCGCGACAGCGCGCGCCGCGGCTTTCAGGTCAAGTGGAGAAGGCGGCCGTTTGGCCGCCTTTTATTTGCCGCGACGCCGGCGCTGCTGGCCGAGTCCCATCTGCTTGGCGAGGTTAGACCGCGCCTTGGCGTAGTTGGGCGCAACCATCGGATAGTCGGCCGGAAGGCCCCACTTATCACGATAGTCTTCAGGCGAAAGACCATATTGCGTGCGCAGATGGCGCTTCAACGACTTGAACTTCTTCCCGTCCTCAAGGCAGATGATGTAATCATTGGTCACCGAACGCTTGACCGGAATCGCCGGTTTCGGCGGCTCGGCGGGCGTCGCCGCGGAGCCCGCGCCAACCCGCAACAGGGCGCTGTAGACTTCGCTGATAAGCCCAGGCAACTCTCCGGCGGGAACGGAGTTGTTGCTCACATAGGCGGAGACGATGTCAGCCGCGAGTTCAATGTTGTTGGCTTGATTCATCGGATTGCTCACCACTTCCTGTTGAGACGGACGCCGCCCCCGCCGCCCTTGTTCAATGCTTTGATGCATAGAATCGTCGCCCTGCCGTTACTTGTTGACTGCGTAACAGAATAGTGCGACTGCATCAAGAAATATTATGCACTATTGGCGCCGCCCAATTCTGCATAGTTGATAAATCAGAATTTCGCGCTTTACGGCCGTGGCGGCCTTATGTTTTCCTTTTTTTGTCTTCTTTTTTCCGCGAAAAAGCGCTGGTTTGGCGCAGCCAACGGCGGAGGCGCGGCCATATGACTGACTTCAGAGCCATTCGCATCGACAACGACCGCGACGGCCAACACGCCGATTACGTCATCATGTGCGAGCAAGATCTGATGCAGGGCGATGTCGACGTCGACGTCGCCTTCTCGGCGATCAACTACAAGGACGGTCTCGCCGTCACCGGCAAGGGACCGGTCGTGCGTCGCTTCCCGATGATCCCGGGCGTCGACCTCGCCGGCCGCGTGACGCGCTCGGCGCATCCCGACTTTGCGCCCGGCGACATTGTGGTTGCGACGGCCTGCGGCCTGGGCGAAGCGCATTATGGAGGCTTTGCGGAAAAGGCGCGGCTGCCGGGCGACTGGCTCGCGAAACTGCCGCCGCCGCTGACGCCGGCGCGCGCCATGGCGGTTGGCACCGCGGGGCTGACCGCCATGTTCTGCGTGCTTGCGCTGGAGCGCCATGGCGCCCGGCCCGAGGACGGGCTCGCGGTGGTGACGGGCGCGACGGGGGGAGTCGGCTCTTTCGCCGTCGCATTGCTCGCCAAGGCTGGCTGGCGCGTCGCCGCCGTCACCGGACATGCGCGCGAAGACGCCTATCTCAAAGGCCTCGGCGCGTCCGAAGTCATCGGCCGCGACGAATTGTCCGCTCCAGGAAAGCCGCTGCAGCAGCAGCGCTTCGCCGTCGGCGTCGACACTGTCGGCGGCGTCACGCTCGCCAATCTTCTTGCGCAGACGCGTTTCGACGGCGCCGTCGCCGCCTGCGGCAATGTCGCCGGCATGGCGCTTCCGGCGACTGTCGCGCCTTTCATTCTGCGCGGCGTCTCGCTGCTCGGCGTCGAAAGCGTGCGCCCGCGCATCGGGCTGCGGCGTACGGCATGGGCTCGAATTGCGCGGGACCTCGATTCTTGCGCGCTCGACGCCATGAGCGAAATCATCTCCTTCGATGCGGCGCTGGATCGCGCCCGCTCGATCGTCGGAGGAAAGATTCGCGGACGCGTCGTCATCGATATGGGCCTGCATCTTCCGCTCTAAGATGCAGGTGGTAAGATCGTCGTTCAAATGATGAGGACCGCCCGTGTCGCGACCGCCCCTGCCGCCCTTCACGCTCGAAACCGCCACGCAGAAAGTGCGCATGGCTGAGGACGCCTGGAACACGCGCGATCCCGAGCGCGTGTCGCTTGCCTACACGGTCGACAGCCGCTGGCGCAATCGCGCGGAATTTCTCGTCGGCCGCGACGAGATCGTCGCCTTTCTCACCCGCAAATGGCGCAGCGAATTGGACTATCGATTGATCAAGGAGATCTGGGCGTTTCGCGACAATCGGATCGCGGTGCGTTTCGCCTATGAATGCCATGACGACTCGGGCAATTGGCGCCGCGCTTACGGCAATGAGAATTGGGAGTTCGACGAGGACGGCCTGATGCGGCTCAGACTCGCCAGCATCAACGACCTGCCGATCAGCGAGAGCGAGCGGAAGTATCGCTGGCCGGCGGGCCCGCGTCCCGCGGATCATCCCGGCCTTTCCGACCTCGGTCTTTGAGCAGCCAAGCTAAGCCTTGGTAAGCGCGCGCGAATCGTCGCATTTCAGCGTCAATTTCTCGACAAGCGCGCCCGTCTCGGCTCTAATGCCACGACGGCCCGCTTGGGCCGATTATTTTTGTTGAAGACGCTCGCCGCATCGGCGCGGCGAACCAAAGGTCAAAAGCATGAGTTCGGCTTTTACGAAAGAACAGGACGACGACAATCCGCGCGAGGATCTGCCGGACCGGCCGGTCAGTCCGCATCGCAATCTGGTTACGCCCGAGGGCCTCGAACAGATTGAAGCCGAGCTTGCGCGCCTGCAGAAGGAGATCGAACGCGCGACGGCGAGCGAAGACAATCACGCGCTCGCCCTGGCGCAACGCGATCTGCGCTATTGGTCGGCGCGTCGCGCCAGCGCCGAAGTCATCCGGGCGATCCCCGATCATTCGCATGTGCGGTTCGGCCACCGCGTCATCGTCGAGCTCGAGGACGGCGAACGCCGCAGTTTCCGGCTCGTCGGCGAAGACGAGGCCGATCCGACCAAGGGACTCATTCCCTATGTCGCGCCGCTCGCCAAGGCGCTGATGGGCAAGTCCGTCGGCGACAAGGCGGAGGTCATCCACCACAGCGCGCGGATCGTGGAGATCAATTAGCGCGCTGCCGTTGCGCGCGGCGGGGGTCTCTTCGTTGACGATCAGGCGGCGTTCCTGACCGCCTTCGTCGGCTTCGCGGGCGCCGTCTTGGCCGCGCCGACCGGTTTTTTCAATCTGCGCTTGATCGAGGCCCAAAGCTCCCGCATCTCCTCCGCCGCGACGCCGTCGGGGTTGTATTCGCCGACCCCGCGCCCGAGCCGCGCCGCTTCCTGGTAATCGACGCGCGACGACACGAGCGGCGCGAGAAGACCGCCCATCGCCTGCAGCGCCTTGGCCCCGAGTTCGACGCGCGCGCTCTGTTGGGCGGGCGGACATTGGTTGAGCAGAAAGGCGTAATCCTTGCCTTTCTCCTTCACGCGCATGCGGGTGACGTCCGACGCCCAGAGATCGAAGGCGTTGGGACGCGCCGGAATGACGCAAAGATCGGCGGCGCGCACGGCCGCCGAAAAATAGTCGCCCTCCTGGCCCGGCGCATCGATAATGGCGAGCGTCACGCCCTTTGCGGCGAGCGCGGCGAGCGCCTTGCTCAGCTTCGCCGGCGGCACGTGTTCGACCGCGATGTCGGCGGCGCCGCGCGCGCGCGACCAACGGACGAGGGTTTGCAGCGGGTCGAGATCGATGATGAACACGCGTTCCCCAGCCTGGCGCGCGGCGACGGCGACGCTGCTGGCGAGCGTGCTCTTGCCGGCGCCGCCTTTCTGGGTGACGAAAGCGATGGTGCGCATGTGCGACGGTCCGGTTTTGGTTGATATCGACGCTCTGCACGCGAAGCTTAACGAATGAGATCCCAGCCCGAATTCATTCACGGAATCGTAATACTTGCGGCAAGGTTAACCGGCGGTTAACGGCTCCGCTTCAGTCGACGAGAATCCGATGACAGTCGACGCTGCGATGGCTGATCGTCAAGCGCGGGGACCGGGAGCGTCCGGGCCGTCCGCAGCGCACGTTCCGCCCCGTTTGCGGCGCGCTCCCCTTTTCTTCGGCTCCAGAGATTCTCGCAAGCGAGCCGCTTCGCTATGTTAATCAGTGACGATGTCCGATCTGTTCCAAGCCGCGAAGCTCGAAAACGACGCGCCGCGTCCGCTCGCCGACCGGCTGCGGCCGACGCGTCTCGATGAGGTGGCCGGACAGGATCATCTGCTTGGACCCGAGGGCGCGCTGACGCGCCTCATCCGCGCCGGCGCGCTCGGCTCGCTCATCTTCTGGGGTCCGCCCGGCACCGGCAAGACCACGGTCGCGCGGCTTCTCGCGCATGAAACCAAGCTCGCCTTCGTGCAGATATCGGCGATCTTCTCCGGCGTCGCCGATTTGAAGAAGACCTTCGAGGCGGCGCGCGCCAGACGCGCCGCCGGCCAGGGAACGTTGCTCTTCGTCGACGAGATTCACCGCTTCAATCGCGCCCAGCAGGATTCCTTCCTGCCGGTGATGGAGGACGGCACGATCGCGCTCATCGGCGCAACGACCGAAAACCCATCCTTTGAACTCAACGCCGCGCTGCTCTCGCGCGCGCGCGTGATGACCTTCAAGGCGCTCGACGAAGCGGCGATCGAACAGCTGCTCAAGCGCGCCGAAAACGTCGAAGGCAAGCCGCTGCCGCTCGAATCCGACGCGCGCGCCGCGCTTGTCGGCATGGCCGACGGCGATGGCCGCGCGGCGTTGACGCTCGCCGAGGAAATCTGGCGCGCCGCCAAGCCCGGCGAAATCTTCGATCGGACGGGGCTCGTCGACCTCGTGCAGCGCCGCGCGCCGATCTACGACAAGGCGCAGGAAGGCCACTACAATCTCATCAGCGCATTGCACAAATGCGTCCGCGGTTCGGACCCGGACGCCGCGCTCTACTATCTCGCGCGCATGCTCGCCGCCGGAGAAGATCCGCTGTTTCTCGCACGCCGCATCGTGCGCATGGCGGTCGAAGACATCGGCCTGGCCGATCCGCAAGCGCTCGTCGTCGCCAACGCCGCCAAGGACGCCTATGATTTTCTCGGCAGCCCCGAGGGCGAACTCGCGCTGGCGCAGGCGGTGATCTATGTGGCGACCGCGCCCAAATCCAACGCCGCCTATGTCGCCTTCAAGCGCGCGCAGCGCGTCGCGGAGGAGAAGGGCTCGCTGACGCCGCCGAAAATCATCCTCAACGCGCCGACGAAGTTGATGCGCGAAGAAGGCTATGGCGCGAACTACGAATATGATCATGATTCGCCGGAGGCCTTCTCGGGCCAGAACTACTGGCCTGATTCGCTCTCGCGGCAGAAGTTCTACAGACCGGTCGAGCGCGGATTTGAGCGCGAGATCGCCAAACGCCTCGACTATTGGGAGCGGCTGCGCAAAGAGCGCGGCGATTCATAAATGGGGCGGCGTCCGGGCTTTTCTTTTTAAGAACTGCGGCATGCGCGAAAGAGCCGCGAACCGCCGCATGGACCGGGTCGGCCAACTCCTTTAAAGAGAGATGAATCAACGCCGGACGCGCGATATCCCCCACTTGCGCCGCGGCGGTCAATGGCGCGAGCGGCGCGCCAATGCTACGCCCTTCAGACCGCTCGTGACGGAGCTGACTTCGCGATCATGACCCGTTATAGGTCCGTTCTGGTTATAGCCGTTCTCGCGAGCCTGGCGATTGGCGCCGCGCTGCCGTCGCTCTTCGGCGCCATGCGCAGCCGCGTCGCGCCCGACCGCCAAGGCGAGGCGATCCGGCCCGAGCCCGCCGACGGCGAAGTCCGGCTTTCCGCCGCTCAGATCGAAGCCTCCAAGATCGCGACGGCGATGGTCGGCCCTGGCGTCGTTACGCGCCGGATTACGGCGCCTGCCGCGATCAAACCCGATCCGGACAAAATCGCGCGCGTCGCCGCCAAGGTCGTAGGCGTGGTCGAAGAGATGCGCAAGCGCCTTGGAGACCAGGCCGCGCGCGGCGAAACCATCGCGATTATCGACTCCCGTGAAGTGGCCGAAGCGAAGAGCGAGTATCTCGCCGCATCGGCGAATTTCGATCTGCAGAATGTGCTTTTTCAACGCGAAAAAGGACTGTTCGAGAAGAAGATCACCGCAGAGCAGCTGTTTCTGAAGGCCAAAACGGTCTTCATGGAAGCCAAAGTGAAGCTCGATCTTGCGCGCCAGAAACTCGCCGCGCTGGACATGAGCGAGCAGGAGATCGCCGCACTGCCGTCTCAGCCGATCGCCGATCTTCGCCGCAAGGAGATCCGCGCGCCGATCTCCGGGCGCGTCATCGAGCGTCTGGTGAGCGTCGGCCAGCCGGTCGGCGGCGAGGGTCAGGCCAAGGAGCTCTACGTCATCTCCGATCTCTCCGTCGTCGAGGCTGAACTCGCCGTGCCCGCCGCCGATCTCGCCCTGTTGCGCGAGGGGCAGGAGGTTCGGATTCAAAACGCCGAAGGACGCGCCTTCGAAGGCAAGATCACCTATGTCAATGCGATGATCACCCGGGAGACGCGGTCGGGTCAGATTCTTGCGCGCTTCCCCAACCCGGATTTCTCGCTGCGTCCGGGCAGCCTCGTGGAGGCGGAAATTTCCCTCAAAGAGGCGCGGGTGAAACTCAAAATCCCCCGCTCGGCGGTGATGATCATCGACGGCAAGCCCAATGTCTTCGTTCGCACGCCAGAGGGCTTTGCCAGGCGCGACGTCGAACTGGGACGGGGAGACGATGGTTCGGTTGAAGTCGTCTCCGGAGTGCAGCAGGGAGAGCAGATCGCCGTCTCCAATGTCTTTCTGCTGAAGGCGGAGCTCGGCAAGCAGAACATTCCGGAGGAATGATGCGAGTCGGCGGCTTTCCTTCCTCGACGCCATCGACGACGCTTCGACTCCGCCCCCGAACTGTCGCCCTGAGCGCTAGCGGCCGCCGATGATCAAGAATCTCATCGCCTTCTCGGTCCGAAGCCGTTGGCTCGTCGTGTTGTTGACGGCGCTCGTCGTTCCGCTCGGCGTCTGGTCGCTGATGCGATTGCCGATCGACGCGGTGCCGGACATCACGAACAATCAGGTGCAGATCAACGCATTCGCGCCGGCGCTTTCGGCCTTCGAGATCGAGAAACAGGTCACCTATCCGATCGAGAACGCCATCGCGGGAATTCCGGGCCTCGAATATACCCGCTCGCTTTCGCGCAACGGCTTCGCGCAGGTCACCGCCGTCTTCGCCGACGGCGTCGACATTTATTTCGCGCGCCAGCAGGTCGGCGAACGCCTGACGCTCGCCAAGGAGATTTTTCCGCCTGGCGTCGAATCGCATATGGGCCCGGTCGCCACGGGCCTTTCCGAAATCTACATGTGGTCGGTCGACTACGCGCCGCGAATTCGCGAGAAACCGGCGCCGGACGGGAAGCCCGGCTGGCAGCGCAACGGCGATTATCTCACGCCGGAAGGGCAGAGGCTGCGCAATTCGCTCGAACGGACCGCCTATCTGCGCACCGTGCAGGATTGGATCATCAAGCCGCAGTTGCGCACCGTGCCGGGAGTCGCCGGCGTCGACTCGCTTGGCGGCTACGTCAAGGAATATCACGTCCAGCCGGACCCAGCGAAGATCTACGCGCTCGGACTGTCTTTCGCCGATCTCGCCGGCATTATCGAACGCAACAATATCAGCCGGGGCGCGGGCTATGTCGAACGCAACGGCGAGGGTCTCGTCGTGCGCAGCGCGGGACGGCTCGAGTCGATCGATGACATCGCCAAGGTCGTCGTCTCGACGCGCGGCGGCACCCCGGTGCGACTCGAAGACATCGCGGAGGTGGGCGTCGGACGCGAGCTGCGCATGGGCAGCGCCAGCATGAATGGCGAAGAGGTGGTGATCGGCACCGCGCTGATGCTGATCGGCGCCAACAGTCGCGAAGTGTCGAGCGCCGTCAATGCGAAGATGGACGAGATCCGCCGGCTGCTGCCGGCCGGCGTTGAAGTGCGCACGATCTTGAACCGCACCGTGCTCGTCAACGCCACGATTAAGACCGTCGCCACGAATCTCGTCGAGGGCGCGGCGCTCGTCATCCTCGTGCTCTTCGTCATGCTCGGCAATTTCCGCGCGGCGCTCGTGACGGCGATGGTCATACCGCTGACGATGCTGCTGCTTGGCGTCGGCATGCATGTTGGAAAGATCAGCGCCAATCTGATGAGTCTCGGCGCGCTCGATTTCGGATTGATCGCCGACGGCGCGATCATCGTCACCGAGAACTGCTTGCGTCGCCTGACGCAGCGTCAGAACGCCCTCGGCCGCACGCTCACGCTGGAGGAACGGCTGACGACCGTCATCGACTCGGCGGTCGAGATGCGGCGGCCGACGGTCTACGGCCAGGCGATCATCATTCTCGTCTATGTGCCGATTCTGACCTTTTCCGGAGTCGAAGGGAAAATGTTCCATCCGATGGCGATGACCGTCATCATGGCGCTCGCGTCGGAATTCGTTCTGTCGCTGACATTCTTCCCGGCAATGATCGCCATCGCGCTTTCCGGCCGCGTGCGCGAATCCGAAAATGTCGTCGTCGAAGGGCTCAAGCGCGCTTATGAGCCGATGTTGAAATGGGCGATGGCCGCGCCTTTGAAGCCGATCGCGCTCGGCGCCGGCGCCTTCGTTCTCGCCGCGGGTCTCTATCTGACGCTGGGCGAAGAATTCGTTCCGACGCTCGACGAAAAAAACCTCGCCATGCAGGCGAACCGCATCCCGAGCGCGTCGCTGACGCAGGCGCAGGCGATGCAATTCGAGATCGAACGCGCGCTGCGCGGTTTCCCGGAGGTCGACTACGTCTTCTCCAAAACCGGCACGGCCGAGATCGCAACCGATCCGATGCCGCCGAATCTGACCGATACTTTCATAATGCTGAAGCCGCGCGACAAATGGCCCGACGCGGGCCTCGACAAGGCGGCGCTGATCGAAAAAATGGAGGAACGGCTCGCGCAACTGCCGGGCAACGCCTACGAGTTCTCGCAGCCCATTCAACTGCGCTTCAATGAACTGCTCGCCGGCGTGCGCGGCGACATCGCGGTCAAGGTGTTCGGCGAAAATTTCGACGTTCTGTTGAAGGCGGCCAATCAGATCGCCGGCGTTCTCAATACGGTCAAAGGCGCGAGCGATGTAAAGGTCGAACAGGTGGTTGGCCTCCCGATTCTCGACATCGCCGTCGATAAGGGCGCGATTGCGCGCCTGGGCCTCAGCGTCGCCGCGGTGCAGGACGTGATCGGCGCGGCGATCGGCGGGCAAAGGGCTGGCGTGGTGTTCGAGGGCGACCGTCGCTTCCCCATCGTCGTTCGTCTGCAGGACAATCTGCGCGAGGACGCGCAGGCTTTGGAGTCGATTCCGGTCGCGCTTCCCTCGGCGGCGGGCGCCACGCCCGTCGTGCTGCTGAAGCAGGTGGCGAAATTCTCCATCCAGGACGGCCAGAACCAGATTTCGCGGGAAAACGGCCATCGCCGCGTCGTGGTCAGCGCCAATGTGCGCGGGCGCGACATCGCGTCGGTGGTCGAAGAGGCGCGCGCGAAAATCGCCTCGAAGGTGACGCTGCCGCCCGGCTACTGGATCGCCTGGGGCGGGCAATTCGAAAACCTCGCGGCGGCCCGGGCGCGGTTGATGATCGTCGTGCCGGCCTGCTTCTTCTTGATCTTTCTGCTGCTCTATTCGGCGCTCGGCGCGACGCGCGACGCGCTGCTGGTGTTCACCGCGGTGCCGCTGGCGCTTTCCGGCGGCGTCGCCGCGCTGTGGCTGCGCGGCATGCCCATGTCCGTCTCGGCGGCGGTCGGCTTCATCGCGCTTTCGGGCGTCGCTGTGCTCAACGGCCTCGTCATGCGCACTTATATTTCGCAACTGATCGCAGGCGGCATGCCCGAACGCCAGGCGATCTTCAAAGGCGCGATGACGCGGTTGCGGCCGGTCATCATGACGGCCCTCGTCGCGTCGCTCGGCTTTCTGCCGATGGCGCTCGCGACGGGCACCGGCGCCGAAGTGCAAAAGCCGATCGCGACGGTCGTCATCGGCGGCCTGATCAGCGCCACGGCGCTGACTCTTGTGGTCCTGCCTGCGCTTTACGCGTTTTTCTGTCGTTCGCCAGAGTCAACGACCGCGCAGCAAAGCGGAGGCTGACCGGTGAGCATGCGCGGCGTCGCCTCGGTCCTGATCTGCTTCTTTCTGAGCGGCGGCGCGACGCATGCGGAAACCTTGATGGGCGCGATGCGTCGCGCCTATAACGCCAATCCGCAGCTTAACGCCGGCAGAGCCGAACTGCGCGCCATCGACGAAAGAGTGCCGCAGGCGGAGGCCGGCATGCGGCCGCGCGTTTCCGGCGACGCCTACCTCGGCGTCCAGCAAAATCGGCTTGTCACCAAGCAGCGCGACGTCAACATCAACGATCCGACGGATACCTCCGTCACGAAGAACATTCAGAACGGCGGCAGCATTCCGCGCTCCGCCCACCTGACGTTCGAGCAACCGATATTCGACGGGTTCAAGACACAAAACCAAACGCGCGCGGCGGAGTCGGGCGTCTTCGCCGGACGCGAGCGGCTGCGCCTGACCGAACAGCGCATATTGTTCGACGCCGTCACCGCCTATATGAACGTCCTGCGCGACACGGCGGCGCTCAAACTTCAGGAAAGCAACGTCGCGGTCCTGAAGGAGCAATTGCGCCAAACGCGGGAGCGCTATCAGTACGGACAGATCACCTTGACGGATGTCGCGCAGGTCGAGGCGCGGCTCGCCGGCGGCGCGTCTCTCGCCGGCGCCGCGCGCGCCACGCTCGACGCCAGCATCGGCGTCTATCGCAAGACGGTCGGCGTCGAGCCGACGAGGCTCGCGCCGGGCGCGCCGATCGACCGATTGCTGCCGAAGTCGCGCGAAGAGGCGGAACGCATCGCGCAACACGAACATCCGTTCATCCTCGCGGCCCTTCACGAGGCCGACGTCGCCGATCTCGACATCAAGGCGCTCGAAGCCGACTTCATGCCCAAACTGTCGATCGTCGGCGATGTTTTTACGCAGACCGATATTTCCGGCGTCGGCAACCGCAATGTCGGCGCGAAAGTCCTCGGACACCTCAACGTGCCGATTTATGAGGGCGGCCTGACGTCCTCCCGGGTGCGGCAGGCGAAGGAAACCGCCGGGCAGCGACGGTTCGACGCCGACGTCGCGCGCGCCGAAGTTCTCTCGCTGGTGCGCGCCTATTGGGGCGCGCTGCAGGCGGCGAAAACTCAGATTTCAGCCGCGCAAACGCAAATCGCCGCAGCCGAGCGCGCGCTTTACGGGGTGCGAGAAGAAGCCAAGGCCGGTCAGCGCACGACGCTTGAAATTCTTATCGCGCAGCAAGAGCTGCTTTACGCGCGCATCGCGCTCCTCATCGCGCAGCGCGACCGCGTCGTCGCCTCCTATGCCGTGCTCTCTTCGCTCGGGCGGCTGTCTTCGGACTGGCTCGGTCTTACGCCCGGCGGCTATGATCCGGCGATCCATTTCGAGCAGGTGAAGGATCTCTGGGGCGACCCGACCACGCCAGACCGCTAGAGCAAATTCCAAAAAAGTCGCATCGATCACATGATTCCATGCGATCGGAAGCGCTCTAAGATTTGGGACGCGCAGCGATGCTGCGATAACATGCTATCGTTTAAGAAAGACGCGCCGCCGGGGCGCGAAATCATAAAGGGCGAGGGAGAGGACATCATGCGAGGCGCTTTCACCACATTCGCCGCTGCGATGCTGCTGGCGTTGCTTTCGGCGATCCCGGCAAATGCTTTTTGCATGTTCGGCTGCTATCCGACCGAAGCGCATGCGCGGCAGATTTTTGAGAATTTGCTGAAGCAGCGCGTCGACAAGCCGTTCAAGATCGTCGAATTCAAACAGACGATGGCCGAGCGTCTCGAGATGCACGCTACCGGAGAAAAGGGCTACGAGATCTTCTTCAATGCGCGGGTCGAGTTCCCGGAAGGCGGCAATCTCGAATGCAAGCCCGAGGCTGGAAAAATTCCCGACGGCTGTTCGCCGAGCAGTCATTATGTGACTGCGCCGCGCAGTTCCGATCCGCCGGGCAAGCAATATATCGCGCCTGGGTCGACGGTTCTGTTCGACGAGGAATATCGCTTTTATGAAGCGGGCAGCGGCTGGAAAGGCCCGGACGGCAACGTCTATACGGCGGACTGACCAAAAAAACGGGCGCGCATTGAATGCGCGCCCCGTCTCAACCGACCTCGCTCGCGAGGCTCGGTTTACTTGGTGTTCTGCGGACAGCCGCAGGCGGCGTCACAGGCCTTCTTATTGGCGAGGACTTCACTCTGGTTGGCGCCGTAATTCATCTTGCGCGAGATGAATTCGTCGTCGCACTTTTCCGCGCATTTGGCCTGCTTGTCTTCGTCGGCCTTGCGTACGTCGCAATCCGCGAACGCCGGGCTGATCATCCCGACGACAAGAGCCGCCGCCGTTACAATGGCGTATTTTCTCATTTTGGTCGCTTCCTTAACTAGCCCGTTGGGCATCTAAACTGCGCTTGCGCTCGACCCCTCCCGCCATGGAACAGCAACGGCGTCACATCACGCAATAAGCGGCCGGACGATGTCGTATGTGGCCGCCCATGTCAATTGCGCGTCACGGGCGCGACGTCTTGAGCCGCTTCGTCGTCGGACGGCGCGGTTCCCGAAAAGCTTATTGTTTCCACGCTCTTGACGAACACGAGGACGCGGGCGCGACGCCTGACTTTCGTATGATCGGCGCAATGCGAAAAGGGCGCGCGATCACGCGCGCCCTTACGTGTCGGGCTCAGACTGATGAGAGCCTTAAAGGCCCTTCGAGTTCTCCGGGCAACCGCATTTGTCGTCGCACGCTTTCTTGGCGGACTTGATCTTGCTCATGTCCGCCGTCCAGCCCTGCTGGTCCTTGAGATAGGCGTCCTCGCACTTGCTGGCGCAAACGGCCTGATCGTCCTCGGCATGCGTGTCGCAGCTGATGCGCGTCGCCTGGTTCGGCGCGCGCAGACCAACGCCGGCGTCGAAGGCGAACGACGGCGCGGTCGTCGCCAGAAACAGGGCGGCGACGGCCGTAAGGGCGTATTTATGCATATGTTGATTTCCTCTTCTTCGCGTCGTGAGTTTTTTGTTTTTTTTAGAGCGCTGCGTTGAAGACATTGAGATCCGCAACGGCTCGAATTCAACGCAAAGCGCCGGCAACGCTGTCGGAGGACTCTCTTTGAGTCAATGGTTTTTTTGACGAGATCTAAGGGACGAGTTGTCGCAACACGTAAGGAAGGATGCCGCCATTCTTGAAGTATTCTAACTCGTCGAGCGTATCGATGCGCGCAAGCAACGGCACAGTCTTGGTGGACCCATCCGAGAACGAGATCGAAGCGACCAGAGTTTTGCGCGGCGCAAGTCCCTCGCGCAAGCCATGGATGGTTACGGTCTCATCGCCCTTGAGTCCGAGCGTGTCCCAACCTGTCCCTTCTTCAAAGGTGAGCGGCACGACGCCCATGCCGACGAGATTGGAACGGTGGATGCGCTCGAAACTCTTGGCGATCACCGCGCGAACCCCAAGCAGCATGGCGCCCTTCGCCGCCCAGTCGCGTGACGAGCCGTTGCCATATTCGGCGCCGGCCATGACGACCAGCGGCGCGCCCTCGTCTCGGTAGCGCATGGCGGCGTCATAGATCGGCATGATCTCGCCGCCGGGATAATGCCTGGTCAATCCGCCTTCCGGCGTGAGGCCTTTCGCATCCCGCATGATGTGATTCTTGATGCGGATATTGGCGAAAGTGCCGCGCATCATCACTTCATGGTTGCCGCGACGCGTGCCGTATTGATTGAAATCGGCCGGCGCGACGCCATGCTCCATCAGCCATTTGCCGGCGGGCGACGCCGCCTTGATCGAGCCGGCGGGCGAGATGTGATCGGTGGTGATCTTGTCGCCAAAGAGCGCGAGGATGCGCGCGCCGACGATATCTTCCACAGGCTTGGGTTCGCGCTGCAGGCCGACGAAGTAGGGCGGGTTGCGCACATAGGTGGACTGGCCGTCCCACGCGTATGTCTCGCTGCTCGGCGCTTCGACCGCGCGCCAATGCGCGTCGCCCGAAAAGACGTTGGCGTAGGTCTCGCGAAACAGATTGCGCGTCACCTGATCGCGGACGAAGGTCGCGATTTCCGCGTTCGACGGCCAGATGTCGCGCAGATAGACCGGCGCCCCGGCGCTGTCGTGTCCGAGAGGCTCTTTCGTCAGATCGATCGCCATCGTGCCCGCGAGCGCATAGGCGACGACGAGCGGCGGCGAGGCGAGGTAATTCGCCTGGACGTCGGGATTGACCCGGCCTTCGAAATTGCGATTTCCCGACAGCACCGAGGCCGCGACGAGGTCATGCTCGTTGATGGTCTTGGAGATCGCCGGCGGCAGCGGGCCGGAGTTGCCGATGCAGGTCGTGCAGCCGAATCCGACAAGGTTGAAGCCGAGATCGTCGAGGTATTTCTGCAATCCGGACTTCGCGAGATATTGCGCGACGACCTGACTGCCCGGGGCGAGCGAGGTTTTCACCCAAGGTTTCGCCTTCAGTCCGCGCGCGGCGGCGTTGCGCGCCAGCAATCCCGCGCCGATGAGCACGCTGGGGTTGGACGTGTTGGTGCAGGAGGTGATGGCGGCGATGACGACGTCGCCATGGCCGAGATCGAAGCTTTCGCCTTCGACGCCATAGCGCTGCGCGAGCCCGTCTTCCTTCTTATACTCGCTCGCCAGCGCGCCGAGAAACGCCGAGCCGACGTCGGAAAGCGCGGCCCGGCTCTCGGGACGCTTTGGGCCGGCGAGCGACGGCGTCACCTCCGAAAGATCGAGGCCCAGCGTGTCGGTGAATTCGGGATCGGGCGCGCCGGATTCGCGCAGCATTCCCTGCGCGCGGGCATAGGCTTCGATCAGCGCGAGGCGGTCGTCGGCGCGCCCGGACATGCGTAGATATGCGAGCGTCTCCTGATCGATGGGGAAGAAGCCGCAGGTCGCGCCATATTCGGGCGCCATATTGGCGATGGTCGCGCGATCGGCGAGGCTGAGATGATCGAGCCCTTCGCCAAAGAACTCCACGAACTTTCCGACCACGCCTTTTTTGCGCAGCATCTGCGTGACGGTCAGGACGACGTCCGTCGCCGTCACGCCTTCCTTCGGCGCGCCGGTGAGCTTGAAGCCGATCACTTCCGGGGCGAGCATCGACAAAGGTTGGCCGAGCATCGCGGCCTCGGCCTCAATGCCGCCGACCCCCCAGCCGAGCACGGCGAGGCCGTTGATCATCGTCGTATGCGAATCGGTGCCGACCAGCGTGTCGGGATAGGCGAGTTCGACCGTCTCGCCGTCGATGCGCTCGGTGCGCGTCCAGACGGTCTGCCCGAGATATTCGAGATTGACCTGGTGGCAGATGCCGGTGCCGGGCGGCACGACGCGGAAATTGTCGAACGCCGACTGTCCCCATTTCAAAAACCGGTAGCGCTCGCCATTGCGCTCATATTCGCATTCGACGTTGCGGGCGAAGGCCTGCGGCGTGCCGAAACTGTCGACGATCACCGAATGGTCGATGACAAGATCGACGGGAACCAGCGGGTTGATCTTCTGCGCGGTCCCGCCGAGCGCGACGACGGCGTCACGCATCGCCGCAAGATCGACGACCGCCGGCACGCCGGTAAAATCCTGCATCAGCACGCGCGCCGGCCGGAAGGCGATTTCGCGCTCCGTCTTGCCTTTTTCCTCGAGCCATTTCGCGAAGGTTTCGATCGACTCCCTGGCGACCGAACGGCCGTCCTCGTTGCGCAGCAAATTTTCCAGGACGACCTTGAGCGAATAGGGCAGGCGAGAGACGTCTCGAAGCCCGTTTCGCTCAGCCGCCCTCAAGGAGAAATATTGATAGGACCGATTCCCGACGACGAGCGTCTGGCAGGCGTTGAAACTATTGAGCGAAGCCATGGAAGGGTCCTTGCGGCGCTGGAAGGCGGAATCTTTCTAGAAAATTCCATGCCATGGGGGCAAATAGAAAAGACGCGCGCAAAATCGACCGTCAGCTGCGTCGCTCGCCGCGCAGCGGCCGCTCCTCCATGCGCGCGAGGAAAAGCAGGGACAGGCCCACGCAACCGGCAAGCGCCAGAAAAACCAGACGAAAGCTGGAAAACAAAGCGGCGCCGTCGACGTCCGTCTTCATCTCCTCAAGCAATTGCGCGCGGCCGCCGCCAATCGCCAAGGCGGCGAAAAGCGCGACCACCGCCCCGGCCGCGAGCTGCCGAAAAAATTGCATCGAGGCCGTCGCCGTCCCCAGATCGCGCGAATCGACCGCGTTCTGCACCGAAACGGTGGCGACAGGCAGCATCGCGCCGATCCCGAAGGTCGTGACGGTGAGCAGGGCGTTGAGCAAAAGCAGCGAGCGGCCCGATCCCATCATCGCAGCGGCGCCCAGCGCGGCGAGAGCGCCGGCGCCGAGCCCGAGGAGCGGAGCCGTCTTATAATGCGTCAAATGCCCCATCAATCGTCCCGACACTGTGGCGCCGGCGACGGTGCCGACCATCAGGGGGATGAGCGTCAGCCCCGATTCGCTCGCATTCATCCCGCCGCAGATTTCGTAATAAATGGGCATCACGACCGAAAGTCCGACGAATCCGCCGAGCCCGAAAGAGCTCGACAAGATGGCGTCGCGCACGATCCGTAGTCGGAGAATGCGCAGCGGAATGAGCGGCTCCTCGGCGCGCGCCGTGCGCCAGGCGAAAAGCGCCCAGGCGAGCGCCGAAGCCGCGATGAGCCCGAGGATCGGGGCGGATCGCCACGGGTAGCGCACGCCGCCCCAGCCGAGCGCCAGCACGAGAAGGCCGGAGCCGGCGATCAGGAAGAGCGCGCCGAGATAATCGACGCGGTGCGGGTGACTGCGCTCGGGCAAACGCTTCAAGCGCGCATTGACGATGAAGAGGGCCGCGAGACCCAGCGGCAGGTTGATCCAGAAGATTAGCGACCAATGCCAATATTGCGCAAAAACCCCTCCGAGCGCCGGACCGGCGATGCTGGAGGTGATGAACACCACGGCGAAATAGGACTGGTATCGGCCGCGCTCGCGCGGAGAGACGAGATCGGCGACGATGGTCTGGCCGAGTGAAATCAGGCCGCCCCCGCCCAGTCCCTGTATCACCCTGGCCCCGGCGAGCGTCGCCATGCTGGGCGCCAAGGCGCAGGCGACCGATCCGATCACGAAAGTGGTCACACCGATGAGAATCACGCGCCGGCGTCCGTAGACGTCGGCGAATTTGCCGTAGAGCGGCGTCACCACCGTCGCCGCGATGAGATAGGCGGTCACGATCCAGGGCAGATCCTGGGGATCCCCGAGGTCCGCCGCGATGGTCGGCATGGCCGTGACCACGATCGTCTGATCGAGGGCCGAGAGCAGCATGGCGAGGCCGAGCCCGAACATGACCTGTGGCAGTTCGGCGGGATTTGGCGGCGGGTGAGCGGACATGGCCTCGGGGGAGCAGCACGGGGAGCCCTAACTATAGTGTTGCGGCGCCGAACGAAACCCTCACCCCGGCTTTAAAGGGCTTCGCGGATCACCCGCAGCAGCGCCGCCGGGTCTTCGAGACCGCGCAGCAGCGGATCGTCGGCGCTTTGCGGCCTTTCGCGGGCGAGGGCGCGCAGCGCCTGTTCGGACGCCACGATGCGCGGCGGCAAGCGGCGCCGTTTGGCGATGGCGAACCGCTCGGCCTCGAGCGCGCGCAGCAGCCGCGCCTCGGCCACCGTCAGCGACGGCTCCTCCTGCCGCCTCGGCGCGTCGATCGGCGCAGGCGCGAGTTCAGGCAGATCGGCCTCGCTTTCTGACAGATCGGCGGGCGCGGCGAAGCCGCTGGCAAGCGCCGCGCGCCAGCCGAGCGCGAAGGATGAGAGGCGGCGGGGCCACGCCAGCGGCCCGCCGCGGCAATGATCGCATCTGCCGCAGGGGCCGCTCGCTTCGCCAAATTCGGCGAGGAGGCGCTGGAATCGGCAGCCCGGCGCCGCCGCCAGCCGCGCCATCGCCTGGCGCCTGGCGTAATCGCCGGCGGCCGCGTCAGTGTCTTGCGCCGCTTCCGGAATGCGCCAGCGCAGCGCCAGCTCCGCCGGCGAGAACAGCGTCAGCGCCCGGGCCGGGGCGCCGTCGCGTCCGGCCCGGCCGATCTCCTGATAATAGCCCTCGACCGACGTCGGCAGATCGGCGTGAATGATGAAGCGCACGTCAGGCTTGTCGACGCCCATGCCGAAGGCGATGGTCGCCACCATCACCGCGCCCTTGCGGGTAAAGAAGGCGTCCTGGCTCACCGAGCGCGTGTGGGCGTCGAGCCCCGCGTGATAGGGCGGCGCATCGAACCCCAGCCGCGAGAGTTCGCGCGCCAGCGCATCGGTCTTGTTGCGCGAATTGCAATAAATAATGCCACTTTCCTTGGCGCCGCGGCCTTTGCGCGCGAAATCGACGATCTGCCGCAGGCCGGCGCGCTTCTGCGTAAAATCGAGCGCAAGATTGGGCCGCGCGAAGGAGCGCTGGAAGATCTGCGGCGGCCGTGAAAACAGGGTGCGGGCGATGTCGTCGCGGGTGCGCGGACCGGCCGTCGCGGTGACGGCGAGCATCGGCGGCGCGCCGAGCTTTCGCGCAATGTCGCCGAGCGCGCGATAGTCGGGGCGAAACTCATGGCCCCAATGCGAGACGCAATGCGCCTCATCGACCGCAAAGAGTTTTATGCGCATGCTGCGCAATAAATTCTGCATTCCGTCCTGGGCGAGACGCTCGGGGGCGGCGTAAAGCAGCTTCGCCCGGCCCGACGCGACGGCGTCGATCGCGGCCGCCGCCTCATCGTCCTCCTGCATGGAATGGAGCGCGACGGCCCCGACCCCCGAACCGGCGAGCGTTCGCAGTTGGTCGCGCATCAGCGCGATGAGCGGCGAACAGACGAGAACGAGTCCGCGCCCGGGGGCGGCGGCCGGCAGCTGATAGAGGAGCGATTTGCCGGAGCCCGTCGGCATGATGGCGATGACGTCGCGCCCAGTGAGCACGGCCTCGACGATCTCCGCCTGACCCGGCAGGAAGTCCGCAAAACCGAATTTGCTGCGCAGCAATTCTTGCGCGGACAGCCCCGTCATGGCGCCGCTTGCGACAGCAGCGCCCCGGCGATCTCGCGCCACTCGTCTTCGAGCGCGCCTTTATACGGCTCCCGCTGCGCGCGCCGATACCAGTAAGCGGCGTTTGAGAGATCGCCTTCCCTGCGATGGAGGTAGGCGTGGACCCACATGCTCTCGGGGTCGGCTTTGTCGTCGACGCATTTATGCGCCGCGTTCCAGTCGCCCTTGGCGTCGAACCACAGCGCCCGCAGCGGCGGCGGGAGCGCCGGCGGCTCTGATGCGGACAGCGATTCGAGAAAAGCGTCGAGGGTCATGCCTTCGCTCAACATTCAAAAGAGCGCCATCTCAGCGGCAAACGGGGTAAAATCTCACTTTGCATTTCGAGGTCTTGATGCGCGCTCGCGCACCTCAGCATTATCCTTGGCGCAAAGCGGGGGAAATCAATGTCGCCGCGACAAGCCAGCCCCGGTTTGGAGGCGTTCATCGGCGAGACTATTCGACGCGCCGCCGAGCACAAATATTATCCGACGACCTTTGTCGGCATGCGTGAAAGGCATGGCACGCTCGCCGCAATCTCGCGCCTTGTCGTGAGCGGCGATATTCAGAGTGGATTCAATCGGCTCTGCCAGCTTGGGCTGAAGGAATGGACCATCGAGAGCGCCGTATTGAAATTCCCGGATGAATTTTCGAAGGACGTTCGGGAATGCGCGGCGTTTCGACTGAAGCAGGCCGAAAGGAAATAGTCGGCGCGGTCCAAACCGACGGCCCATTGGCGACGCGGCGACGAAGCCGTCAACATGGCCGCCCGACGTTGACTCCCGCGCTCGCCGCGCCTAAACAACGGCGCATATCTCGCAAGAGAACCCTAACCCGCCCAGCCGCCCGAGAGGCGGCAGGCCAACGCCCGGCAGCGCGATGCGCCCCCGGGCGCGATATGCTTTGTGAAGGTGAGTGGTGAGATCGTGAATAGTAAGTAGGGCCCGCGCCCGCTCACTACTCACGACCTCACCGCTCCTCCCCCCAGGAGAACGCCATGTTCGAGAGCCTTTCCGACAAGCTCTCCGGCATTTTCGACAAGCTCACGCGGCGCGGCGCGCTCTCCGAAGCCGACGTCAATGAGGCGCTGCGCGAAATCCGCCGCGCGCTGCTCGAGGCCGACGTCGCGCTCGACGTCGTGCGCTCCTTCACCGACAAGGTCCGCGACCGCGCGGTCGGCGCCGGCGTCATCAAATCGGTGACGCCCGGCCAGATGGTCGTCAAGATCGTCAATGACGTGCTGATCGAGACGCTCGGCCAGGACGCGGAGCCGATCGACCTTGTCGCCGCGCCGCCGCTCGCCATCATGATGGTTGGTTTGCAAGGCGCCGGCAAGACGACGACCACCGCCAAGATCGCCAAGCGCCTCAAGGAGCGCCACGGCAAGCGCACGCTCATGGCCTCGCTGGACGTCAAGCGCCCGGCGGCCCAGGAGCAGCTCGCCGTGCTCGGCCGTCAGGTCGAGGTCGACACGCTGCCGATCGTCGCCGGCCAGACGCCGGTCCAGATCGCCAAGCGCGCGATGGAGGCGGCGCGGCTGCAGGGCTATGACGTGGTGCTGCTCGACACCGCCGGCCGCACGCATATCGACGAGCCGCTGATGGCCGAGATGGCGGAGATCAAGACCTCCTCCAAGCCGCATGAAATCCTGCTCGTCGCCGACGCCCTCACCGGCCAGGACGCCGTCAATCTCGCCCAGAATTTCGATGAACGGGTCGGGCTCACCGGCATTGTATTGACGCGTATGGACGGCGACGGCCGTGGCGGCGCGGCGCTCTCCATGCGCTATGTCACCGGCAAGCCGATCAAGCTCATCGGCGTCGGCGAAAAGATGGACGCGCTCGACGAATTCTCGCCGACGCGCATCGCCAACCGCATTCTCGGCATGGGCGACATCGTCGCGCTGGTCGAAAAGGCCGCCCAGGCGATCGACGCCGAACAGGCCCGCAAGGCCGCCGAGCGCATGGCCAAGGGCAAGTTCGATCTGCAGGACCTTTGCGATCAGCTCGCCCAGGTCGAAAAGATCGGCGGATTGGGCGGCATCATGGGCCTCCTGCCCGGCGTCGCCAAGATGAAGGACCAGATCGCCGCATCCGGCTTCGACGACAAGATGGTCAGGCGCCAGCGCGCGATCATTCTCTCGATGACGCCCAAGGAACGGCGCAATCCCGATCTGATGAAAGCCTCGCGCAAGAAGCGCATCGCCGCGGGTTCGGGCGTCAAGGTCGAGGAGGTGAACAAGCTCCTCAAGCAGCATCGGCAGATGGCCGATCTGATGAAATCCTTCGGCGCGGGAAAACGCGGCGGGATGATGGGCAAG
The DNA here is from genome assembly GCF_000304315.1 of Methylocystis sp. SC2. Taxonomy (NCBI): domain Bacteria; kingdom Pseudomonadati; phylum Pseudomonadota; class Alphaproteobacteria; order Hyphomicrobiales; family Methylocystaceae; genus Methylocystis; species Methylocystis hydrogenophila. The sequence goes on along the minus strand of NC_018485.1, from coordinate 2,167,039 downwards.
GCGGCGCAAATGATGGGGCTTGGCCCCGGCATGCAGATGCCGTCACAGGAAGAGCTGCAAAAGCTGCAGGCGAAGCTTGGCGTGCAGCCGCCGAAAGGCGCGCCCGGCGGCATTCCGGCGGCGCCGCCGCCCGATCTTCTCGCCAAGCCGAGCCTGCCCGGCCTCGGCGGCGGCCTGCTCAGCGGATTGAACCCCTTCGGAAAGAAGAAGTGACGGCGGTCGGATTTCGGCAATCGGCAGGAGGACTCATCCGACTGCCCACTGCCGAAGACCGATCGCCTTGAATAAGCAACGAAACAGGAAAGAACACATGTCGCTCAAAATTCGTCTCTCCCGCGGCGGCGCCAAGAAGCGTCCCTTCTATCGCGTCGTCGTCGCCGATTCGCGCTCGCCGCGCGACGGCCGCTACATCGAGAAGATCGGCTATTTCGATCCCTTGAAGGAAAAGGACGCGGCCGACCGCCTCGTGCTCGACACGGAAAAGGCGAAAGCCTGGATGGAGAAAGGCGCGCAGCCGACCGATCGCGTCGCGCGACTGCTCGATGGTCTTGGCGTGATGAAGCGCGAAGCGCGCAGCAATCCGCAGAAGGCGCAGCCCAAGAAGAAGGCGCAGGAGCGCGCCGCGGCGGCGGCCGCAGGCGCGGCGGAATCGCCGGCGGCGTAGCGGGGCGCATCTTGCCTCGCCCTCGAGAGCGAGTTGGCGCAGCGCCATGCGCGATGTTTCATTCGCCCTCATGCTGAGGAGCCGCCCGCAAGTTGGGTTTACCCGACTTGCGCATGTTAATGTCGATCTCGGGCAGGCCCGAGATCGAAGGCGGCGTCTCGAAGCACGAGGGCGGACAGCGCGCGGGGCGATTTCCTCGTCCTTCGAGACGCGAGCTTCGCTCGCTCCTCAGGATGAGGAAATCGAATGAAAGGGCCTGCGAAAGGTCTCGTCCTTCTCGGCCGCTTCGGCGCGCCGCATGGCGTGCGCGGCGAAATCAGGCTGCAGAGCTTCACGGGCGATCCTTTGGCGATCGCCGCCTATGACGGCCTCACCGATAAAAGCGGGACGCGCCATTTCAGGTTGCGGGCCGTGCGCCCGCAGGGCAAGGACATGCTTGTCGCGCAAGTCGAGGGCGTCAACGACCGGGCCGGCGCCGAGGCGTTAAACCGCGTCGAACTCTATGTCGCGCGCGACAAGCTCCCAGCGCCGCAAGAGGACGAATTCTATATCGCCGATCTCATTGGCCTTCGCGCCGAAACGGCGGCGGGCGTCGAAATCGGAACGATCGTCGCGGTGCGCAATTTCGGCGCGGGCGACATTCTCGAAATCGCGCCGGTGGAGAGTGGCGAGACGCTGCTCTACCCCTTCACCGGAGCCGTCGTTCCGGTCGTCGACATCGCTCAAGGGCGCGTGGTGATCACGCCGCCGGCGGAGGTCACGGCCCAGCCGGATCTACGCTAGGCTCAGCGGCGCATTGCTCGGCTTATTTAGGCGCCAAGAGGCGCAAGTCCTCCTCGCCATTCTTTACGTAAAAGTCCTTAACGTCGAACCACACCGTCTGCGGCCCGTTCGGCGTGTCGTACACGATGACGTCATAAAATCCGCCCTCTTTGACGAAGCGCCGCTCCTTTTTTCGCCAGCCGGGATGCTTCAGTTGAATCCAGAAATCCTCCGCCGGAACCCCTTCGAGGGAATTGGCCGCGCCCACGATCTTCACAGCCATTTCGCGGCTGTGGCCGTCGCCGCCGTCGAAACTCACGAGCGGTTTTGATTTGAGTCTTTCGGCGAAGCTCTGTTTGTAACACTGAAGGAAGGCGGCGGCGCATTCCGACGGCGCCGAGTTCGCATTGGATTGGCTGCAGCTTCGCAGTTGCAGGAAGCACTTGAAGCACGCGTTCAAGCAGGTCAAAGTCAGCGAATCGCGCAGCGACTCGGAGCCCTTCGCGCCCTCGCGCACGGCCCAACAGGTATTCTGACAACTGCCGTGCATCTGCCCGACCGTGAGCGTTGGCGGCGAGTCAATCGGCGTCGCGCGCGCTGCAAAGAAGCCGCCGAATGCCAATAATAGAAAGCCTATTCGAAGAAAGAACTTCATGATCAGCTCCAAGCCGTCGCAATGTCTGCGACACTATGGTTGAGACTTGATCTCAGCAAGAACGAAACTGCTTCTCGCCTCCGCGAACGCCGTGCCATAACCGCTTCATGTTCCGCGCGACGGTCCTGACGCTCTTTCCTGAAATGTTTCCAGGTCCCTTGGGGCTTTCGCTCGCCGGCGACGCGCTGTCGCGCGGCGTCTGGGCGCTGGAGACGAAACAGATTCGCGAGCACGGGCTCGGCCGTCATCGCGCCGTCGACGACACGCCCGCCGGCGGCGGCCCCGGCATGGTGATGCGCGCCGACGTGCTGGCGGCGGCGATCGACGCCGCCGCGCCCGAGGGCGATCGGCGCCCGCGCCTGCTGATGAGCCCGCGCGGCGTCCCGCTGACGCAGGCGCGCGCGCGCGACCTCGCCCAAGGCCCCGGCGCGATCGTTCTTTGCGCCCGGTTCGAGGGCGTCGACGAGCGCATTATCGACGCGCGCGGGCTCGAAGAACTGTCGATCGGCGACTTCGTGCTGTCGGGCGGCGAGATCGCGGCGCTGACGCTGATCGACGCCTGCGTGCGGCTGATCCCCGGCGTGATGGGCGAAGAAGCCTCAGGCGACGAGGAAAGTTTTGAGGCCGGCCTCCTCGAATATCCGCATTACACGCGGCCCCGCGACTTCGAGGGACGCGCCATCCCCGACGTGCTGCTCTCCGGCGATCATGCGAAAATCGCCAAATGGCGCCATGACCAGGCCTTGGCGCTCACCCGCGCCCGACGCCCGGACCTCTTGGCGCCCCGGACAGGCGACGCTTCCCGCCGCCGCTAAAATCTCTCCGCTCTGCCCGATTTTTCATCTGGTCCGCCAGCGCGCGCGATCTAGCTAATGAACAGTTCCCCCGAGCTTCCGCCCGGAGCCGGCGCGTAAGGAGGCCCGCTCATGCAGCAAAAAGCCAAGACGCCGATGAAGCCCGACACCGAACGTTCGGCGCTGGATACGCCGACCGATCTTGAAAAACAGTCGACGATGAGGGTCGCCGCGGAGGTCAACAAACTCGTCGCCGACGCCCTCGCGCTTTATCTCAAGACGAAGAATTTCCATTGGCACATGAGCGGCCCGCATTTCCGCGACTACCATTTGCTGCTGGATGAGCAGGCGTCGCAGATCTACGCCACGGTCGATCCGCTTGCCGAGCGCGTGCGCAAGCTCGGCCAGCCGACCCTGCGCTCGATCGGGCAGGTGGCGCAAATGTCCCGCATCAAGGACAATGACGAGGAATTCGTTTCGCCTTACGACATGCTGTGCGAATTGCTCGACGACAATAAGGGGATGGCCGAGTCGCTGCGCAACGCCCATAAGGTGTGCGACGACAATGAAGACATCGCGACGGCGAGCCTGCTCGAAACTTTTCTCGACGAGACCGAGAAGCGAACCTGGTTCCTGTTCGAGGCGGCGCGCGGCGCCGGCCCCGGCGGCCACTGAGCGAGGACGCGCCTCTCTCGAGACGCTAGCGCGTCGGAACGGGCGTGCCGCTGCGATAGTCGTAGAAGCCGCGCTGGGTCTTTTTGCCGAGCCAGCCGGCTTCGACATATTTCACCAGCAGCGGGCAGGGGCGGTATTTCGAATCCGCCAGGCCCTCATGCAGCACCTGCATGACCGAAAGGCAGGTGTCGAGGCCGATGAAATCGGCGAGCTGCAGCGGACCCATCGGATGGTTGGCGCCGAGCTTCATCGCCGTGTCAATGGCGTCGACCGAGCCCACGCCTTCGTAGAGCGTGTAAATCGCCTCATTGATCATCGGCAGCAGAATGCGGTTGACGATGAAGGCGGGAAAATCCTCCGAAACGCTGATCGTCTTGCCGAGCTTGGCGACAAACGCCTTCGTCTCCTCGAAAGTGACGTCATCGGTGGCGATGCCGCGAATGAGTTCGACAAGCTGCATGCGCGGCACCGGATTCATGAAATGAATGCCGATGAAGCGCTCCGGCCGACCGGTGACCGCGGCGAGGCGCGTGATCGAAATCGACGAGGTGTTGGAGCTGATGATCGCGCCGGGCTTTGCGAATTGCGCGAGTTCGGTCAGAATCTTCCGCTTGACGTCTTCGACCTCGGTCGCCGCCTCGATCAATATGTCGGCGTCGCCAAAGTCCGCCATTGTTGGCGCGCCGGAGATGCGCTCCAGCGCCGGTTCGACCGCCGCGGCGTCGATCTGGCCGCGCTCCACGGCGCGGCGCATCTGCGCGGCGACATCCGCGATGCCGGCGTCGATACGCTCCTGCGAAATGTCGTTCAGGGCGACGTCATAGCCGGCAAGCGCGCAGACATGGGCGATCCCCTTCCCCATCTGGCCCGCGCCGATGACGCCGATCTTGCGAATTTCGAAGCCCATTTTTTACCACCGTCAGCCAAGCTCGCGCCGGATAGCAAGCGGCGCGCCCGCGCAGAGTGCGTGCCGCAGTGCAATATAACTTGCGATCCTTCGCAAAGAAAACAAAGAAAAGAAACTGCGAAGCTCCGAGCGCCGACGCTCCGCCAAGTTCAAAGCCGCCGCGCCGGACCATGGGGACCGAAGCGACGGCCGCTTTTTTTCGGTCAGCGGCCGATCTTCGCCAGCTCGGCCTCAAGCTCCGGCAGGGCCGTGAAGAGGTCGGCGACGAGGCCATAGTCGGCGACCTGGAAAATCGGCGCCTCCTCGTCCTTGTTGATCGCCACGATCACCTTCGAATCCTTCATGCCGGCGAGATGCTGGATCGCTCCCGAAATCCCGGCGGCAATGTAGAGATCCGGCGCCACCGCCTTTCCGGTCTGGCCGACCTGCAGGTCGTTTGGCGCATAGCCGGCGTCGACCGCGGCGCGAGACGCCCCGATCGCGGCGTTCAGCCGCGTCGCGACCGGATCCAGCACCTTCTGGAAATTCTCCGCCGACCCGAGCGCGCGCCCGCCGGAGAGAATGATCCGCGCCGAGGTGAGTTCGGGGCGCTCGGACTTCGCCAGCTCTTCGCTCTTGAAGGCGGAAACGCCGGGATCGGCGGGCGCCGCGATCGCCTCGATGGGCGCCGAGCCGCCTTCCGGGGCCGCCGCGAAGGCGGTGGTGCGCACGGTGATCACTTTCTTTGCGTCCTTCGCGCGCACGGTCTGGATCGCATTGCCGGCGTAGATCGGCCGCTCGAAAGTGTCGGCCGATACGACCTTGATGATGTCCGAGATCTGCATCACGTCGAGCAGCGCCGCGACGCGCGGCAGCACGTTCTTCGTCGCCGAGGTCGACGGCGCGATGATGACGTCATACGCGCCGGCGAGCGAGACGATGAGCGCGGCGACCGTCTCGGCCAGAACATGATCGAGCGAGGCGTCTTCGGCGACGAGGACCTTCTCGACGCCGGCGAGCTTCGCCGCCTGCTCGGCCGCGCCTTTCAGTCCAGGCCCGACGATGAGGACATGAATGGGGCCGCCGATCTCCTTGGCGGCGGTGAGCGCCTTGGCGGTCGCCGGGGCGATCGCGTCGCCGGCGGTTTCGGCAAGAAGCAGAATCGTCATCTTTAAAGCACTCCCGCTTCCTTGAGCTTGCCGACGAGTTCGACGACCGAGCCCACCTTGACGCCCGCCTTGCGTTTCGCCGGCTCGGCGGTCTTCAAGACTTCGAGGCGCGGCGCAATGTCGACGCCGTAATCGGCCGGCGCCTTCACGGCGACTTCTTTCTTCTTGGCCTTGATGATGTTGGGCAGCGAGGCGTAGCGCGGCTCATTGAGGCGCAAATCCGTGGTGACGACAGCCGGCAGTTTCAGGCTGACAGTCTGCAGCCCGCCGTCGATCTCGCGCGTCACGTCGACGGAACCGTCGGCCATCTCGACTTTCGAGGCGAAGGCGCCCTGGCCCCAGCCGAGCAGCGCCGCGAGCATCTGGCCCGTCTGATTGCAATCGTCGTCGATCGCCTGCTTGCCCATGATGACGAGCTGCGGCTGTTCCTCGGCGACGATCCTGGCGAGAATCTTGGCGACGGCGAGCGGCTCGACCGTCTCGTCGGTCTTGACCAGAATGCCGCGGTCGGCGCCCATGGCGAGGCCGGTGCGCAAGGTCTCGTCCGCCTTGGCGGGGCCGATCGTGACCACAATGACTTCCGTCGCCTTGCCGGCCTCCTTGAGCCGCAGCGCCTCTTCGACGGCGATCTCATCGAAGGGGTTCATCGACATTTTGACATTGGCGAGATCGACGCCGGACCCGTCCGCCTTCACCCTGATCTTGACGTTGTAATCGACGACCCGTTTGACGGGCACGAGAATCTTCATCGCGCGACCCCTTGGTCCTTCTGACCCTTTGGCGAGACGGTGTCGGAGCGCCGCTTGCGCGCGCGCCACTCTGGCTAAAGCCGTCGCGCGGTCTGGTAGCGGGGGCGCGCGCGCAAGTCAAACAAGGCGGCGGCGGCCACGGTCCGGATAACGGCCCGAGCTGAGGTTTGCAATCGAAACCGCCGCTGGCCGAGCGCAGCCCGACGGCCTAGAGCGCTTCCCGACACATGGAATCATGTGATCGATAAGGAATCGCTCAAAATCAAACCGTTGGAGCAGGTTCTCCTCGTAAAAGTCTGTCAACTTTTTTCGGAGCCTGCTCTAGACGCCATGGGCGTCTTTCTCAAGGGGCGCCTGCGCGTCGAGCAGATTGCGATGGCGACGCAGGAAAGCGGCCCCGATTCGACCTGCGGAATGCCACGAATAATGCTCCGGCCGCATCAAGGCGCGGAACCGCGCCTGCAATTCGGCGTCTTCCGGCTCTTCGACGAATGTTCCTTCGAGCCGATCCATCATTTCCAGGACAAGTTCACCGATTTCCTGCGGCGTATTGTCAATATGGCGTAAGCCCCGTTCGGCGAACTGCGTGGCAAGGTGGTATTCGGACGAGGCGTCCGCCAGCGCCTCGCCAAAAGACAAAATGCGTCCGCTCGCGTCCTGAAGCAATTTGGGAATGGTTATATCGCCCGGAAAAAGCGAATAGGCCGCGCCAATCGGCGCCATATTGGCGAGAGCCGACCGCTTGCCAAAAATTCCGGAGATGATGAAAACCCCAGAGGTATTGCCGAGCAGAAAGCGACACCGCGCGAGGAGAAAAACATCCATCCAAGCGCTTTTCGCAGGCGACCGCGCATAATCCACAATCCCTGGGGCCGGCGCCAGCGGCTCCATCGTCGCGTCGCCGACCCTGATGCACCAGCCGCCGCGAGCAACGATTTCCCGCATGGCCTCTTGGTAACCGTCGATCCGTGAATTTCGAAAATTATGCGCCCAGTCGTGGACGGGCTTGAAGCCGCCTTCACGCGAATGCACGCATACGAACCAAGCCCCTTCCGGCATGCCCCAGGCCCGCAGCTGCTCCTCTCCCTTGGCGATTTCCGCTTCGGAAAGCTGCAAAAGCGGAGGCCGGTCACCCCAGAGGCGCTGAATTTCGTGATTATGCGACGCGCCCCCCCGCGCAATGGAATAGGCCGGAATAACGTCGACGACCTCCGGAAACTGCAAGAATGGCCGCAGCAGGGAATTCATCGCGCGTGAGCGCACGACATGAATATAACGCGTCCAATGCGCCAAAAGCGCCTCGTTGGCGGGCGTGCGACCGTCAACCAGGAGGATTGGTTTGACCTTTCGTCCCGAGAGTATTTGCCGCTTTAAATAGACGTCCGGGTCCATCGCGAGCTGGCCGAAATCTTCGATCAGCCAGATATGGGTGTGCAGAAAGCGATACCCCAAGCGGCCGAGGATTCGCGCCAAAAGGGCATAAATTGGATAAAAATAAAGACCGTGACGCCCCAACTTTTGTTCGGTGAGGCCTGTTCGATCGCCATTCATCCCAATTGATCCCGTCCCTTAAGTTTGCAAGCGAATAATAGCGTTCGTTCCAATTAATCCAGAAGACCCTATCGCGCGAGCGACGAGCCGGCGTATCCGTCTCGGTCCACTAACTATTCGCCGCGACCGGCCCGGCGCATAACGCGATGTTGTAATGCGTCATCTTTGCGTAACCCGTATGAAGAACTTCGTCGTTCATGCCGAACATGAAGACGTTTCGAAAGTGGCGAAGCATCGTGTCTTTCAGCTCGGCCTGGGTCTTGCAGTTCACATGGCCCAAACGAGACATCCGCGACGCATAGGCCTGCGATTCGAGCGATGGCGCGCCGATGACGCAAACTCCGTCTTGCGTCAGTGACGCTACGATATTTGAAATAAACCGGTGTTCGTTGGCGCGATCGATATGTTCGAGAACATCGAGACTATAGGCGCCCGAAAAACGATCGGGAAAAGGGGCCGCAACCATGTCGTGGCGGTGAAACGAAATGGGGTAACGATCGCCGGCGACAGATCGAGCGTCGTCGATAAATTCCGGGTCGAAATCAACGGCCGTCACTTTCCTGACCGCCTGAGCTACGATCCTCGTTCCAAACCCGTCGCCGCAGCCAACCTCGAGAACGTGGTCGGCTCCCTCGAGCATCTTCGCCACGAATTTGTAACGCGCCATCATAAAAGCGAGGCGCTTGGGATCGTCGAGATAGGCCCAGCTCGTCATCAAACCCATACGCTGATGGCCGTGCTTGCGAATCTCGGCGACAAATTCCGCGTATTGCTTTTCGCCTTCGCGCTCCACCTGATCCGTCATGATTCTACATCGCTTGAGGGATAATCTCGCCGCTTCGAGAACAAATATCGGTTCGCGTCCAATCGGCAAACCCCAACCCGATGTCGAGTTCCTCTAAGGCGTCGCCGATTCGAACGCCAATAGCGGTTTCTAGGTTACCCGGCGCCATGGAGACCCGCGGCGGCCGCTCCTCGACAGGAATTCCCGCCTTCGCGGCGCTGACCGAGACGACCAATCGCGCGTCAGCGCCAAGACGGCAAGCAAGGTGGCGTCCTGCTTGCAGATAGCTGATTTCGTCGGAACCGCCCAGATGCCAGACGCCGCCCAGCCGCCTAAGACCGATAAGCTCGACCCCTGCCACGACCTTCGCCATCGCGATTGGCGCCAAAAGCAGATCGTCGAAGGCCTCGATGGTTTCGCCCCGCGACAATTCGCGGCGCCATCGCTGGAATAAATCGAGATGCGGACCAACGACTTTGCTCAGGCGGACGATCGCGACAGAATCGCCCAAGCGCGACAATGCCGATTCCGCCTCGGCCTTCAGCTTTCCGTAGACGGATCGAGGCGAGCGCGGCTCCTCGGGACCCACGCCGCTCTTGGTTCCGTCGAACACTTGGTTCGTCGAAAGAAAAACGACGAAAGCGCCCTTCTTCACCGCTTGCTCCGCAATAAGAACCTGCGCGTCGACGTTCACTCTTCGAGCGCGTTCCGGCTCCGATCGGCACTCCGCCAGTCGCGTCATCGACGCCGTAAGGATGACGACGTCGCGCGCTGAGAATGAAAGCTCGGGCAGATCGGCGCCGAGGTCGAGATAAAATTCGTTTTGGCGATCGACCGGCTGACGTCTGGTCGACGCGATCGCTTCTTTTCGTTGCGCGCTCAAGCTTTTCATCAAAGCGGAGCCAATAGCTCCGCTTCCTCCGATGACGCAATATCGCGCGCTGGCATTGGCGCTCATCTGACGATGTCCGCGGGAGCGTGGTAACGCACGCCCTGTCTCGCCAAGCGGGATTTTACTGCGGCGGCGACCTTCGGAATCAGCGGAACGAAGACATCGGAATTCTCGGCGACGTTGGCAGGAGCGATGATGGGCCTGCCCATGTGCTCTCGCCCGATGCGCTGAGGGTCTTCGTCCACGAAAAAGTCGACCTCGTCACCGACCGCGCCCGCGAGCCACGTTCCGGAGATGGAGGTGCCAAAAATACCGAAATTCGCGCTCGAACGCGCGAGCTCTCGCGAGTTGCGCACTTGCGCGTTCAGCCAGTCGACCTGAGCGCGGATTTCATCCATGCCCTTGTGAGGCGTCGCCGCGGGTCCGTCGCGGGATGCGACGGCTTTACCGATCCAGCTCAATTCCTTGGGGAGCAAGGCGTCGTGGGCTGCGACAGTCTCGTAGCCAGCGCGTTCGCCCAGGCGGCGGAGCGACTCGACAGTGAAGTGCGTGAGATGATCGACGATAACGAAATCGAATGGCGTGATTGCGCAATCCGGAACCTGCACGAAGACGCGCCCATCGTCCCCGATGAGACGCCGCAGCTCGATCAATGTGTCGACCGGCGAGATGAGATGCTCAAGCGAGTGGATGAGGGTGACGAGGTCGAAGCGCGCGTCGATCGCGTCAAGATCGCAGGTATAGAGCTCGACGAAATTCGGCAGTTGTGCAAGACGCTCGCGCGCATCGTCGCGGATTTCGGCGCCGTAAAGGCGCCAGCGAGGATGGCGACCTGAAAAGGTCTTCAACGCCGAGCCGGTTCCGCATCCGAAATCCAGGACGCGCGCGTCCTCATGAAGCGTGAGCGCGCCATCGAGATAGTCTATTATCAAGGCGGAGCGAGGTTGCGGCCCGGTCGATTGACCCGAAAAGATCGGTTGCTCGTCGCCCTGAGACTGGTGGTATAATTCGTAATTCCGGTAGATCTGCGCGATCTCCGCGCGCCAGGCGTCGTCCACGATTTTTTGAGCGGCGCCACACTCTTCACAACACGCAAGCCTTCCGCCTGCTGGCCACGGTCGAGCGTCAGAGGTGACACGCGGCAACTCGCGGAAGGACACGAGTTCGCGCAATCTTTCCGATCCGCAAACCTGACAAGCATGGCCCGCCGACAGCATTAGGGTCATCGAGGAAATTCCTGGAGCCGCCGCGCTTCTCCACTCAATTCCACCGAGCGCCGCGCGCGCTCATGGCTCGCGCGCGTCAGATGCATCCAGAGCGCAAATGCGTCGTATGGCGTCACGCGTTCCCTCGCAAGCAGATCGGGGCCCTCGAACGCGCGCATCGCGCGCCCCTCTCCGAGGATAAGCTTCTCCATCTGTGCGGCCGCAAGCGGCGTCTCGTAGAAATGGCGCTCGACAGGGCCGCCGCCTAAGGCGGTGAAATCGAGCGTCATCGTCGTAAACCAGACCATGGTCTGGGCGTCGTATCCCAGTTCTTCCCGCAGTTCGCGCCGCAACGCCGCCTCGGCCCCTTCGCCGGGTTCGACGCCGCCGCCGAAGAGGCCCCAATGGCCTGGAAAAAAAATGCCGGGCTTCTCATCCCTAAGCTGCATGAGATAGCGACCGTCGTCGAGGACAAGCAGCGCGACCGCCGCATCGCCCGGCGTCAGCGGTCCCTCGCTGAGGAAATAGTCTGGGGCGCGGTCACTCACTGAGAATTCGCCGCGTCATATCCTCGACCGAAAGACCGTGCGCGTCGAGGATGTCGTCATGGCTTCCGTAGCAGTGAATGAACTCATCCTTAAGCGTGAATGAAAGGAGCCTTGTTCGTGCGCCGATATCGAAGGCGAGCGCTTTGACTTGCATTGCGAGACCGCCGGTCGGCGCACATTCCTCGATAACGACGACAGAGGAAAATTGCGTCAGCACGTCGGCGACTCCGCCGACGTCGAGCGGCTTCAATGTGTGAACCGAATTGATCGCCACGCTGCGGCCGGCCGCCTCGAGCCGCTCGGCCACGGCCCACGCGCGTTTCATGATAGGACCGTAAGTAAGAATGCAAACGTCCGCGCCCGGGCGAATTCGCCGCAGCTTGCCGAAGGTCCAGGGTTGCGGCGCGTTGCTGGTGAAGTCCGGCTCTCCCGCCTTGCCGAGGCGCAGATAGACCGGCCCATGCTCCTGCGTGGCGCACCAGCGCGTCGCCGCTTCGGTTTCCGCCGGGTCGCAAGGCGCGATAACTGTGAGGTTAGGAATCGCGCAGGCGATCGCTACGTCTTCTTGCGCGTGATGCGTCGCGCCGAGCGTCGAATAGGTGAGGCCGCCGCCGATGCCGACCACGGTGACGCATAGATTTTGGTAGCACAGATCGTCTCGCACCATTTCAAACGGGCGGTAGAGCGAGAAGGTCGCAATCGTGTAGGCGAAGGGCCGCAGACCACGCTGCGCCATTCCGGCGGTCATGCCGATCATGATCTGCTCGGCGACTCCGGTATTCACGAAGCGCTGCGGAAATTTCGTGCGAAACTTCTCGATGCTGCCGGCAGGAGATATGTCCGCTACGACAAGGCACAGGCGCTCGTCCTCCCTGCCCAATTCATAGAATGTATCCGCAAATCTATTCCTCATGGGGCGTTCTCGATCTCGTTCAACGCCTGCGCATATTCCTCCGAATTGGGCGAGCGGTAATGCCAGATCGGAACGCTCTCCATGAACGAAACGCCCTTGCCCTTCGTCGTGCGACAAACGATCAACCTCGGGCGAGGGGTTGCGTCATTCGAACAGTCGTTGTCGAGCGCCGCGAAAATCTCCGCGCTGTCATGTCCAGCGACTTCAGCCACGCTAAATCCAAAAGCGCGGGCTTTGTCGAGCAGGGGGTAAAAGGCCTTGTGACCCTCGCTGATGCGTTCGAGGCCGGAAAAATCATTGTTGTCCATCAGCGCGACAAGATTGGAGAGACCGAGATTTGCGGCGGCCATCATCGCCTCCCAGGTCGAGCCCTCCTGAAATTCGCCATCCGATAGGACGCAATAGACCCGCGCGTCGCTCCCTTTCAGCTTTTCGGCGAAGGCCTGTCCGACCGCGATTCCCAACCCATGTCCCAACGATCCGGTCGAAGCCGCAATCCCCGGCGTGCCGTAATCGGGATGCGCGCCGAGCCGCCCGCCGGGCTTGCAATAGGCGTCGAGGTCCGCGCGCGACAATACGCCTTGCTCCTCGAGCACGACATATTGGATCATGCAGCCGTGACCCTTGGACATCAGAAAGATGTCGCAATACGCACCGTTCGCGTCCCGCCGCATCGCGCCATTATACAGCAAGTCGACGATCTCGACGCAGGAAAAGGCCGGCGCCACATGCAGCGCGGAAACTTGTCGCGAGATTTCCAGAATGCGCCGGCGATAGCGGCGGCAGCGTTCCTTCGCCGCAGTGGCGTCGAAACTGTTGCGCCGTCGCTCGTCGCGCTGACATAGCATGAGTCCGTTTGTCATTTCACGTTCCGCCCAACTCGTTGCGGTCGATCATGCCCTTAACGTGTAATCGCGAGGCGCGCGTTTCAAAGCGGGAAGATTCGCTCGCGCCCAGTCGACCATTTCGGACAAGCCCTCCGCCCAGTCAATGCGGGGCTCCCAGCCCACGTCGCGCTTGATCGCTGATGAGTCGAGCCAGTAGCGAGAGTCCTGCCCGAGTCGATCGCCGCTGACCTCGCACAATTGTTCGAACGGAACGCCGACAGCCTCCGCGCAAAGCTCGACGACGCGCCGAATAGACGTTGGCTCGCTCGGACCGACGTTATAGACGGCGCCGAGCGGCGCGCCTTCCGCCACGAGATGAATCGCCCGGCCGAGATCGCGCGCATGAATATAGGATTTTTCCGCCTTGCCGCCGCCATGCAAGGGTAGTTTCTCGCCAAGCAGGCCCGAGACGATCGCCTTGGGCACGACGCGATGCAAAAGCTGCCCGGGGCAATAGGCGTTCGACGGCCGCAAAATATTCATCGGGAACTTGAGGAATCGCGCTATCGACAGAAGATGCATGTCGAAAGCGACCTTGGAGGCGGCGTAAGGACTCGACGGCTTGATCGGCTCGTCCTCCGTCACGGGGCGATCGACGGACCCGTACATTTCCGACGTCCCGATCTGAATGAAACGCTCCAACCAATCCCGTTTCATCAGTTCTTCGCAAAGGCGCGCGAGCGCCATCGAATTGGTTTCAAAAAAACGCCAGGAGTGTTTCCAGGAGACGGCGCCCTCTCCCTGCGCTGCGAAATTGACAATGATCTCCGGCTTTTCGCGATCGAGCAGTTCGAGCAGCAGATCGATCTCGTAGGTCACGTGACGAGCATGATATTCGTAACCGTCGCGCTGATCGATATCCAGCGAGAACGCGCGCTCCCGCAGCGGATTGCGACCAATGCCGATCACTTTTCGCGGGTTAGCGTGATCGAGCAGCCAGAATGCGGCGTGAATGCCGAAGCTGCCTCCGCCGCCAAGGATTGCATAGGTCTTATTCGACATGTGTTCGCCTTCGCTTCTTCAGGAGCGTCACGTCACTCGACGATCGTCCAATAATAGTCGCCCGTATAGCCGGCTTCGGCAAAGACTTCGATCCAGCCCTGCGGATAGTCGTGGAATTTCGCCGTCAGCACCCAACTTTCGAAAAGACTCTTTTGTTCGGGCGTACGATACGAATCGACCTGGACGAATGCGCTTTGGCGAGACACGCGCTCGATCTCACGCAAGGCCCGCAATGCGCCGGCGCGGTCGAAATTGTGAATCGTATTGATGCTCACGACGCAATCGAAGCTCTTGTCGGGGAAGGGCAGCGCGTCGGCGGAGCCGAGGTGCAGACGGCCCACGACCTCCGGTTCGCAGTGCATGAGGGCGTAACGCGAGATGTCGAGACCGAAGGCCTCCAGCCCCGGCTCCGCGAGCATCAAGTCTTTGACAAGAAAGCCCTTGGCGCATCCGACATCGAGAATTCGCGCGCCCGCCGCGAGACCGAAATGAGCGATGATATCTTGCGCGACCGGTCGCCAGCGCCCATCGTAGCGATAGCCGCCATAGCCAAATTCTCGCGGCCCGTCGAAATAGAGCTCCCCATATTCTCGTGAAAGCGCAATGATCTCGGGCGACTTCGCTTCGCCTCGCTGCGTGATGTTGCGCCGGGATTTCGGCAGCGCGCGCAACAGATCGACTTCCGCCATGCTATCGCTCCGCGAATGATTGTAGTTTCGCGACGGTCTCTATGGCCGGCGCGTAGGCGAAATCTGGGAAGGCGGCGCGCGTCGCTGCGATGTCGAACGGACGATAGCCGTTATGCGGCATAGGTCCAACGCGCGGCGTCTCTTCGACCGCTACTTTACGCCGCGCGGCGCCGGCCACCGCTTCCGCCAGCGCGCGGAACGAATGCACGTCGCCGGTCGCTACATTGAGCACGCCGATCGAGCGCCGCGTCAATATCCGGAAAAGGATCTCGGCGAGATCGTCAATCCAAACGTGGTCGCGTCGCTCCTCGCCCGCGCCGAAAACCGCGATATTCTCACCGGCCGCCGCGAGGCGACGAAAGCGATTGGGGCCATAACCGTTGTGCGGATCCTCAAGACCATAGAGAAGGGTCGGACGCACGATCGTCAACGGCGCCGAGATATCCGAGCGAAATGCGATTTCCCGCGCAAGATGCATGACGCCGTGCAGCGTTCCGGGCGCGGTGGGCGTCTCTTCGTCAATCGGAACCGGCTCGTCGGCGTAGACGGCGTCCGAGCTGATGTTGATCACATGCGACGGCGCCGCATCCTTTAACGCCGCGACCATCGCGCGCGTCATTTTGACATTCTCGACAAGCATGTCGAGAGAGCGGCAAGGCGCGCGCGCCGCGGCCGCCACGACCGCATCGCCGGGCTGCAAAATCGCGCGCAATTGCTTGTCGGCGTCGTCGGCAAGAAGATCGATCTGCTGGCGGTTGATCGCCAATACGGGAATTTGCGCGCGGGCGATGCGGCGACAGAGCGCGCCGCCGACAAATCCACTCCCGCCGATGACAACGATGCGAGCGGGAGCCATCGGCGCGGGAGCGAGATGGCGCAGCATTAGAGGGTTCCCGCGCTTGGGTTATGGCGAGACCCGAGCGTGTAGTAATCGAGGCCGGCCGCCGCGGCGGCGCGTGGATCGAGCAGGCGATAGGGATCGATGACGATGCGGCCCCGCATCGTCCGAGATATGTCCGCAACGCCAACTCGACGATAAGCAGGCCAGGGCGTCAAGATCATCAAGGCGTCGGCGCCTTCGAGCGCCGCGAGCGGCGAGTCGACGCCCGTCAGTCGCGCGTGAGAAATTGCGCTGGCTTGCACCACAGGATCATGCGCGACGAATCGCGTTTCCGGCAGACCCATGATCGTCGCGACGGACGGCGAATTCTTGATTGAATGCGTGTTCTCCTTGTAGGCGAGGCCCCAAACGGCGATCGTCGCCTCGGGCTTTTCGCGAAGCAGAGCGGTCGTGATCGCGCCACGCACCCAATCGCGGCGCCGCCGGCTGTTGTCGATCCATGCGCGGACGACGCCCGCGTCCGTGTCGAAACGCTCGGACAAAGCAATGACCGTCGCAAGGTCGCGCTCGAGATTGCCGCCTGCGATCCCCAATCCCGGCGAGAGATAGGCGCTTGGGCCGATGCGGGCGTCGAGCTTCAACGCGGGAACGATCTCGGACCACTCGGCCCCTATATTTTCACAAAGTTCCGCCAGCGTGTTGGCGACGCTGATTGACGACACCAGGCAGCAGTTGATCGCGATCTTGCAGAGTTCGGCGCTCTCGTAACTCATCGGGATCAACGGACATCCGAACGCACTGAGCAACGCCTTGTAGCGCGGCTCCAGGGGCGCATCGGAATCCGCGCATCCGATAATCGTTCGCTCCGGCTGCAGCGCGCGCGCCATGGCGCGGCCAAACACGAGCGTTTCGACCTGATAGTAAAGCCGCTCCGGCGGAACCGCGCGCACGCCCCGCGTAAAACCCGGAGGCACCTGACAAAGAATGACGAGAATCCCATCGGGGCGCAACGCCTTCGCCACCGCCTCGATAATGCCGACGATCGGGCTAAGATCGCTTTGGCCCCTATCGTCGGTAGGCACGTCGTATGAAATATAGACGATGTCGCATTCGGCGAGCCGCGAAAGATCATTGGTGAAGGCTTGCCGAGCGCCATTGGCGCGCAGCAGATCATCGAGATCCGGCTCCTCGATCGGCGGCTGTCCCGCCGAAAGCCGCCCGACAAGTTGAGAATCGGAATCATAGCCGATCGTCTTAAAACCCTTCGCCGCGACGGAGATCGCGGAGACGATCCCGAGGTGGGTCATGCCGGCGAAGCCGACGACAATATCCGAAGCGTGCTTGATTGCGGAAGTCATGCGTCTTGCCCGCGGCGTCGCCGCAATTGTTCGAGAACCACATCCTCGAGTTGCGCCAACACGTCTCGCAGCCATATGTCGTTTGAGAGGTCGGTCTGTGCTCGAGATTGGCACATGCCCTTGAAATGCTCGTATTCGACCTTCCAAGTCGGATCGTCCTGCACGAGCGTGACCGCCTGCTCCGGCGGGCGACCCGACGGAAGAATTCGCCGTCGCATCGTAAAAGTTGACGGACCCCATTTGCACAGCGATTCAATGTGAGCGCTGCCGTTTTCCGCAAAGATATCGCAAGCGAAGTGATTGCGCCAAGACAGCAGCGTCATTTCGAGCTCGATGCGACATGCGCCGTCTTCATTGCCGATAATGACGTGATCGGGCGACTTGTTCTCAAAGCAGTTGACGGCGACAAGTTTGAATCTCGCGTCGATGTCGCCGAACCAGAAGCGGCATGTGTCCAGAAGGTGCGAGCCAAGATCCGGAAGCACGCCGGCCCCGCTATCGCGCCATTCCGAATTTCGCACGAGGCGCGCCGTTCCATTGCCGTAGAACATGCGACAGGAATAGATGCGCCCCAGTTCGCCCGACGCAATGAGATCGCGCATGCGCACGAAATGCGGTTCGAAGCGATGATTGTAAGCCGTGTAGCAAACGACGTTCGCGGCGCGCGCGAGGCGCTCGAGTTCGTCAATTTCCGAGGCCGTGCGCGTCCATAGCGGCTTTTCGACCAACGCGTGCTTTCCATTCGCCAGCAGGTATTCGAGGATTTCGAATTTCGGCTCATCGGGGATGCAGCACAGCGCCGCATCGAAGCTATCGAGCGGAATGTCTTTTATTTCTCGATAGTCCGCAGCGGCATTGTAGGGGTCGACGGTCGCGACGAAGTCTTCGCCGGCAAACGCACGCCTTTTATGTCCCTGCACCCCGAGGCCGACAACGATCACTCTCATGGCGCTACACGTAATTCGTTTGTTTTTCCACCGCGTCCAGCTTTTTTAAAATTTGCTTGGGCGCAATGGGCGTATTGCCGTCGCATTCGCATTCGCAAGCGGCCGCGAGCAGACCGATGATGGTCGCCTGCGTCGGGTCCTTCGTGGCGAGCATGGCGAGCGTCGAATATGCAAGGAGCGCATCGCCGGCGCCGACGGGGTCGACGAGAGTCTCGACAAAGCTGTCGAGCACGAAAAAACTATCCAGCGATTCGTGATCTGCGCTTTGGCAGACGAGCACCCCGCGCTGCCCGAGCTTAAGGATCAGCAATTTACATTGCGCCTCATCGAATATCGCGGACGCCAGAGGTCGAATGCCTGAGTCCTGATCGGCCAGCGCAAATCGCGCCTCGCGCTCATTCGGCGTAATCAGATCGAAGCCGCGAAATTCAGTGATGTTTCCCCAGCGGCTCGCGACCTGGCTGTCGGCGACGCGATAGGCATTCGCCGGAATCGCCTCGATGAAATTGGGTATCGTGCGGCGATTGAAGATACCGTGACGGAAATCGGCATAGATCACCGCATCGGCGCCGCTGTTGCGCACCGTATCGGTCATCTTGGCGCACATGGCGTCGGTGATTGAGTTGTTGTCGAGCGTGTCGACTTTCAAAAGCCGATAGCCGCCGACGACGATTGCGTTCTTGTTCACCGTGGGACGACCGCGTTCCGTCACGACCGAGACAGCGACGCCGGCCTGCTGAAGGTCGTTCAGAACGAATTCGGCGTCGGCGTCATCGCCCAGCACGGTGCAAAAAGAAACATTCGCTCCGGCGGCGCGGCAGTGCTTCGCGACGATCGCCGCTCCTCCTGCATAGTCCGTTTTCGACTCAAACAGAACGGACAAGGTCGGGGTCTTGGTCTGGCCTCCGATCATGACGCAATTGGTGTAGCTGTCGACGATCGTGTCGCCGACCACATGAACGCGATAGTCGGAAAGCGCGTTAATCGCGCGGCGCAGGTCTTCGAAGGAAATTCCTTTTCTCTCCATGATGATTTGGAGCTTTTCGAAGCGAAGCTTCGGAGCTTCGAGTTCAATGAGCTTCGAAGAGGAATAAACGATGTCGCCGGGCGTGAAGACGATCTCGCCGCCATAGGCGCGCACGACTTCCGCTTCCTCCGCGGTCTTCGGAGGCATCCCGGTCGTTGTGTATTCGTAGCCTTTTGCGAAGAGGTCAGGCTGAATGAGTTTCAGATTGGCGAGCGGCGTCGCATTGACGTCCACGACCACATAGTCGACCATCTCGAGAGCGGCGAGATTGAGCGCTCGCAAGTCCTGCGGCACGTGCGGCCGATGCAGCCCCTTCGTGATGTGCGCGTCGGCTGTTATGCTCGTAATCAGAATATCGGCTTTGCCCTTGGCGTAAGCGAGATGCCGAATGTGGCCGGGATGAACCACATCGAAAACGCCGTGGCACATTATTGCGCGCTTTTCGCGCGGCATAGGACCGAGGATTGCGCGCAACTCTTCCGGCGTCTTGATTTTGCGGCCATAGAGTTGATTGAGTGAGCTGTTGGGCATGAGCAACTCTGCGAGAAAGCGTCATCGGTTGGAGTGAAGGCTTCGTTGGGTCCCTGCGCGTCGCGAGTCTGTAGCAAACGACTCCGCGCGCCGACTCATATCCGAGCCGCGTCGCCTCCAAGAAATTCGAACCACGTCTTCGTCGCCTTTGCGATCGACTCGGGATCCCAAAGCGGAGCATCCTGCCAAAGATGTATCTGCTGCATCATCCTCGGCGCTCCCTCTTCAAACGGAACTTTCGGCCGCCAATGGAGAAGCGTAGAAATCTTCGTGATGTCCGCCCAGGTGCAATCGGGCTCGCCGGGCCGCTTAGGCACATAGACCACGTCGCCGCCGAGCAGGGACACGAGTTGATTGATTGATTTCGGAGCGCCGGCGCCGACATTGAAGCGCTCGCCGACGATATCCGTTTCGGCGGCGGCGAGAAACGCTTCGGCGACGTCCGTTGCGTAAATGAAGTCGCGTGATTGCGACCCGTCGCCGACCACGGTGTACGGCTTGCCGGCGAGTTTCTGGCGAAAGAAGACGCCAAAGACGGCGCCATAGGCGCCCGTGGTGCGCACGCGCAGGCCGTACGCGTTGAATATGCAGATCGAATTGACGGGGAGCCGGTAGACGTTTCCCCAGTGAAACACCGCTTGCTCGCCCTGATATTTTGAGAGAGCGTAAGGATATTGCGGCGCGATCGGGTGATCCTCGCGGGTCGGCGTCGCGGCGAGGCCATAGCAGGATGAAGACGCCGCATAGACGAATTTTTTCACCTTTGCGGCGCGCGCGCATTCGAGCACGCGGACCGTTCCCTGGACATTGATGTCCATATATTCGATCGGGCGTTCGATTGACGGAACGATGTCGCCAATGCCTGCGAAATGGAAAACATAGCGGCAGTCCGAGAAGATCGGATCACCCGGCGCCAGCGTGCGTATATCTTTCCAATGACAGGCGAGGTCCGAGTTCTGCGCATGATGCGCAAGATTCGCCTCGCGCCCGCCCGACAAGTCGTCGATCACGCGAACGCAAAATCCGCGATCCAGCAGCAGGTCGACCATATGGCTCCCGATGAAGCCCGCGCCGCCTGTCACCACAGCAATAGGTTTGCCGTTCATGCTGCTTTCAATCTTTGCAGCCGCTTGACGTTGAAATAGGAGTCGTCGTCGAAGCTGTTCGGCAAGCGATTTTCTCGGAAGGCGACGCAGAGTTCGCGCACCGCGTCCTCGATCGTGCGCCGCGGCTGAAAGCCCAGCACGCGTGCGATCTTGCCTGAATTGATGTGATATGAGCGCAGATCGTCGCTCGGCGTCGTCACGATTTCGAGATCGCCGCGTTCGGGATATTCTTCGAGCACGACCTTGCGAACCAGTTCGGCGATTTGCATCAAAGAGAGATTTTGATATCCGACGTTGAAGATCTCGCCTTGAATCTTTTCCGCAGGCGCCTGGAGAAACATCTCCACCGCGTCGACATAGTCCTGAACATGCAGGTTCGGTCGCAATTGCGAGCCGCCGAACACCGTGATCCTGTTCTTGTTCACGGCGTGATTGGTGAGAATGTTCACGGAGAGATCCAATCGCTGGCGCGGCGCGTAGCCGCACACGGTCGCCGGACGGAAGGTGACGCCCGTGAAACCGTCGTCGATGTGTTTGTTGAGCAGCGGCTCGCACATGCCCTTGTATTTGTTGTAAAGCGTCAGGGGCACGAGCGGATGGTCTTCCGTCACCTCGGGCTGGTCGGAAACGCCATAAACCGACGATGAAGACGCATAGATGAAGCGCTTGACGCCCGCGTTCTTGGCCGTGAGCACCATCGGCTCGAAGGCCTCCAAATTCACCGAGGTCGAGAGCCGTTCATCGAGTTCGAAGCTGGCGTCATTGGAGATGCAGGCGAGGCTCAAGAAAGCGTCGTGGCCGGCGACCGCGGCGGCGAGCTTCGCCTGGTCGCGTATGTCGCCCTGAATCACGGTCAGGTTTGGGTCGTCTTTCGGCAGGAAGTCACAACCGAAATACATGACGTCATACACGGTCACCTTGTAACCGGAGCGAAGGAGCTGTGGAACGAGACGGCTCCCGCAATAGCCGGCGCCGCCGGTGATGAAAACACGTTCGAACAGTCGCGTCATCGAACATCCTCGCGTATGTCGCTTACCCCGCCGACCGCGGCGGCCGATTCTTGCTGCGCAACGTCGATTTCGAATCCCGAAGCCGTCGCGTCGCGATAGAACATTTGCACCGTCTCGAGAGAAAACTGCGTGAGATCCTTTCCGACCAACTCTAGCTTGGAAAGAATGCCGGGCGTGGCGGTGATGATATGGCAGCCCGCCTCCTGCGCGTGAAAAACGTTCAGCAATTCGCGCGGGCTGGCCCAGAGCAGCTCCGCGCGCGGGCGCGACGCAAGCGCCGCGCGGCAGGCCTTCATGTGAGGAACAGGATCGACGCCGGTGTCGGCGATTCTCCCGGCAAAGACCGAAATAATCGCCGGCGTTTCGGGCGCGAGCGCCGCGGCGACGTCGCGAACCTGCTCCACGGTCATGATCGCGGTGACGTTGAGCGTCACGCCTTCCTTGGAAAGCGCGCTCAGAACAGGGCCGGTGAACTCGCCTTTCGTATTGACGACGGGAATCTTCACATTGACGTTCGGGCCCCAACCGGCGATGGCGCGCGCCTGGCGCGCCATGTCGGAGAAGTCGTCGGCGAACACTTCGAACGAGATGGGACGATCCGGAATCGCCGCGAGCGCCTTGCGCGCGAATGTTTCGTAATCGGCCACGCCGGCTTGGCGCATCAGCGTCGGATTCGTCGTGAAGCCGACGATCCTCGGATCGCGATACATGGCGATCATTTCGCCAAGATCGGCGCCGTCGGCAAAGAGCTTGATGAAAATTTTCGACATGAGCGACTTTCAGCTGTCTCTTTGAGGCAATGATAGGATCCAGTCGGCGGCCTCGCAGAACGAGCCGACGATTCGATCCGGACGTTCGGGGGGCCGTTCCGCCGTATAGCCAAGATCTATGAACACGGTGCGGCACCCAGCCGCAGCGCCGGCTTCTATGTCGCTCGCTCGATCGCCTACCATGAAGCTCTCCTTGAGATCGAGCGTAAGTTCGCGCGCAGCTTCCAACAACATTCCAGGCTGCGGCTTGCGGCAGGCGCACGCGCTTGTATGGCAGCAGATCTTTATCGCATCCAGAGGCATCGCCTGGCGAAGTCGGAGGCTCATTTCGTCGACGACCTCACGCGCGATTCGGCCCGCCCCCACATCCGGCTGGTTTGTAACGATGACGGTGAAGAAGCCTGCTTCCTTCAACCTTGCAACGCAACTCGGCGCGTCCGGATAGATCGCGAATTGCTCGAGAGTCGTCGGAGCGAAACTGCGGCCTTCGCGAAACTGCGGCACCACGAGAACGCCGTCGCGATCCAAAAAAACGGCGCGTCGCGGCATCCTTGGCTCCTACCACTTCGTCCCGCGCGACTGAAGAGCCGGATGAGACACGAGGCAATGCCAGACGACGGCCTGAAATGCTTCGGAAAGCGGCGTCACGCGGCCGGCGTCGACCTGCGGAATCACGACCACCACGTCGCCATGGGCGCTGGCGTGGCCGTCGGCGCGGCCCACGATCCCAAAAACGCGGGCGCCACGCTGCTTTGCAAGATCGATGGCCTTCACAAGATTGACGCTGACATTGCGCGCCGCGTTCCCGCCACCCACTGAAAAGACAAGGATTGCGTCGCCGCTGGACAGCCGGCTGACTTCAAGCCATCCGGTGAAAATCGTATCCCATCCCTCATCATTAGCCCGGGCCGTCAGCTCCGAAACATTGTCCGTCGGCGCATAGGTTTCGATCCCGCACAATTTTCGAAAATCATTCGCCGCATGGCCGCAATTCCCCGCGCTGCCCCCGACGCCCAATAAAAAGAGCCGTCCCTCGCGCTCACGCAATTGACTCAACTCGTGAGCGAGCCGCTCGACGACGCCGGCGTCAAGAAGTCCTGCAACTTCTCGCACCTGCTCCATGAAATTAACGACATGCGACAGGGCGGCGCTCCTGTTTAATAAGCAAAAGCTGGTTAGAATATCGCCCTGTGAGAGTCAATCCAGGCGACGCGTCGAATCGATGGCGTCTCAACTTCATTTTAGCCGCGCAATCACTTGCTGCAAGAGCAAACCAGCGAAAGCCGACGCCCTATGTCGAGCGGGTAATCAGGTCATTGGCGACTTGGCGTCGCCGAAATGCTAATCCGTCTTTCGCCCCGAAAATACAACATGCGTCCTATAAATGGGCGGACTGTCGGCAGAGGGCGCCGGACTGGACGACGAAAGCCAATGACGCGCGGGGCGCACAAGAACGCGAGGCGGGCGAGCAAAGATGAGCGGTGCGAATTTTGACGTTGTCATCGCGGGCGCCGGCGTCGTCGGTCTCGCCGTGGCCCGCGCGCTCGGCGAGACGGGATACAAGGTTCTGGTTGTCGAAAGCGCTCCGACGATTGGTTCGGGCGTCAGCTCGCGCAATTCCGAGGTCATTCACGCCGGTCTGTACTATCCGCCCGACAGTCTGAAGGCGCAACTATGTCGGCGAGGCGCCGAGTTGCTCTACCGCTATTGCCTCGATCGCCGCGTTGGATTCCGGCGACTGGGAAAGCTGATCGTGGCGACGCAGCCCGATCAGCAGGGCAAACTCGATCAGATCGCTTCGAACGCGCTTGCGAGCGGCGTTCGAGACCTCATTCGCCTCGAAGCGGCGGAGGCGCGCAAGCTCGAACCGAGTCTTGCGTGCTGCGGCGCGATCCTGTCGCCGTCGACCGGCATTGTCGACAGTCATGGGTTGATGTTGGCGCTGCAGGGCGACGCTGAAGAGTTCGGCGCGACCTTCGCCTTCAACGCCAAAGTCGTGGGCGGCGCGGTGACGCAAAGCGGGATTGCGCTCCAAATTCGTGACCGCGCCAGCGCCGAGGTCTCCTCGCTTGAGACGAGGGCTTTCGTGAACGCCGCCGGGCTCGGCGCGACGACGCTCTCCCGAGCCATCGACGGATTTCCGGACTCCATGACGCCGCAACTTTATCTCGCGCGCGGTTGCTATTTCACGCTCTCCGCGCGTGCGCCCTTTTCCAGGCTCATCTATCCCGTTCCCGTGGAGGGCGCGCTCGGCGTTCATCTTACGCTCGACCTCGCCGGACAGGCGCGGTTTGGCCCTGATATCGAATGGATCGATGACGTCGATTACAACGTGGACGCGCGGCGCGCCGAGGCCTTCTATGACGAAATTCGTCGCTACTGGCCCGCCCTTCTAGACGGCGTCCTGCTTCCCGGCTACGCCGGCATTCGACCAAAAATCTCGGGGCGGGGGAAACCTGCCGCAGATTTTCGCGTCGACGGGCCGCGCCAACACGGCGTCGAGGGCCTCGTCAATCTGTTCGGAATCGAAAGCCCGGGACTGACGGCCTCGCTCGCTCTCGCCGAGCTGGTCCGCGATCGCCTCGGTGAGACGCCTTGACGCGCGGAGATCTGATGCAGGCGCCCCCGGCCTTTTTGCAGGCGCGACGCGCCCTCGATTGGCGCGCCCCCTGATTTCGCGATCGACCCGACGCGGGGAACAGCGCATGCGCTCGCGCGCACGCTAACGAAGGACCGTCATGAGCCGACTTCGCATGCACCGGGAGAGTCATCTCGTTCAGCGCATCGGCTGGCTGCGGGCGGCGGTGCTCGGCGCCAATGACGGCGTCGTGTCGACGGCGAGCCTGATCGTCGGCGTCGCCGCCGCGGCCGCGACGCGCAGCGAGGTGCTGATCGCCGGCGCGGCGGGCTTAGTGGCCGGCGCCATGTCGATGGCCGCGGGCGAATATGTGTCGGTCAGCTCGCAATCCGATGCCGAAAAGGCCGACCTCGCGCGCGAACGCAAGGAATTGAGCGAGCAAATCGAACTCGAAAGGGAGGAGCTGGCGCATATTTACGTCGAGCGCGGCGTCGACCTTGACCTCGCGCGGCAGGTCGCTTCGCAATTGATGGAGAAGGACGCCCTGGTCGCGCATGCGCGCGACGAATTGGGCATCTCGGACATCGCCCGCGCGCGGCCGGTGCAGGCGGCCTTGACGTCGGCCGCAACCTTTGCCGCTGGCGCCGCGCTGCCGCTCCTCATCGTCGGGATCGCGCCGCGCGACGCGCTCATTCCCGTTGTCTCGGCCGCCTCTCTCGGGTGCCTGGCGCTGCTTGGCGCGATCGGCGCGAGGGCCGGCGGCGCCGGCGTCCTGCGCGCCGCGGTTCGCGTGACCTTCTGGGGCGCATTGGCGCTGGCGCTGACGGCGGGCGTCGGCAAAATTTTCGGCATGGCGGTTTAAAAGAACCGGCGCTTGCGGAAACGGTTCTATATGGCGAACGCAAGAATCAGATTGCGCATGGAGCAGCAGATGTTTCGCCTTCGGTTTGTCGCGGTCCTGAGCGTCGCTTTCAATATGGTCGGCGTGGCCGTCGCGAAGGAGCCTGCGCCTGTCGAAATCGTGACCGAAATCGCCAGGGCGACGAAAACCGCCACGGGGCAGCCGATCACGCTGCCGCAGGGGCCCTTGGAGGTCGTGGCGTCGATTTACACTCTGGCGCCCGGCGTCAGATTGCCGGAACATAAGCATCCGTATCAGCGCTATGCCTATGTCCTCGAAGGCGAACTGATGGTCCAGCAGGCCGAATCCTCCTCGCGCGTCTATCGCGCTGGCGAATTCGTCATTGAGAGCGTCGACCGCTGGCATTTCGGCGCGACGGTCGGCGCCGTTCCGGTCAAACTGCTGGTCATCGATCAGTCGCCGCCGGGCGGCGACGTCACGGTCAACCGGCCAGCGCCGTAACGGCGGATCAGCACACGACCGCGCGTACGTTAGACGTCGCTAGGGCGTTTAGTGTCGCGCTAGAGCCGCGCCTCCAGGATCATGTTGAACGGCGTCGCCGCCGCCTTGCGGAAATGGGAGAAGCCGCCTTCGCGCACGACCTCGCCGATGCGCTTTGCGCCGGCCTGGGCGCCGAGCGCGAGCCCGACGTCCTGATTGAGCGAGGTCGGCACGCAGATGTGGGTCGAACCGGCGTAATAGACGCGTCCAACGGGGTTCAGATTTTCCGCGAGGCTGTCGCCGGCCGCGGGCTCGATCAGCATCAGCGTTCCGTCTTCCGCCAGAACCTCGCGGATATGCGCGACGGCGCCGACGGGATCGCCCATGTCATGCAGTGAATCGAACATCGTCACCAAGTCGTAGCGTTCGCCGGCGAAATCATGCGCCCGCGCCACTTCGAAGCGCACGTTCTTGCGACCGTCGGCCTTCTCCCTGGCATGCGCGATCGAGCCCTCATGGTAGTCGATCCCGACAAATTCCGAATTCGGAAAGGCGTCGGCCATGAGCAAGGTCGAGACGCCATGTCCGCAGCCGACGTCGGCGACATTCGCGCCGCGCTCGAGCTTGGCGGTGACGCCGTCAAGCGCCGGCAGCCATTCGGCGACGAGATGCGTCCGGTAGCCCGGCCGGAAGAAGCGCTCGACGCCGCAGAACAGACAATTGCAATGGTCGCCCCAATGCATGCCCTTGCCGCTCTTGAAGGCCTCGGCGAGTTTGGGTTCGTCGTGAAAAATCGCCGACATCAGGCTGAAGCCTCCCACCATGAAGGCGGGGCTGTCCTCGGCCGCAAACACCGCCGTCTGCTCGGGAGACATCGAAAATTTGCGCGCCTCGGCGTCATAATCGACGAATCCGGAGGCCGCTTGCGCGGAGAGCCATTCGCGCACATAGCGCTCATGCGTGCCGGTCCTATCGGCGAGTTCGGCGGACGTGGCGGCTCCTTGCGAGAGCGCGCGGAACAGGCCGAGCTTGTCTCCGATGATCACCAGAGCCGCATTGGACGCGGCGCCGAGTTCATTGACGACCGTTCCAAGCAGCGAGTCGAGCTTGTTCATGTCCAGGTTCATCGCTTACCTCTCATGTGGATGGACGCGGGGCGCGCTTTCGGCCATCGCCCCTGCGTCGACATCGCGCGCGACATCACGCGCGTCGGCATGACGTCGGGAGAATACAGGCGCGACGTCCGATCGCCGAGCGGTGCGCTGCGCTAGCTAGCGCAATTTAATCGTCAGATCCGTGCCGTCGTTTCCGGTCTCGCCGCTGACCGGCTGGTCCGAGATGATGAGCGACGCCCCAGTCCACAGCCGCTCCGCGATTCGTTCGCGAACGTCTTTTGGGATGTCGACGCGCTCGAGCGCCTCGGATGGGGTCACGCCCGCCGGGCGCCAATCCAAGGATATGTCGGCTTTAGCATCGGCTAAGGCCAAATCCTTCCGGCGCGCCGTCTGCGCCTCCGGCATCGACACGACCGACCATTTGAGCGAGCTCCCGTCCTCCTTGGCCGCCGTCGCAATATAAAGATGCGAGCCGAGCGGCGCGTCCGGATCGCGGATCTCGATTGGCGCATCGAAAAGCGGCGAAAGCGCCTGGCGAACATAGATCCGCCGATCCTTCTTGCTGATCAGAACGGAGATCGGCGTCATGCGGCGCTCGGCTTCCTTTTGAGCGGTTGCGGCGGCGGCGGCGGTCGTTCTCGCCTCATCCAGGCGCCGGTCGGCGTCGGCGCGATCCGCGTCGCTGGCGGCGAAGGCCGTTCGCGCCTGTTCGAGCTTCGCCGTGGCTTCGGCAAGCGCGGAGTCGGCGTTGAGCTTCGCCTGCAGCGCCGCGTCCCGAGTGAAGAGCGCCTTACCATAGGCTCTCGTCAGGCGGTCGGCGTTGGCTTTCGCCAGCGCATCGCCCGCCGACGCGCTGCGTTCCGCCGTCAGGGCCGGTTCCTGCTGGCTGTCGGCCGCCGCCGTTGCAGCGGCGGACAATGCAGCGGCCGCGTCCGCTCTGACGCGGGCCGAGGCCTGCGCGGCTTGCGCCGCGCGGAGCGCCGCCGCGGCGCGCGCGGCCTCATTTTGCTTGATGCCCGCATCGGCTGACAAAGCCTTGACGGCGCGGTTGGCGGCGGCGGCTTCAGCCACGGCCTTGGCCTTGAGTCGCTGGGCATATTGGTGCGGATTGACCATCAGCCGTTCGGCGACGGCGGGCGGGCTCGGGGGAGCCGAGGAGGAGGGTTTCTCCGCCAGATTTCCGGGTTTGGGCTGGTCCGCATTCTGCTCGATCTTAGCGGCGGGCGCGTCGGCGGCGTCGAGCGCCGGCTGCTGCTGCCCTATAGCGGGCGTGGCCGCATCGCCCGCAGCAATCTTGTCGCCGGCTTCCAGCTGGGGCTGCGCCGCTTGTTGCTGCGACTGCGCGGCGGGCGCGTCGGCTTCGACGGCGGAGGGCTGTTGCAGATCGGCGGTCGGCGCGGCGGCTCCAGCCGTTTTGCCGGCAGCGTCGGCTTTGGGCTGCTCCGCCTGCGGCTGCGGCGCGATCGCGGGGCGATCCTCTGCGACGTTGAGAGGCGGTTCGGCGCCGGCCGCCGGCGCGCCTTTTTCCGCTTCCGCGGACGCGCGCATCTTAGGCGCGGGCAGCAGCGGGTGTTCGAATTCGGCGGGAAACACGTCATGCGGCGAGATCACGACCCGCTCGCCGATCCTGGTCATGCCCCAGAGCTTCGCCGCGAATGCGGCGGGAAGCCGGATGCAGCCGTGCGAGGCGGGATGCCCCGGCACGACCCCAAGATGCATGGCGATGCCGGACCAGGTGATCCGCTGCATGAACGGCATCGGCGCGCTGGAATAGATGTTGGAGCGGTGGAACCGTTCGCGGCCGATGATGGTGAAAATGCCTTTCGGCGTCGGATGTCCGGCGATGCCTGTCGAGATCGCCGAACGGGCGACGAGGCCGCTGTGGTTGTAGATCGACACCTGCTGGTCGGCGATGGAGGCGATGACGAAGAGCGGCCGGTCGAGCTTTGCAGCCTCGGGCTTGGCGTCGGGCGGAGACGCCGCGCCGTTCTTGTCCGTCGCCGGACGGGAGATTTTTTTTCGCCCAGCGGGGCGTTGCGGCCGAACGACGCGCTCTGGCGCTGGAACGGCGCTGATGAGAGGCTCGCGGTCGCCCCAGAAATAATAGCCCTGCGCCATGACGGGCGTCCGCGCAAAGCCGAGCGCCGCGGCGGCGGTGACCGCCACCTTCGAAAAAAGCCGGGCGCGAGAGCACGTTCGCAAGCGCATGTGCCGCTCCAAACTGCGGTTGAGCACCTTCGGTACTAAGGCGAATTTGTTATTTAATCGATAATGAATGGCTAATACGTGGCCAAACAGCGACCAAGATCAAGATGCAATGCTTGAGCTTTGCTTCGAGCGCGGTGAAGAGAGGGTTGTCTTGACTCAGCTTTGCAGCGCAATGGCGATGAATCTCATGATCGCCGCGAAGGCGGCGTCGGTCACCGTCAAGACGCCGGGGAAGAAATAGAAGCCGTGCGGCATGGCCTCGCCGATGAAATGCGTGACCTCCACGCCCGCCGCCGTCAATTTCTCGGCGAAGGCGCGATTGTCGTCGACAAGCGGATCGGCGGTTCCGCTGATGAGCAGCGTTCGCGGATAGCCGTTCAGATCGCCGAGCGCCGGGCTCGCCCAGGGGTCCCGCCACTGCTGCGATTTCGTAAGATAGGCGCCGCGCGCAAATCCCATGAAGGACGCGTCGATCACGACGCCCGTCGGGGCAAGCCGCTCGTAGGACGCAAATTTTTCGAAGTGAAAATCCGTGACCGGACAAAAGAGCACGGCCGCGAGAAGGGATAGGCGTTCCTCGCGGCTCCTTATCGCCGCCGCCGCCGCGAGGTTGCCTCCGGCGGAATCGCCGCAGACCAGGATGCGCGATGCGTCGCCGCCGATGTCGGCGCCTCGATCGCGCATCCAGCGCAAAACCGCCATGCAATCGTCGAGGGCGGCGGGAAAGGGCCATTCAGGCGCCCAGCGATAATTGACGCTGACCACGATGACGTTGTTTTCGGCGGCGATGCGGCTGGTGACATAGGCGGTGTCCTCGGATCGTCCGACGACAAAGCCGCCGCCATGCACATACAGCATCATCGGTTTCGGACCGCCGCCGGGCGGCGCGTAGCATTCGCAGCGGATCGGACCTGCGTCCGAAGGAACGGCGAGAGTCGAGACGAAGACCTGCGGATAGAGCTGCGCGGCGCTCGGCGGCAGTTCCGCCGGGTCGATCGCCAGCCCCTCGCCTCTGTAGCAGGCGCGCACCGGCGCCATCATCATGTCTCGCATCGCGACGGGCGCGCGCAGTTTCGACAGCAATCGATAGAAGGGCGCAGCCGGATCATTTTCGGCGACGTTGACGACTCCGGGTCCATCCGCGCGCTCATCGACAAAATCGGACGGCGCGGCGCGGCCATTTTCGATGTCGCCCATGCGTTCTTCTCCAAATTTTGCGCTTCAGGAATACTGCGCGCTCACGACACAATGTGAAAGGCGGGGCCAACGCCGTCCGTCGGCCTGAGCGCGATCTTTCAAGAATCGACGCGGCGTCCACGCCGGTCAACCGCGAAACGCTTCACGCGGATACGGCGCGTTCGGCCCATATCGTCACATTTTCCTGTCGTCGCGTGGACCGCCGCGACAAGGGCGGCCATGACGCCGTGAAATGACCCCTCGTTAACCGGGATTCGGAGCCCTGGACGAAGCGCGTCGCAAATTGACAGGACGCAGCCGCGAGAACAATATCGTCGCCTACCGTCTGCGGGGGCGAATTCCATGACTGACAATGACGACGGCGTCGACCGTCGGCTTTCGCGCCGAGCTCTGTTGCTCGGCGCTTTCACGCTGCCTCTTGTCGTTTTGGAGCCGGAGCCGGCATCCGCGCAGCTGGGTCTCATTGGCGCGATGCTCGGAGGGTTTCGTTTCCGGTTTCACCGCCGCCATTCCGGCGGCTACCATCATTATCATGCGCGCCGCCATTACGCGCGTCATCGCGGACGCGTGCGTGTCGCGCACCATCGCCGTCATGGCGGCGGCGGTGGCGGGGGTGGCGATGGCGGCGGCGGGGGTGGCGGCGGCGGACAGTTCAGCAAAGGCGGCCTTTAACGCCGGCCGCGTCGCCGCTTGAGTCTCTGCAAGGCTTCGGCGGCGTCGGGGACGTCCTGGAGACTCGCCTTGTAATAGAGCTCTTCGGCCTTGCTGCGACTAACGTCCAGTCCGGCCAAGCCCTTCTCATAGGCTTCGCCGAGCCAATATTGGGCTCTGCCGTTGTTTTGCGTTTCGGCCTGCTGAAACCAACGCAAGGCCTCGGCCGGGTCTTGCCTGCCGTCGGGCGTCATGCCGTCCTTGTACATGACGCCGAGCGAGGCTTGCGCGTCGGCATAGCCCTGCATCGCCGATTTCTTGAACCAGTTGAAAGCCTCCGAGAAATTCTGCCGGCCCGGCGCCTTGGCGTAGAGAGTGGCGAGGTAATATTGCGCTTCCTTATCGCCGGATTCAGCCAGTTTTTGCGCAAGCGGGAAGGCGACGTCCCATCGGCTGCGATCCTTCATCGCCGCGCGCAGCTCGGAAATTGACGCGCTCGAGTTCGAAGAGGACGGCTGGCGCCAATTGCAGCCCAATGGATCGTTGCGCGTCGCGAATTGAGAATTGCAGTCGCCGCGCGTTTGGAGGGGCTCATCATTGACTTTACGGATGGGGCGTTGGTCGCCATCGCCCGGATCGGTTCGGGTCTGGCGTTCGTCCCGCGTCGGCGGCGACGACGGCTCGATCAGCGCGAGAAAGACCAAGGTGGCGAGCGCCGCGGCCGCGATGCCGAGAGAAGCGCCTTGCGCCGCGGGATGCAGCCGCTTGAAGCGGCGCACGAGCGTCGCGCTGCGACTTTTCGCAAGGGCGATAAGCTTCGTCGACATGTGCTCGGGCGTCGGCACCTCGCGCTCGGCCGTCGAATCCTGGACGAGATGTCCCGCGCTTCGAACAATGCTCGAGGCGTCGATGCGCAGCGCCGTGGCGCCGAGCGCGTCGCTGAAGGCGCGCATATTCGGGAAGCGTTGCTCCGGTCGCTTCGACAGCGCCGTCATGATCGCCGATTCAAGTTCCGGCGTCACGCCGGATATGCGCGGCACGAGCGGCGGCGCCTCGGCGTGGATCTGCGCCTGGGTGAGGTCATATTCGGTCGCGCCGGAAAAGGGCGGCGCGCCCGCAAGCATCTCGTAAAGCACGACGGCCAATGAATAGAGATCGCTTCTTTCATCGCCTTCGCCGCCGCGGCATTGCTCGGGCGACATGTAAAGCGGCGTGCCGACCGCCGTGCCGGCGCGAGTCAGACGCACGCTGCCGCGCACCCGCGCGATGCCGAAATCCATGATCTTGATTCGCCCGTCGTCGGCGACCATGAGATTCGACGGCTTAATGTCGCGGTGGATAACGCCCATCTGATGCGCATAGGCGAGACCGTCCGCCGCCTGCGCGATGACGGCGAGGCTTTCCTTGACGCCGAGCGGCTTGCCACGCTCCCTCAATATCTCGTCGAGCGGCCGGCCGTTCACGAGCTCCATGACCATGAAAAGGTCGTTGCCCTCCAGCACCGGCGAATAAAGCGTCGTGATGTTGGGGTGGTTGAGTTTGGCGAGACTCGTCGCTTCGGCGCGGAATCGTCCGACGAAATCAGGATCCTGGGTGAGTTCCGCGCGTAGCGATTTGATCGCCACGTCGCGCTCGAGGAAGGTGTCGAGCGCGGCGTGCACCTTGCCCATCGCGCCGACGCCGAGCAGCTTGACGATGCGATAGTGCCCAATCATCTGCGGGTCGGTCATGGCTCAACCCTCTGCGGTGGCGTCGATCTTCGCCGTCAGGGCGCCCGTCGGCGGGTCGGCGACGTTAATCCGCTTCGTCGCCGCTTGATCGGCCGTCCGATCGGCGGCGTCGGTCTCCGCCACGAAGACGCCGACGGAAATATTGTCGTGTCCGCCGCCGCGGCGCGCGGCTTCGATCAATAGCCGGCAGGCCTCCGTCGGCGGGTTTTTTGAGACCAATTCGGCGATCCTTGCGTCGGAGACGAGATTGGTCAAACCGTCGGAGCACAAGACCATGATGTCGCCCTGTCGCAGCGGCAGGCCTTCCATCCAGATTGTCGGCTCGACGTCGAGACGCGTGCCGAGCGCCTGCAGAATGACATTGCTTCCGGCGCCTTTGCCTGCGTCCTCCGGAGACATCACGCCGTCGCGCACCAATTGCGCGTGCAGCGTCTGATCGTCGGAAAGTTGGGTCAGCCGCCCGTCGCGCATCAGATAGGCGCGGCTGTCGCCGACATGCGCGAGCCACAGAAGACCGTCCCTCACGCCGAGCGCCGTGCAGGTCGTTCCCATGCCGGCGCAGTCCGGATGCTGGGCGGCATAGTCGAATATCGCCCGATTGGCGGCGTCAAAAGCGGCGCGCAGCGCCTCGGACGGGATCCTATCGAGCGAATAATAGACGCGCCGCACGACTTCGAGCGCGAGCGCGCTCGCCACCTCTCCGGCGGCGTGGCCGCCCATGCCGTCGGCGACAAGCGCGAGCGCGCCGTCATCGCGCGCCGGCGCGGGGCCGGCGCTTGCGATGAAGGCGACGGAGTCTTCGTTGAGCTGCCTGACGCATCCGACATCCGTGCGGATGGCGCCTGCGATGCGCAACGGGGCTGCTGGCCGGTTCGCCGTCATGGCAAGACGGACCCTTTACTATTCGCGCTGCGCCTGGGTGAGCTCCGCGCCATATTTGATCGGAACCGCCATGGTCGCTTTGGTGTCGCCAACATTACGGCTGTATGTGAACAGACCAATGACCTTGCCGGAGGAGTTGAACACCGGACCGCCGCTGTTGCCCGATCCGGTGGCGACGACGCTGAGCTGGTAAACGTCGCCCATGTCGCTGGCGAAGGTGCCGCCCTCCGTCGACTTCACGCCGCTCGCGGTCTTGGACACGATGCCTTCGGTGACGGTCGCCTCGGTGATCTTTTCCAGCTGGCTGCGAATGCGGCCGCGCTCTTCGGTTTGCCGCAGCACGAAATTTTCGACCGAGACGGCGGGATAGCCGAGCACGGTGATGTTTTCGCCGATTTCGACGGCGGCGTTGGGCGCCATTTCCACTTTGGTCAAAGTCTGAGGCGAATCGATCTTGACGAGCGCCGCGTCGGCGTCGGGAGACGTCCTCACCAGACTGGCGTTCACGCCCAAGCGGCTGCCGTGAAACTTGACCTCGAGAACCTCGTTGCGGCCGACGAAAGACGCCTTGTTGTTGGAGTTCGGATCAGGGGTGTTGCCGGCGAGCGCGGTCGTTGGATCGTCGGTCTTGAAAATGTAGCCGCCGGATTCAGGAATCCAGTGAAACACGTCGGCATAGGCCGAATCATAGAGATCGATGAGCTTCGGCTCCTTGATTTTGGCTTTACGCTTCTTTCCCGATGAGACGACGACATAGTCATAGAGGATGCCGTCCCTGCCGCCTTCGGCGCCATAGGCGACCTGCCAGCCGGCGGCGACATGCTTGTTGGTGAGAATATAGCCCTGCTCGCTGATGACGAAGCCGCTGCCCGAGCCGCCGCCGCCGACCATGAGATTGGTGATGTGATCGTCCTCGAGGGTCAGCCAGCGCACGACGCCAAGATTGTTGGGCAGCTGCACATAGGCGGGATAGCGCCGTCCCTTGTAGTCGACGGTCTTGTGCTGAATGGGCCTTCCGGTCTGCTTATCATACAGGCGCCACATCATGCCGACTTGGACAGTCGCCTTCGCGAACTTGTCATAGATCTCGCGCGGCTTCATGCCGATCTTGAGGTTGACGTCGCCCGGGATGCGCGACAGCCTTTCTTCGGTCTCGTTTTGGACGAGCTTGTCTTCCGCGTCTCTTCGCTCCAGTTCGCGATGCTGAGCCCAGTAGAGCGCCGCGCCGCCCAGAACGAAAAAGGCGACCACCGCGGCGATCGCGCCGGTCACGGTTCGATTGGCCTTGCCGCGCTCTTCGCCGATGAGCCGCTGCACAGTTTCGTGGCCGATTCCGATCTTCTTCGGCGCTCCGCCGTCGGCGTTCGGTCCTGCCGCCGTGCTGGCGCCGGTGGCGGCGGCGTTCACCGCCGTCGAAGCTGCGGCTTCGGCGGTCTTGATGACGCGGGTCGCCGCCGTGTCGCTGACGCCGATCACTTTCGTTCGGGCCGCGAAATTTGCGGGCCGCGGCTGCACGTCGAAGGTGAATTTCGGACCTTTGGCGCCAAGTTCGATCGTGTCTTCGGGAAGAAGTTCGACTTCGCCGTTCACCCGCTCGCCATTGAGAAAGGTGCCATTGCTGCTGCCGGCGTCCGTGAGCTTGAAGGAGACATTGTCGCCTTCGCCCATGATGCGGATGAGCGCATGTTTGCGGCTGACGACGCTGTCGCCGACGGGATCGAAAGCGATCTTCGACGCGGGATCGCGGCCGATGGTGAATTCGCGCGAGTCGCCGACGGGCAGCTGTTCGATCTGATTGGCTTTGGAGCCCGATAGATGGCGTATGATAATACGCTCGATTGGAGTCGTCATTTCAGCCCCCTGCGCCCAAAAAGGCGCGCTCGTCTTACGCCCATTTTAAAATGAACGCATACCCCCAAATTGAGGATAGACCCGACTTTCCTTGGGAGGCAAGGTCGCTGGGCCGCAGCTGCTGAGGGCGCACGCAAGCGCTTCTTGGCCGGCGGAGCCGATCGGCTCGGAACTTGGCGGAGCGCCGCGTTATTTCTTCAACGATTTCTGGAGGCTAGTCGCGCGTCTTGTCGACGCGCACGCATCCTGCCGTTTTTCGCGTTCTTTCGCCGATGGAGGCTTTGATTTTTTTGCGGTTGCGCGGGCGCGCGGGCGTCCCGCCAACAGGTTCGCCGCGGCGCCGCGCTACGTGCCGCCGAACGGCGATCGGCGCCGCGAGCGGGATCGTCAGGTCCGCTCGCAGCCATCCTAATGCGTCACGCGTCTCGCGCTTAGATCGCCTGCATGGCTTCGGGCTTGCCGCGCGCGCGCTTCGCCATCAGCCGGTTGAGCGCCGAGACATAGGCGCGCGCCGAAGCGACCAGCGTGTCGGGATCGGCGCCGCGGCCCGTCACCGACTTGCCGTTCTCGCTCAGGCGCACGGAGACTTCCGCCTGCGCGTCGGTGCCTTCGGTGACGGCGTGGACCTGGAACAGCTCCAGAGTGGCCTCATGCGGCGCGAGCGCCTTGATGGCGTTGAAGATCGCGTCGACAGGGCCGTTGCCGGTCGCCTGATGCGTCAGCTTCTGTCCGTCGACGTCGAGGGTGAGCGCCGCCGACTGCGGGCCATGCGTCCCGGCCATCACCATCAAGGCCTCGACCTTGATGTGATCATGCGCGTTGACGATCTCGTCGTCGACCAGCGCGACCAGATCTTCGTCATAGACGAATTTCTTGCGGTCGGCCAAATCCTTGAAACGGTTGAACGCGTCCAGCAGCGCGTTTTCGCCGAGATCATAGCCGAGCTCCTTCAGCTTCTCGCGGAAGGCGTGGCGGCCCGAATGCTTGCCCATGACGAGGGACGTCTTGGAGACGCCGACGCTCTCCGGCGTCATTATCTCATAGGTGTGGGCATTCTTGAGCATGCCGTCCTGATGGATGCCGCTCTCATGCGCGAAAGCGTTCCGTCCGACGATCGCCTTGTTGTATTGCACCGGGAACGACGTCACCGCCGACACGAGCTTCGAGGCGCGCGTCAAGAGCTTCGCGTCGATATTGGTGAAGAACGGCAGCGCGTCGGCGCGCGTCTTCATCGCCATCACGATTTCTTCGAGCGCGGCGTTGCCGGCCCGCTCGCCGATGCCGTTGATCGTGCATTCCACCTGCCGCGCGCCGCCACGCACGCCGGCGAGCGAATTGGCGACGGCCAGCCCCAGATCGTCGTGACAGTGCACCGAGAAGATCGCCTTGTCCGAGTTGGGCACCCCCTCGCGCACGGCGCGGAACAGCTGCTCATATTCCGCCGGCGTGCTGTAGCCGACGGTGTCGGGAATATTGATCGTAGTCGCGCCGGCCTTGATCGCGGCCTCCACGCAGCGGCAGAGAAAATCGAACTCCGTGCGCGTGCCGTCCTCCGCCGACCATTCGACGTCGGCGACGTGATTGCGCGCGCGCGTCACCGAGGCGGAGACCAACTCCAGCACGCGCGCCGGCTCCAGCTGGAGCTTGTATTTCATATGCACCGGCGAGGTGGAGATGAAGGTGTGGATGCGCGGGCGCTTGGCCTCCCGCAACGCTTCGGCGCAGCGGTCGATGTCCTTCTCGGAAGCGCGCGCCAGCCCCGCGACGGAGGCGTTCTTCACGCGGCGCGCCACTTCGCTGACGCTCTCGAAATCGCCGGGACTGGCGATCGGAAAGCCGGCCTCGATGATATCGACGCCCAATTGGTCGAGGAGATCGGCGACCTCGAGCTTCTCTTCCAGGGTCATCGAGGCGCCGGGCGATTGCTCGCCGTCGCGCAGGGTGGTGTCGAAAATCAGGACGCGCGCGTCGTTATCCGCGACGGCGCCGGGCTGTGACGTATGGCTCATCGGTTTTGAAATCCTGCTTTGCCGCGCCCGCTGAGGGGCTCTTGTCGTCTGACTGCATGACATGTCCCCTGAAAGCCTGGGCGCGAGCCCGTCGGGCGCTCAGGGGCGACTAAGAAGCAGGAGGCCGAAAAGCGGCAGGGAACGCGGCCGAGCGAATCCGCGCGCGCGCGCCGGCGTCGCGTGGTCATTCGCAAAGGCGGTTGCGTAGGGCAACGATCTCGTCCCGTTCCGGCGGCGTTGGCCGCAATCGCCGCAAGAATAGCGCAAGAACGCCCCTCGCCGCAAGCGCCGCCTCGCCATATTCCCGGGCGCGCGGCGCGCGGGCGGTCTTAAAGTGAAACAGACAATGACGCCAAACGCCTAAGCGTCTCGACGAAGAGAATTTTTGAGCCTGAAACGCTTATGGCTCTTGCCGAAACGAACCGATGGGACCTAACATTCAACTATGGTCAAAACCGCCTTCTCCATCCGCCATGCGCGTCCCGGAGACGCAGAGCAGATCACGCGCGTTCACGACGCCTCGTGGCGCTACGCCTATCGCGGCGTCATCCCCGGCGCCGAGCTTGAGCGGATGATCGCCCGCCGCGGCCCCAATTGGTGGCATTCGGCGATCGTGCGCGGCACCGGTCTTCTCGT
Organism: Methylocystis sp. SC2; assembly: GCF_000304315.1. Taxonomy (NCBI): domain Bacteria; kingdom Pseudomonadati; phylum Pseudomonadota; class Alphaproteobacteria; order Hyphomicrobiales; family Methylocystaceae; genus Methylocystis; species Methylocystis hydrogenophila. The sequence goes on along the minus strand of NC_018485.1, from coordinate 2,128,425 downwards.
GCTCGACTTCGATGACGATATCGTCGGCTACTCGACCTATGGGCGCAATCGCGTGCCGTCGATGCCGTATTCGGGGGAGATCTTCGAGATCTATTTGTCTCCCGAGCAGCAAGGACTTGGCTTGGGACGCCGGCTGTTCAACGCCACCCGGCGCGAACTCGCCGAGCACGGCTATCTCTCCACCATCGTCTGGGCGCTCGCCGATAATGAGAAGGCGCTCGCCTTCTATCGCAGCCTCGGCGGCCAGACCGTCCGCCGCGCCGAGGAGCGCTTCGGCGCGGACATGCTGACCCGCGTCGCTTTCGGCTTCGTTTCCGCGCCCGTGCGGTAAGTAAAATTTGGCGACATAAACGCGAAGCAATGTGAGGATACAGACCGCGGAGCGCCGCGATCCTCGCCAGTCGTCGCGCGACCTTCCTCAACATAACCCAGTGCTGCGCCGGCCGTTCAGGCTGCGCGGTCTATCGCAATCGGAGCACTTGAATGCGTCTCGACGCCATTCCCATCGGCGCGAACCCGCCGCACGAAGTCAATGTCGTCGTCGAAGTGCCGCTTGGCGGCGAGCCGATCAAATATGAGCTCGACAAGGCTTCCGGCACGCTCTTCGTCGATCGGTTCCTCTATACGGCGATGCGCTATCCCGGCAATTACGGCTTCATTCCGCATACGCTTTCGGACGACGGCGATCCCTGCGACGTGCTGGTCGCCAACACCCGTCCCGTGGCGCCGGGCGCCGTCATCGCGGTCAGGCCGATCGGCGTGCTGCGCATGACGGATGAGGCCGGCGGCGACGAAAAGATCGTCGCCGTGCCGTCGGCGCGACTCACGCAACGCTACATCGACGTCAAGAATTACACCGACCTGCAGGAGATGACCTGGCGACGGATCGAGCACTTCTTCGTGCATTATAAGGATCTCGAGCCCGGCAAATGGGCCAAGATCGCGGGCTGGGGAGACGCCGCCGACGCGCGCGCGCTGATCAGCGAGGCGATCGAACGGGCGCGAGCGGCGAAGTAACCTTAGCGAAGCGGCGGCGTGCGCGACACCACGCCCTTCTTGAAACACGCCGGCCGGTCCTTCCAGGCGACGATGCCGTTGTCGGTCGCAGCGAAGCTTTGCGCCGAGTCGATCAGTTCGTCGACATGGACGCCGCCGTCGAGATCGCCGATCACATAGGTCCATTTGCCGTCGCCGGCGAAGGCCACCGTCGCCGGGCGCTTGCACACCGCGAGGCATTCCACCGGCTCGACGGCGATATCGAGTTTGCGCTCGGTAAGGCGCGCGCGCAGCGCCTCCAGCAAAAGCGCGCCGGGACGCATGTCGGCGTCGCCGCCGTCGCGGCATGAGACGCAAACAAAGACCGTGACGCCCGGCGCAGCCATATCGAACTCCTGTCGCTGAGTTCGTCTTCTCGACCAAGGCCGCGCCAAAGACAAGGGCGTCCGCCACTCAGGTAACGTGATCGATTCAAAAGTTCAGAGCGCGCTCCATGCGAAAAACCGGTCCCGATTTTTTGCAGCGCGTTCTATGGCGTGAAGGCGCAGCGCGCGCCGCCGCCGGCCTTCTCCGCGACTTCATCGGCGTCGACGATGCAGTCGAGCGCCGTGATCGACGCATGCGAAGAGCCCGCCGCGCCTTCCGCCACGACGCCATTCTCGATCAAGGTCGCGTAGAGTTCGTTCGCCTTGCGGCCGCTCAATTCGATCTTCTTGCCGCCGAAAGTCAGTTCGCAGGCGCGCGACGTGATGTCCACATTGCCGGCGCGGCAGTCGATGGCGTCGGCCTTCACCGCGACGCGCTGGCCCTTGGCGTGCGGCGCTTCGGCGCGTCCGGCGAAATAGGCCGCGAGCAGCCTCTTGTCGGCGACGCTCGTTTGAGGCGACACTTCGCCGACGATCGCCGAAAGCGCCAGCGCGCTCGAGCCGCTGCTCGCGCCCGATTGAGCCGCCGCCGGCGCGAGGGCGGATAAGAAGACCAATCCAACCGTCTTGTATGCGATCATGGCGAATCCTCCGATAAATGGAACTGCGCAATTGACGACGAGCCCCCGACGAAAGTGCGGCGCAGGCGTTCAGTCGACGGCGGCGAGTCTATCCGCCATTTGCGCGAGCGTAAAAGCGCGCTCCGTCGAGGCTCGTCGAGGCGACGGTGATTGAACCGCCGCACGGCGGCTCAGCACCCCTTACGGCGCTCCCACATTTGAAGCTGGTTGACGCGGCTTTTCTCCCAGCCGCTCAGTCGCCCGTACGGCGGAAAACAGCCAGCGCCGAAGACGGCCCGCGCCCGGTCGGTGTTGAAGCAATGACCGTTACGCGCGTAAATCCGATTGCGCGCGTACCAGAGTTCCTCGCAAGACATATAAGCCGCATCCTGCGCCGCCGCCGGGGTCGGCGCGGCGACTTCCATCGATCCCGCGCCAATCGCGCCGATAAGGCTAAGCGCGGTAAAAATCTTCTGTGGTCTCATCGGAAGTCCCCTCCTGTAATTGGGGGTACGTACGATCTACGCCATTCTTTTCAATCTCCGTCGCGTTTTTTCTCTTCGCCGCCTGGCGGCGCGTCAAAAAATTCCGGCCGATATTCGAAATGCATCGTGTCAAAATGGCCCCATTTGCCGCCCCAGATGAACCCATGGCGTTCGAAAATCTCCACGATCTCGTAGGGAATCCGATTGCGGTAACCGCCCTTGCGCCAGAGCCAATAATCAGAAAAGTCGGTGTTGAGATCGATCGCCGCGCCATAGGCGTGCATGCTGCGTTTGCCGGTGTCCTTCACAACGCGGCAATTGAAGGCGCCGGCGCTCGGATAAGCATGACGCTTGATGTCCTGCGGCAGACGGTCGATTTCCGCGGCGACCGCGCGCAGTCTTTCGGCGACGCCGTTGATCGTGGTGACTCGCACCTTGCCGGTGAACCAGGGAATATCGGTCAAATGCTTCTGCGTTTCGCGCTTGTCGCAATCCCCATACATTTTGTCGAAGAAGGCGGCGTTGCGGAATCGCCCCGGATCGTCCTGCGGTCCGGGAGGCTTGGTCAGCGCGCCCTTGGGATAGGGAAGGCTCAACTGATCCAGGAGAGAGGCGTTTTTCAGCTTCTCGTCGAAGCTTTTGTCGGTCCTGCCGTCGGAGAGATCTTGTCTTGTTCCGTCGCGGAAGATGATCGCGGCGTCGTCGCGACCGGCGATTTGATCCGGATAGGCGTGCGTCAACGCGTCGGGCGAAATCGCCTGCCCACGAGCGCCGATGGAAAGGAAAAGCAATTCGACGCCCGCGAGGAGCAAGCCGGTCTTTAAGCGGCGTCGCACTGCGTCTTGACCTTGCGTCGTCCCAAAGACAGGCGCGACGGCCGACCGAGCCGATCGCACTGGTCCGCGAGACGCAAAACGCTTTCGACATGCACGTTGCGCGTCTCCGTGCGCACGCCATGGGCGCGGAGCTTGGCGAAGGCGCGCGACAGCGTCTCCTGTTTGACGCCGAGCCGCGCGGCGATCAGGCGCTTGTCATAGGGCAGTCGGAAGCGGCACCGGTCTTCGCCGGGCGGGCAGAGGTCAAGTAGGAAAAGGGCGAGGCGCTGATCGGCGTTCTGGCTCTTGAGCGACTCGACCTCGCCGATGAGACGCGCGATGCTCTCCTTGGAGTCCTGCATCACCGCGGCGCAGAGCGACGGCGACTCCCGAAGAAGCCGAGCAAAGAGCGCCGCCGGCAGCTTGAGCGCGCGCGTCGCGCCCACCGCCTTGGCGGAGAGCGTGTGAATCTCATCGGCGTCGGTCGGCGCCTCGCCGACCATTTCGCCGACCGAGCGAATGCCGATGAGCGTTTGGCGTCCCGAAGACGAAAGGCGCAGCAGCTTCACATGGCCGCTCAAAACGAATGCGAGGTCTGTGACCATAGCGCCTTGATGGAAAAGCGAATCGCCGTCCTGGAGAGACTCGATCCTGGCGTCCGCCGACAGACGCGACAATGTGGCTTCGTCGACCTCGGCGAAGAGCGAAGCCCTGCGCAGCTCCCCCGGGCCTGCCGGCTGCGGCGCGCACGGAACGGCGCGTCTCTTCTGCGAGGCGTTGTCACCGCTTCGCATGGCGGGGCCGGTGTCGACAGTCAAACTCGCGCCTCCTTCCGAAGCGCGCGGACTCACGCGCGTCACCGGAGGGATGACACGACGCATGAAGCGGAGGCGCCGCCGCTCCCTCCCGCGCATGTTTCTCTTAATGCCGCCAATGGGAAGGCTAACGCGAACCGTCAACCCGCGAAAGGCGAGGCACGCGGGACAAACCGTCGCATGGGTTAGCGTCGTTGGTCGCCGCGCTCCAGCAGAAACACAGCCTGTTCGCCGAAGAGATTCCACACCCACCAGGGCGCGCTGAAGCGGATCGGCGCGCCGGCGCGATCAAAGGCGACTCCGCGCTCGATGTGCGCGCCGAGTTCGTCGACGATCTCGACGAAGTCACGGACGGTGCAAAGATGAATGTTCGGCGTGTCATGCCAGTGATAGTCGAGTCGCCCGGTGACCGGCATGCGGCCGCTGAAGGCGAGCTGCGCGCGCACGCGCCAATAGCCGAAATTGGGAAATGAGATGATGGCGCGCCGACCGATGCGCAGCATATTGGCGAGCGCGGCGCGCGGGCGCCTTGTCGCCTGCAGCGTCTGCGAGAGAATCACATAATCGAATCCGTCGTCCGGATAATCGGCGAGGTCGGTGTCCGCGTCGCCCTGAATGACGGAAAGTCCTTTCGCGACGCATTCATTGACGCCTCGCTGCGAGAGTTCGACGCCGCGGCCGTCGACGCCCTTCTTCTGCGCCAGGAGCTGCAGCAAGGCGCCGTCGCCGCAGCCGACGTCGAGAACGCGCGCGCCGGGCGCGACCATCTCGGCGATGACGGCGAGATCGAGACGCGGTTGCTCGAGCGGCTGCGCGAGCCGCTCAGGCGTCTCGGCCGCAGGCGTGTCGTTCATTGCGAGGTCCCGTCAGGCGCGAGCCCGCGCGCGTTTGCGGCTGAATCGAGAAAGCCGCGCGTCGTCGCAATGAACATCGGCTCGTGCAGCAGGAACGCGTCGTGCCCCTTGTCGGATTCGATTTCGACGAAAGACACCGACGCGCCGCCGGCGTTGAGCGCATGGACGATGGCGCGCGAGTCCGAGGTGGGATAGAGCCAGTCCGACGTGAAGGAGACGACGCAAAAGCGCGTCTTGGTGTCCTTGAAGGCCATGGCCAGCGAACCGCCATAGTCGGCGGCAAGATCAAAGTAGTCGCAGGCGCGGGTGACGAAGAGATAGGAGTTGGCGTCGAAGCGCTCGACGAAGGCGAGACCCTGATAGCGCAGATAGTTCTCGACCTGAAAATCCGCGTCGAAGGAGAAGGTCGGCGCGCTGCGGTCCTGCAGCTTGCGGCCGAACTTACGCTGCAGCGCCGCTTCCGAGAGATAGGTGATATGCGCCGACATGCGCGCCACCGCGAGTCCCTTCTCGGGCCGCACGCCCTGCTCCTGATAGCGCCCCGAGCGCCAGTCCGGATCGGCCATCACCGCCTGTCGGCCGACTTCGTGAAAGGCGATGTTCTGCGCCGAATGTTTGGCGGCGGTGGCGATCGGCATGGCCGAAAACACCCGCTCCGGATAGCTCGCCGCCCATTGCAGCACCTGCATGCCGCCCATCGAGCCGCCGGCGACGCAAAACAGCGTCTCGATTCCAAAATGATCGATGAGCATCGCCTGCGCCCGCGCCATGTCGCGGATGGTCACGACGGGGAAGTCGAGCCCATAGGGCTTGCCGGTCGTCGGATTGATCGACGCCGGGCCGGTCGTGCCCATGCAGCCGCCGACGACATTGGAGCAGATCAGGAAATAGCGATTGGTGTCGAAAGGCTTGCCGGGTCCCACCATGGCTTCCCACCAGCCGGGCTTGCCGGTGACGGGATGAACGCCCGCGGCGTATTGGTCGCCGGTGAGCGCATGGCACAGCAGAATGGCGTTCGTCCGCGCGGCGTTGAGGCGGCCGTAGGTCTCATAGGCGATGGACAGAGGCGCGATGCGGCCGCCCCCGTCGGTCAGAAGCGGTCGGTCGGGCTGAAAGACGACGGTTTTCGGCGCGAAGCCCTCGCCGCAGGCGGGCCGCGCTTCTGACAAGACGGACAAGCGATCTTCCTAGCGTTCGATATGCCGAACAATTCGTTCGGCAACATCGATGGGGCGGGCGGAGGTGTCAAGCGCCGCGCGGCGGCGCACAATGTTTCTCGCCGTCTTGATATGTCCGGCATATTCCCGCACATGTGCTATGAGGAAATGGAAGCCCCAGGGCAATTGTGTGAAGGATTGTTTTCCTCACCTTCATCCTGAGGAGCCGCCGCAGGCGGCGTCTCGAAGGACGAGGGTGAGGGAAAATACTCGAAAACGGGCTTCCTCGCCCTTCGAGACGCATGCTGCGCACGCTCCTCAGGGTGAGGAAGCCCTTCGCCCGATCAACCAGGGAGACCCTCTCGAAGCGAGGATAATGCGATTCCTCAAGAAACCGCCCGCACCGCCCGCATCTCGCGCCCGATGTGCTTGCCCTTGTGAAGCGCGCCGCCGAAATTCAGGGGCGCAGCGTCAGCGACTTTGTCGTGAGCGCCGCGCAGGAAGCCGCCCACCGCGCCATTGAGGAAACGGAAATCATCCGCCTCCCGGTCGCCGGTCAGCGGGCTTTCGCCGACGCGATCCTGAAACCGTCCGCGCCGTCGGAAGGGTTGAAGCGCGCCCTCGCCAGTCACCGCCGCCTTATTTGCGCGGTTCGTTGAAGGCGTTTGTCACCGCGATCCTCAGCCGCGATCACGATCGCAACGGCTTTCACTCCGGCGTCGAGGCGCTTCAGGACATCAAGCGGCGCATCGCCGGCTGCTTCGTGAGCGAATGATTTTCAGGCCATAAGGCTTTCGGCAGGCGCCCCCTGATAAGGTCGGCCGCTTGATGTAATCCTCTCTTCTCTAGTTCGCGAAGAAAGACAGGCCACGGGGGGATATTGCTCCTGTAATCATCTCCAGAAAGGGTAGACATTCCGCCGCCTGGCAATGTCGACAATCCACCATATCGGAGTGTGGAGAGACCGCCGTATTGCAGCGTGGACAACCCTCCGTATTGGAGTGTCGATAGGCCGCCATACTGGAGCGTCGAGAGACCACCACATTGCAAGGTCGACATCCCGCCACCTTGCAACGTCGACATTCCGCCGCCCTGTAAGGTCGACGCACCGCCGCCTTGCAGTGTGCACATACCGCCACCTGCCAGCGTCGAAAGGCCGCCACCCTTTAGCGTTGATAAATTGCGCGGCCAAGTCAGACGCTCGGGAATGTGCGGTTGCATCTATCTCTCTCCAATTATTTAGCGGCAGGCACTAATCGACACTTACACGCCAAACGGCCTCTTGGAATTAGCGATATATTTTCTCGATGTAAGCGGCGCTTCGAAAATTCCGTCGTCTAGAAATCGCAAAAGCTCCTTGATGCGCTTCTTCTCGCTCGGGATTACTATTTTTCCACCTTCAACGCTTATATCTAAACCTAGAGCCGTGGCCTTTTCGGAAATCTCATCAACAGAACAGTTATGCAGAACGTTTGTACGTGTTATAGCATGCACCATTTTCCTGACATTTTCATCGGCAAGCGCTTTAAACGCATCCGCGCTCGTCACTTGAAGACTATCATGAGTACAAAATGTATCAAGCTCATCATCTGTCGCCGCAATATATAAATTGTTTAATTGAAAAATACGCTTCACCATAAAGAAGCTTTTGAATTTTAGCCTATTACCATCAATTATAGCAGTTATATGATTGTCTAGCGAGAATGCTTTTTCAGTCAATTCCTTAAATGTATTACCGTCAAGCATAAGGCAGAATTTAGTGTTATTTAATATTTGCTGGGCTGAAAATTTCTGAATTAGAATTCTATGGTTCGCCCCATCTTCTACGGAAATAAACAGAGCTTTTATCGCCTCGCTGAGAAAATTATTGGCATCAATTGCTGGATACGACATCGCATTTCCAGAGACTGCGGCAGCCAAAAGCTGCGCCTCGTCTGGTGCGTCAATCACAAGTATCTCGTCGTCATCCGGTTTCCAGTCTCCACCAAAATCCACCTCTTCGGAAACCCCTTCAAGAAATGCAGCCTCCTGCCCTTGAAAGATGCCGCCAATTTTTGCCTGTACCGGGCCAGTAACGCTCACGCGTTTGATAACCGGCTGATTCGCCTGTCTGCAAAATGCAAATAGGTTTGTCATTCGAATTCACTCCATATCCAGGAGGATATACTCCGTAAGTTGGCCAACAACCAGTTTATTAGCCGCAGTTCTTAGGTGTTTCTTCGTTATGAGAACAAAGGTTACACCGTCTGTTGATTCAACCTTATAAAAGTGCCACCCCATCAGGCCAAGCAATGGGTTGAAGTGATACGAATACCCCGTCGCGGTTATAACAGAAAATATTCCAATTACGGGGATCCATAGCTGCCAATTCAGCGTGTTAATTTTATCTGTAAAGAGCGGAAGCAAATATAAAAGCATGAACCCGATATTTTCTTTGTCAGCCGCTTCGACTGCTGCGGCCTTAAAGTTCATGCGTTCTAGAAACTTCTTCGCATATGAGATCGTGAACACACACGAAATGACCGCTATCACGCTAAATGACGCAGCTATTACCGCAACGACCTTTTCATTTTGTGTGAACGCAACCCAAGCATATGTGAACCCGATGGGAGCCATCGAGGATGCTGTCAGCATTAGGCGTGCAATACCGCTCAACATCTATACGCTCTAAGTTTTACCGATAAAGACGTTCAATTCTGGTTTTGCGCTGATTTTATACGATCCATTTGAGCTATCGCGCTTGCACCTGTCTTCCGGTATATGGCGTAATTGCCTTGGAGCACAACGCGAAGACCGCGCGCCAACTGTTCGCGCGAAACCCCCGAAGAAGGGAAGTCGAGCAACCGCGCGCATGTCGCTTTGATGTTATCGAGCAAGCGGGCTGCGGCGGATTCCGAGTCGGCGGCGACGTAGGCCCAAATCTCGGCGAGGTCGGCTTCCGCCGCGTCCGTCAAACGGAGGCGGGCCGGCCTGCTAATAGCTTCCTCCCTCGCGCAACGATGGCGTCGGCGTCGAAATCCTTTACGCGACCGGCGGCCACGTCGGCTAACCCCTTGTCGATGTCGGCCTTGAGCGCGGACAGTTCCTGAAGCTGCAAGGCGCGCTTCATTTTCCAGTCGCGGATCGCCTCTCGAACAACCTCGCTCGTCGAGGCGTAATTCCCCTCGGCGACGGCGGCCTTAACGACGGCGGCCATGTCCGCTGGGAGGGTGATGGTCAATCGTTCGATATCGGCCACGCTTTGCCCCTTTCTCAATGTTCATACTTTATCATACTTATGAGGCAAATGGAAACGCAATGCGCCCGACGACGCGAACGCGCACCAATGCGCCGTGCCCCCCTCAATCAAACAGCGTCGGCGGCGGCTCGCCCGGCGGCGGGGCGCTCATCGTCTCCACCGCGGCGGCGAGCTGTGCGAGATCTTCGGGACGGGACAGCCGATGATCGCCGTCGGCGATGAAGGTCAGCGTCACCGGATCGGCGTTCAGATGCTCGACGATCGTCAGCGCATGCCGCCAGGGCACGGCGTCATCGCGCATGCCCTGCAGAATATGCACGCGCCCATAAGCGCGCATGAGGCCGCCGAGCAGCAGATGATGGCGCCCCTCTTCAATCAGCCGCCTTGTGACCGGCCCGTGATCCGGCTCCTTGGCGGGCAGGACGCCTTTTTCCAAGAATTCGCGGCGCGTCGCTTCGTCGAAGGAGTTCCACATCAGCGCCTCGGTGAAATCCACCGCCGGCGCGAGCAGGATCAGTCCGGCGAGCCGCGCGCTCTCGCCTTTTTCGGCCAGCCGCCGCGCCAGAAGCAGCGCGATCCAGCCGCCCATCGAGCTGCCGATGACGATCTGCGGCCCCTGCGTCGAGCGCTCGAAAACCGCGAGGCTCTGCTCCAGCCAATCGCCGATGCAGCCCTCCTCGAATTTTCCGGCCGAGCGGCCATGGCCCGAATAGTCGAAGCGCAGAAAGGCGCGCCCCCGCGCTTTCGCCCATGCGTCGAGAAAGCTCGCCTTGGTTCCGTCCATATCGGAGGCGAAGCCTCCAAGCCAGACGAGGCCCGGCGCGTTTCCGGCCGCGGCCGTCGCGGCGCGCCATCGCCGCGCGATGCGCCAGGCGCCGCCCGCCGGACTGGGAATGTCGAGGAAGTCGAACGTGTCCGACAAGCAGGTTCACTTGGGTTCACTAAGGATCGAAGAGGCGACGCGATTGAAAATAAGCGGTTTGCTCATAGTTGGTAAAGGATCTCGCAACAGAATGCCGCAGCCGGACGATTCTGTCCGGGGCTCGCGTTAGCCTAGCGATGTCGCAACAAACCGCCACGATCGCCGCCCCCGGCCAGCGACTGTCCGGACGAACGATCCTGCAGATCGTGCCCGATCTCCAGTCGGGCGGGGCGGAGCGTGCGACGGTGGACGTGGCCGAGGCGCTCAGCCGGGTCGGCGCCCGCTGTCTGGTGGCGTCGCGCGGCGGCCGCATGGTCAGCGAGCTGCAGTCGAAAGGCGGCGTCTGGGCGCCGTTTCCGGCGGCGACGAAAAATCCCTTCGCGATGGCGCTGAATTCGGTGCGGCTGGCGCGAATCATCCGCGACGAAGGCGTCGACATCGTGCATGCGCGCTCGCGCGCGCCCGCCTGGGTCGCCTATTACGCGGCGCGTCAGACCGGCGCAAAGCTGGTCACGACCTATCACAGCGCCTATAGCGGCGCGTCGCCGGTCAAGCAGCGCTACAACGCCATCATGTCGGCGGGCGACGCGGTGATCGCCATTTCGGAATTCGCCGCCCAGCGCATCCGCGAATTGCATCCGGAAAGCGCGGATCGCATCGTCGTCATCCCGCGCGGCGCGGATCTGCGCGCCTTCTCGCCCGCCGCCGTCGACCGGCGCCGGGTCGAGCGGCTGCGCGCGGCGTGGGGCGTCGCGGCGCATGATCGCGTCGTGCTGCTGCCGTCGCGGCTTTCGGCGCGCAAAGGCCATTCGGTTCTGGTCGAGGCGACCAAGCGGCTGATCAAGCAGGGAATCTGCGATCTGCGCGTCATTTTCGTCGGCGACCCGCACAGCGATTCCACTCGCCGCGCCCTCGAAACGCAGATCGAGCACGCCGGCCTGCGCGACGTCATTCGCAACGCCGGCTACTGCGAAGACATGCCGGCCGCCTATATGGCCGCCGCCGTCATTGTCGCGCCGGCGACGGAGCCGGAGGCGTTCGGGCGGATCGCCGTCGAAGCGCAGGCGATGGGGGCGCCGGTGATCATCTCGGATATCGGCGCCGCGCCGGAGATCGTCCTGGCGCCGCCGCAGACCCCGCGCCATCTTGCGACTGGATGGCGGACGCCGCCGGGCGATCCGGCGGCCTTGGCGGAGGCCATCGCCGAGGCGCTGAGCCTGCAGGCCTCGGCGCATGACGATCTGGCGCTGCGGGCGCGCCGAAACGCGCAGGAGCGTTTTTCGGTGGAGGAGATGCAGCGCGCGACGCTGCAGGTCTATGAGCTTCTGCTTGGGCTTTAGCCACGTTGGACCAAAGCCTGGCTCAGGCGCGGCGGCTGAAAAAGCGCAGCGCGCCCAAAAGCGAATCGGCTAGAGTGCGGCCGTCAATCGGACGGGTCGCGCGCGCAGCGCCATGGTCGCGCCAGTTGGGCTTCCCCTAAGCTCGCCCGGCGGCGCGACTCTTGCTGTTTCATCGCCAATCGCCGCCTGACCCATTTATCCTTCGCTAGAATCAGCGCGCGAGCAACGAGGCGGCATGACGAACTCCATTCATCTCGAATCCTATCGCGAGGCGCTGGTCTTTCTCGCCACGGCGGGGGTCGTCGTCCCGCTGTTTCACCGCATCAAGATTTCGCCGGTGCTGGGCTTTCTCTTCGCCGGCGTCGTGCTTGGGCCGTTTGGTCTGGGCCGACTGGCGAGCGACCATGAATGGGCGCGCAATTTCACCATCACCAATGTCGAGGGCGTCTCCAATCTCGCCGAATTCGGGCTGGTCTTTCTGCTGTTCATGATCGGCCTCGAACTGTCCTGGGAGCGTCTCGCCCGCATGCGGCGGCTCGTCTTCGGACTGGGGCTCGCGCAGGTCGTGGTGTGCGCAAGCGTGCTCGCGGCTGTGGGCTTCTATTACTTCCGCGTCGAACTTGGCCCCTCGATGTTGATGGGCATCGCCCTCGCGATGTCGTCGACGGCGGTGGTGCTGCCGGTGCTCGCCGAAGCGCGGCGCTTAAACAAGACCTCGGGGCGCGTCGCCTTTTCGGTGCTGTTGTTTCAGGACCTTGCCGTCGCGCCGGCGCTGTTTCTGGTTTCCGCGCTCGCCGAAGCCAAGAACGGCGGCTTCACGGGCGAACAGGCGGCGTGGGCGTTTGGGCGGGCCTTCCTCGCCATGGGCGCGCTGATCTTCATCGGACGGCTGCTGCTGCGTCCGCTGTTTCGCATGGTCGCGGCCGTGCAGCTGACCGAACTGTTCATGGCCGCCTGCCTTCTGGTGGTCATCGGCGAGGCGGCGCTTTCGGCGGCCGCCGGATTCTCCATGGGCCTTGGCGCCTTCATCGCCGGGCTGCTGCTGGCGGAGACGGAGTTCAGGCGCGAGGTCGAGGTGACGATCGAGCCGTTCAAGGGCCTGTTGCTCGGGCTCTTCTTCGTTTCGGTCGGCGCCGGTCTCGACATGGGCGCCGTCGCCGTGGATCCCTTTCCGATCTTCCTATACGCCGCCGGGCTGATCGCGGTTAAGGGCGCGATCATCTTCGTTCTTGCGCGGCTCTTTGGCGTCGAATGGCGCCCCTCGGCCGAGGCGTCGCTGCTGCTGGCGCCGGGCGGCGAATTCGCCTTCGCGCTGCTGACCTCGGCGATGGCCGTCGGCGTGCTGCCGGGCCACTATGGCGCCGACGCGATGATCGTCGTCACGATCAGCATTTTCGCCATTCCGCTTCTTGGCCGGATCGGCGCCGCGCTTGTTCCGCCGGCGACGGAAGCCGAGGACGAACTGCTTTATGCGGATCTCGCGCCGGCGGCCGAAATCGCCGGGGACCGCGTCGTGATCGTCGGCTTTGGCAGAATCGGCAGCCTTGTCGGCGAAATGCTGAAGCGCCACGACATTCCGTTCGTCGCGGTCGAAAACGTCGTGTCGCTGGTGACCGCGGGGCGCGAGGACGGCGTCGAAATCTACTGGGGCAACGCCACGCGGCGCGAGTTCCTGATGCGTTGCGGCGTGGCGCAGGCCCGCGCGCTCGTCGTGACGATCGAGAATGTTCACGCGGCCGGAGAGATCGTCCGTCTGGCGCATGACATCCGCGGCGATCTCACCATCGTGGCGCGGGCGCGCGACGCCGACCACGCCACCGAACTTTACAAGCTCGGCGCGACCGACGCGATTCCCGAAACGGTCGAAGCCAGCCTGCAGCTCGCCGAAACCGTGCTCGTCGATATCGGCGTGCCGATGGGCTTCGTCATCGCCTCGATCCATGAGAAGCGCGACGAGTTTCGCAAGCTGCTGCAGCCGTCCGACGACAAGACGCGCGCGCGGCATGCGGAGCGCAATCGAAAGATCAGGCGCGAGCATACGCGCCGGCGCATATCGGGCCGCGCCGCGGAAGAGAGCGGCGAGGAGGTATAGGGCCCCTCTACAGCCTCCACAGCCCCAGCGCGATTGTCGCCAGCGTCAGCGGCGCGCCGACCCTAAAATAGGTCCAGAAGCCGATCGTCACGCCCAGCGCGCGCGCCCGCTCGACGACGATGAGATTGGCGATCGAGCCGACAAGCGTGAAATTGCCGGCGAGCGTCGAGGCCATCGCCACAATCAGCCAGGCGCGCCTCGGATCGCTCAGTCCGATGATGAACGGTTTTAACGCGAGAACCGCCGGCACATTGCTGACGATGTTGGACAGCACGGCGGAAATGAGCGCGAGCGTCGGCGCGTCATCGAGCCGGAGCCGCCCGACGTCCGCGATCTCTCCTGGCGTCAGCACCACCTTGTCGAAGGCGCCGACGACGATGAAGAGTCCGGCGAACATCAGGAGCAGCGGCCAGTCGATTTCACTGTAGATTTTCTTCGAGCCGATGCGCCGCGTGAGCAGCAGCAGGCCGCCGGCGACGATCGCCGCTTTGGCGGGCGGAACGCCGGCGAAAAAGAACCCGATCATCGCCGCGGTGATCAGCAGCGCCTTTGAGGCGAGCGCCGCATGAAAGGGGCGGGGCGCCGCAACGATCGGCGTCAGCCTCTCGCGCGAGAAGAATTCGCGCGGAAAGGCGAGCGCCACCAAAAGGATCGTGAGCGCGACGCCGGCGAAGGCGATCGGCCAGAGCGCCGCTGAAAAATCGCCGTAGGAAACGCCGGAGGCGGCGGCGATGATCATATTTTGCGGATTGCCGGTGATCGTCGCGACGCTGCCGACATTGGAGGCGAGCGGGATCGCCAGCACATAGGGCGTCGGATCGCGCTTCAGGCGCCGCGCCAAGTCGATGACCAGCGGCGGCATGACGAGACAGATCGCGTCATTGACGAGAAAGGCGGAAAAGAATCCGGTCGCCGCCGCGACCGCGACGAGCAGGAAGATCGGACGCCGGGCGACGTCCGCCAGCCAGTCGGCGGCGCGGCGGAAAAAGCCGGAAAGGCGCAGATTGGCGACGACGATCATCATGCCGAGCAGCAGCGTGATGGCGTCGAAATCGATGGCGCGATAGGCCTCGTCCAGCGTCAAGGCGCCGACGCCGATCATCAGGCTCGCGCCGAGCAGCGCGCCGCCGGCGCGGTCGAGCCGATAATAGGGCAGCCTGCCGATCGCGAGCACGAGATAGGTCGCCGCGAAGATCGCGCCGACCGCCGCCGTCTGCGGCGTCGGCGTCGGCAGTCGGCCGAGCAGGGACAGAAATTCGCCGAGCCCCAGGATCGCGACAGCGGCCAAGGCCGCGCTCCCCGCGACAATGATGGCCGCAAGAATCCCAAGCCAGAGCGTGAGGAAAGGGTGGCGCAAGCGATTGGGCGCGGGCTCGGGCGAGGAGGGCATGCAACCCGGCAAGTTAGAGCGCGCGCGCGAAAGACGACGCTGGGAGGAGGGGTTATGGCGCCTGGCCTTGCGCGCGCCAAGCCGGCGCCGCCGATTTCCTATTGTGCGGCATAGTTAATAGATATATTCCTATCCCCTAGGAAACTCTTCCGAGTCGCGGCCTGCCATGTCCGACATTCTCACCCATGCTCAGATCTGGGCGGCGATCGACGCGCTCGGCGAGCGATATGGCATGACGCCGTCCGGCCTGGCGCGCAAGGCCGGCCTCGATCCCACCACCTTCAATCGCTCCAAGCGCGAAACGGCGCGCGGGCGCCAGCGCTGGCCGTCGACCGAATCGATCGCCAAGGTGCTGGCGGCGACCGGCGCCGGGCTCGACGAATTCATGTCGCTGGTGACGGCCAACAGCGCCGCCGGCCGGTTGCGCCATACGCGGCCGCTGATCGGCCTGGCGCAGGCGGGGGTCGGCGGCTTTTTCGACGACGCCGGCTTCGCCACCGGCGCCGGCTGGGACGAGATCGACGTCTTGGCCGAGGCCGACGAACATTCCTACGCGCTCGAGATCTCAGGCGACTCCATGGCGCCGCTGTATCGCGACGGCGATGTGGTTATCGTCTCGCCGGCCGCGCCGGTGCGGCGCGGCGATCGGGTGGTCGTCAAGACCACCTCGGGCGAGATCATGGCCAAGGAGCTCAAGCGCGAGACGGCGCGAACGATCGAACTGCGTTCAGTCAATCCCGCCTACCCGGACCGCACGATTCCGCGCGACGAGGTCAGCTGGATGGCGCGCATTCTCTGGGCGAGCCAATGACGTGTGACGCTTAGCCGCCGACCGACGCATCTAGCCTCGCGCCGATGCAGCTGTGGTATAAGCTTCAACCTCTTGCGCCGCTTCCATCCGGGTGAAATCCGCCATGCGTCTTTCTTCGATCGTCTCTCTTATCGCGCTTCTTGTCGGCGGCCCGGCGTTTGCCGACGCAGGCCTGAGGGACCGGGCGAAGGAGCTTTTCCAGCCAATTCCGTCAGCGCCGCCGGCGATTCCTGGAGAGACGGCGACGCCCGAAAAACTCGCGCTCGGCAAGATGCTGTATTTCGAGCCGCGCCTTTCCGAGACCCACGACATCAGCTGCGCCGATTGTCACAATCTGAGCATGGGCGGCGTCGACGGCGGCGCGCTCTCGGGGGGCCACAATGCGCAGCTCGCCGGCCGCGAAGTGCTCACGGTGATGAACGCCATTTTTAACACGGCCCAATATTGGGATGGGCGCGCCGCCAATCTTTCCGACCAGGTGGTCAATTCGGTGATGGCCAATCCCAAGGCGATGCTGAAAACCCGCGGCGGCCCGATGCCGATCAATCCGACGGAACATGCGGCCGCAAAGCAGCGCGCGGTCGAACTCTTCAAGGGAATCCCGGGCTATGTGGCGGCGTTCAAACAGGCCTTTCCCGAACAGAGCGATCCCGTCGCTTATGCCAACATCGGCCGCGCCATCGCGCTGTTCGAGGCGACGCTGATCACGCCCGACGCGCCGTTCGACCGTTGGCTCAAAGGGGACGATCAGGCGCTGTCCGACGCGCAGAAGGACGGGTTGAAGCTCTTCATCGAGAAGGGCTGCGCGAGTTGCCACAACGGCGTCAACGTCGGCGGCGGCATGTATGCGCGTTTCGGCGTCGTCAAACAGCCGACCGCGGAATTTCTGCCGCCGGACGACTTGGGCCGCTTCGCGGTCACCAAGGCGATCGCCGACAAATACGCTTTCAAGGTTCCCTCGCTGCGCAACGTCGAACTGACGGCGCCCTATTTCCACACCGGCTCGACCTTCGATTTGAAGAAGGCCGTGGCGGTGATGGGCGAAAGCCAGCTCGGCGTCGAGTTCAGCGCCGACGAGACCGATAAGATCGTCGCCTTCCTCGATTCGCTAACCGGGCGCCAGCCTGAGGTGGTCCTGCCGATTCTGCCGCCGCGCACCGCGCCGCCGTTTAGCCAGGCTCAGTGACGATCAGGCTGCGGCGCCCGGCGTCCAGCGCAGCACCGGCTTTCTCGCGGCGAGCGCTTCATCGACGCGCCGGCGCGGGGCCAGTCGCGGCGCGGGGCCAAAGCGCGCGACCTCGCCGGCTTTGGCGCTCCGCGCGAGATCGCGCAGCGTTGCGATGAAGAGATCGAGCGAGGCTTTCGATTCCGATTCCGTCGGCTCGATGAGCATCGCGCCATGGACGACGAGCGGGAAATAAATCGTCATCGGATGATAGCCCTCGTCGATCATCGCCTTGGCGAAGTCGAGCGTCGTCACGCCGGTTCCGCGCAGCCAGGCGTCGTCGAACAGAACTTCATGCATGCAGATGCGATCGCCGAACGGCTGGGTCATCACGTCACGTAGCGACGCGCGGACATAGTTCGCCGACAGCACGGCGTCTTTCGAGGCCTGCGCAAGCCCGTCGGTCCCATGCGCGAGCATATAGGCAAGCGCCCGCACGAACATGCCCATCTGCCCATGGAAGGCGGTGAGCCGTCCGAAGCTCTGCGTGCCTTCTGCGTCTTCCACCAGCTGCAACGCGTCGCCGTTGCGGCGGATGAACGGGACCGGCGCGAAAGGCGCGAGACGTTCCGAGAGAACGACCGGACCTGCGCCAGGGCCGCCGCCGCCATGCGGCGTCGAGAAGGTCTTGTGCAGATTGATGTGCATCGCGTCGATGCCGAAGTCGCCGGGCCGCGCGACGCCGGCGATGGCGTTGAAATTCGCGCCGTCGCAATAGAAGTAGCCGCCGGCCTCGTGCATCGCGTCGGCGATCTCGACGATCTCACGCTCGAACAGCCCGCAAGTGTTCGGGTTGGTCAGCATGATCGCCGCGACGTCCGAAGCGAGCGCGTCTTTAACAGCCTCGGCCCGCACGGTTCCATCCGCCGCCGCCGGAACGACGCGCACCGAAAAGCCGAGCAGCGCCGCCGTCGCCGGATTGGTGCCATGCGCCGACTGCGGAATGAGGACGACATTGCGCGTCGCGCTTTCGCCTCTGGCGGCGATCGCAGATTTGATCGCCATCATGCCGCAGAGTTCGCCATGCGCGCCGGCCTTCGGAGACATCGCCACCGCCGGCATGTTGGTGAGCGTCGTCAGCCAGTCGGCGAGAATCTGCATCAACTCCAGCGCGCCCTGCGCGGTCGACTGCGGCTGCAGCGGATGCAGATCCGCGAAACCTTCATAGCGCGCGATCTTCTCGTTGCTGCGCGGATTATGCTTCATCGTGCAGGAGCCGAGCGGATAGAGCCCGGCGTCGATCGAATAATTCTTGCGCGACAGACGCACGTAATGGCGCATCGTCTCCGGTTCGGTGAGTCCCGGAAGACCGATGGGCGCATTGCGCTCAAGCGCGCCGAGCCGCGTCGCGATGGGCGCCGGATCGTCGACATCGACGCCAGTCGCGTCGAGCCGGCCGATCTCGAAGATCAGCGGCTCTTCCTGATCGAGCCCGCGATTGCCGGTGAAGGTCGCAGGCGTTTTGTCGTCGTCGAGCGGTTCGACGACTGCGGGTCTGTCGAGCATCAGAGCGACTCCTTGAGCGCCGCGACAAAGGCGTCGCGATCTTCATCCGTGTTGACTTCGGTGCTGGCGACAATGAGGAGATTGTCGAGGCCGGCGTGGGGTAACAGACGCGAGACGGGAACCCCTGCGAGAACGCCGCGCGCCGCCATTCTCTCAACAAGCGCGGCGGCGTCGCCTTCGACGCGAAGCGTAAACTCGTTGAAAAAGGTCTCGTTGAGAACCTCGACGTTTTGAACGTCAGCGAGCATCTGCGCCAGCAAGACCGAGTTGGCGTGATTGACGCGCGCGAGCCGCGTCAGTCCGGCTTCGCCAAGCAAGGTCAGATGGATGGTGAAGGCGAGCGCGCAGAGGCCGGAGTTGGTGCAGATGTTGGAAGTCGCCTTGTCGCGGCGGATATGCTGCTCGCGCGTCGAAAGCGTCAGCACATAGGAACGCCTGCCGTCGGCGTCGACGCTTTCGCCGGCGAGGCGGCCGGGCATCTGCCGCACGAATTCCTGCCGCGTGGCGAAGAGCCCGACATAAGGCCCGCCGAAATTGAGCGAATTGCCGATTGACTGGCCCTCGCCGACGACGATGTCGGCGCCCATCGCGCCAGGAGTTTTAAGCAGACCGAGAGAGACGGCTTCGGTGAAGACGGCGATGAGAAGCGCGCCGTTGCGATGGCAGGCTTCGGCAATCTTCGTCAGATCGCGCAAATTGCCGAAGACGTCGGGCGTCTGCACGACGACGCAAGAAAGCGTGTCGTCAATGCGCGCGATGAGATCTTCGGCGGCGCGAATGTCGGGCGCCATCGTCTCGACTTCGTCTTCGGCGAGCCGCGAGATGGTGCGGACCACTTCGGCGTAATGCGGATGCAGCCCGCCGGAGAGCAGCGCCTTGCGCCGCTTCGTCACGCGATGCGCCATGAGCACGGCTTCGGCGGTCGCGGTCGATCCGTCATACATGGAAGCGTTCGCGACCTCCATGCCGGTGAGCAGAGCGACCTGGGTCTGGAATTCGAAGAGATATTGCAGCGTGCCCTGCGAGATCTCCGGCTGATAGGGCGTGTAGCTCGTCAAGAACTCCGAACGTTGAATGAGATGATCGACGCTCGCGGGAATGTGATGCTTATAGGCGCCGGCGCCGACAAAGAACGGCGCGCGCGACGCAGGCATATTGCGGGCGGCAAGCCTTGCGAAAAAACGCTGGACGTCGAGCTCGGACTTGCCCTTGGGCAGGTCGAGCGGCGCCTTTAATAGCGTCTCCGGCGGCGCATCGGCGTAGAGCGACTCCATCGACGGAACGCCGATCGTCGCGAGCATTGCGCTTCTGTCGGCCTCTGACAGCGGATGATAGCGCATCGTCTTTTCCTTGCGCTTAGAGCGCTTCCCGATCACATGGAATCATGTGATCGATAGGAATCGCTCGAAATCAAAATGCTGGAGCAGGTTCCCATCGAACCTGCTCTAGATCGTTTTCAGGAAACTCGAATAGGCGGCGTCGTCCATCAGCGATGCGCATTCACCAGGGTCGCTGACCCTCACCTTGATGAGCCACCCGCGTCCAAGCGGATCGTCGTTGACGAGCGCCGGCGCTTCGCCAAGCTCCGGATTGACTTCGACGACTTCGCCGCTCACCGGCGAATAGACTTCGCTCGCGGCTTTTACGCTCTCGATGACCGCGATCTCTTTGCCCTTTGCGACTTTCTTGCCGACTTCGGGCAGTTCGATGAAAACAATGTCGCCGAGCTGCGACTGCGCATAGTCCGATATGCCCAGCGTCGCGAGATCGCCATCGAGCGCGACATATTCATGATCCTTGGAGTAGCGCAGATCAGTCATCTCGCATCCTTTCCAGCCGGCGTTTTGAAGTAGCGATGCGGGACGAAGGGCAAAGCCGCCACTGTGACGTCGACGCGTCTGTCGCGCAGCGGCGCCGAAAGCGTCGCGCCGAGGTTGGCGTTACTGCTGGCGACATAGCCCATCGCGATCGGGCGTTGCAGCGTCGGCGAAAAGCCGCCCGACGTCACATGGCCGGCAGGCGCGCCGTCGCGCGCTGAAAGCTCCGCGCCTTCGCGCAGCGGCGCCTTGGATTGCGGCTCGAGCCCGACGCGCCTGCGGGCGGGACCCTGCTCAAGCGCAATCCGAATGCGCTCAAAGCCGGGGAATCCGCCTTCGATGCGCCGGCGTTTGCCGATCGACCAGCCGAGTCCCGCTTCAACCGGATCGGTGGTTTCATCGAGGTCGTGGCCATAGAGCGGCAGGCCCGCCTCAAGACGCAGAGCGTCGCGCGCGCCGAGGCCCGCCGGCGCAACGTCCTCATACGACAGCAACAGGCGCGCAAGGTCTTCGGCATGCTCGGCGCGCAGCGACAGTTCAAATCCGTCTTCGCCCGTATAGCCGCTGCGCGACACGAAGAGCGGCGCGCCGCCGAAGTCGAAGGCGCGCCAGCCCATGAAAGGAAGGTCCTCGGCGCCGGGGAGGAGTGCGCCGAGGACCGAGGCCGCGCGCGGGCCCTGAAGGGCGAGCAGCGCGCGGTCCAAAGGATTAAAATCGAACTGGGGCAACGCAGCCGCGATAAGCGCGAAATCGGCTTGCTTGCGCGAGGCGTTGACGACAAGCAGCAGCCGCTCCTCGACGCCTGGTAGGCGGGTGACGAGAAGATCGTCGAGAATGCCGCCGCGCTCGTTGAGCAGCTGCGTGTAGCGCGTGCGCTCTGGCGAAAGCGACGCCAAATCCGCAGGCGTCAGGCTTTCAAGCGCCCGTGCGGCGCGCGCGCCGGCGAGGATCGCCTGACCCATATGCGAAACGTCGAACAGACTTGCGCGACGACGCGTATGGAGCGTTTCGGCGACGATGCCCTGCTCATATTGCAGCGGCATATCGTACCCGGCGAAAGGCGCCATCCGCGCCCCAAGCCGTCGATGCGCCGCATCGAGCGGAAGTTTGGACAGCGCGGGAGGCGCAGCGGTCGCGACGTCGAGTTCGGTCACCAACAACTCCGCCAGACAAGGTTGGCGCAGCAAAGCTTAAACTTTGCTACGCGCCCCCTCTGTCCGGTGACCTGAGAGATTTCCCTGCGCTAAAAGCGACAGGTTACGCCCTTCGGTGGGCGAAACGCTTGCGCGCGTCGCCGCTTTCCAGAGTTTCTACTTCGTCGCGGTCCTTTGGGCCTGAGCGTTTCCGGGGCGGTTTCGCCTTCGGCGCCGGCGCGAGCGCCGGTCTCTCCCGCGATGAAGTTCGACCTACACCCAAAATGTGGTTGATTCGCGCGATCGTCAATCCCAACGGCTGCGCGTTTTTTTTGCAATGCGGCAGAGTTCGGACTGAACGGAAGCGCCGCTCAGTGGCGCTTAAGCGCTCGCATGCGGTAAACGCCATCGCCATCGCGTTCGAAGGTCTCGTCGACCTGCGGATGGCGCACCGGCCTGTTGGTGTTGTCGGGCAGCAGATTCTGCTCCGACACATAGGCTACATATTCGGTTTCGGCGTTCTCGGCGAACAGGTGATAGAAAGGCTGATCCTTGTTCGGACGCAGCTCTTCGGGAATCGAAAGCCACCACTCTTCGGTGTTGGCGAACACCGGATCAACGTCATAGATCACGCCGCGGAAGGGATAGCGGCGATGCTTGACCACTTGGCCAATAGCGAATTTAGCGAAGTTCTCTCGCGGCATTCGAAAGCGCCTTTACCACGCTGTTTACTCGTCTGTTAGTACAGCAGCAGGGGCGCAGCCGTCAATCGGATGTCGCGCCACAGTCAAATCCTTTCAAAATCCGTAGATCCTGGCGAGGTCGGCGTCTTTGGCGGCGACCTGCTTGGCGAGGTCGACGACGACCTTGCACTGCTTCCAGGTGGCGTCGTCCTGCATTCGGCCGTCAATCATCACCGCGCCGGTCCCGTCCGGCATCGCTTCGAGCACCCGCTTGGCGAAGGCGACTTCTTGCGGATCGGGCGAAAAGACCTTCTTGGCGATGGCGATTTGCGACGGATGCAGCGACCAGGCGCCGGCGCAGCCGAGCAGAAAGGCGTTGCGGAATTGCGCTTCGCAGGCCGGCGCGTCGGAGAAATCGCCGAAGGGGCCATAGAAGGCCTTGATGCCGGCGGAAGCGCAGGCGTCGACCATCTTGGCGATGGTGTAATGCCAAAGGTCTTGCTGGAACGAGGCGCGAAGGCCCTGGCCGGGCTCGGCGTCGGCGATCACTTTATAGTCCGGGTGGCCGCCGCCGACGCGGGTGGTCTTCATGGCGCGAGAGGCGGCGAGATCGGCCGGTCCAAGCGAAATGCCATGCATGCGCGGTGAGGCCGAAGCGATGGCGTCGACATTCTTGACGCCTTCCGCTGTCTCCAGAATGGCGTGAATAAGGATCGGCTTCTTCACGCCATGCCGCGCCTCGAGCTGCGCCAGGAGCTGGTCGAGATAGGCGATGTCCCAGGGGCCCTCGACCTTGGGGAGCATGACGACGTCGAGCTTGTCGCCGACCGCGCCGACGATTTCGATCATGTCGTCGAGCGCCCAGGGGCTATTGAGCGCATTCATGCGCGTCCACAGGCCGGTCGAGCCGAAGTCGGTCGCCTTGGCCATTTCGATAAAGCCGGCGCGAGCGGCTTCCTTGGCGTCGGCCGGAATCGCGTCTTCGAGATTGCCGAGCACGACGTCGACCTGTTTGACGAGCTCGGGGACCTTGGCGCGGAATTTCTCAAGATGCGGCGGCACGAAATGGATCATCCGCTCGACCTTGACGGGCGGTTCGCGCAGCGGCGCCGGGGCGCCGATGGCGAGCGGACGGTAGAATTGATTGGGGAGTTTCATTTCTGTCGCGACTCCGGCGAAAAGTTGCGACGAGTTAAGCCAGATGCGTCGGCTTGGCAATGCTCGGCAGTTTGTCACAGCCGTAAGCCGTTCAGCCGGCGGCGGCGTCCCAGAGCAGCTTCAGGTTGAGGGCGATGATGACGGCGGCGATGATCGCCGCAAGCGCGGTGGTGCGCCGAGGCGCGACGAGTTCTCCCATGACGCTGCGCTGCGCCGTGAAGGCCACGAGCGGCACGACGGCGAAGGGCAGCGTCACGCTCAGCGCCACCTGGCTGAGCACAAGCAGCTGCGCCGTCGCCGACTCGCCCGCGTAAAGCGTCACGCCGATCGCCGGCGCGATGGCGATGCAGCGGGTGATGAGCCGGCGCGTCGCCGGCTTCATCCGCAGCCGGACAAATCCCTCCATGACGATCTGGCCGGTGAGGGTCGCGGTCACGGTCGAATTCAGCCCGCAGGCGATCAGCGCGACGGCGAAGAGCGTCGCCGCGATCGGCTGGCCGAGCAGCGGCGCGATCAGCCGATACGCCTCGCCGAGCTCCGCGACTTCGGTATGGCCGCTCGCATGGAAGACAGCGGCGGCGAGAACGAGAATGGCGCCGTTGACGAACAGCGCGAGAAACAGCGCCAGCGTGCTGTCGATCACCGCGAAGCGAATCGCCTCGCGCTTCTTTTCGAGCGGCTCGGCGACGGCGCGCGTCTGCACGACGAAAGAGTGCAGAAAGAGATTATGCGGCATGACCGTCGCGCCGAGAATGCCGAGGCCGATGTAAAGCATCTCGGGGTCAGTGAAAAAGCGCCGCGTCGGGATGAGACCCGCCGCGACCTGCGCCATGTCAGGGCGCGCCATGATGAGTTGCGCGAGGAAGGAAAAGGCGATGAGCGCGAGCATCGCGACGACGAAAAGCTCGATCTTGCGGAAGCCGGCCCGCTCCAAAGCGAGGACCAGAAAGGTGTCAAGCACCGTGATGAGGATGCCGACCGCGAGCGGCAGGCCGAACAGCAATTGCAGCCCGATGGCGGTGCCGATCACTTCGGCGAGATCCGTGGCGAAAATGCCGACTTCCGCCAGCAGCCAGAGCCCGACCGCGGCCGGGAAGGGATAATGCCGCCGGCAGGCCTGCGCCAGATCCAGCTCCGCGCCGACGCCGAGCCGCGCCGCAAGGGACTGCAAAACGATGGCCATCAGGCTCGACAGCACGGCGACGAACAGCAGCGCCGTGCCGAACTTGGAGCCGCCGGCGAGCGCCGTCGCCCAATTGCCGGGGTCCATATAGCCGGTGGCGACGAGATAGCCGGGACCCAGAAACACAAAGAGCCGCCGGAGAAATTTGCCGCCTTCGGGCACATGCACGGAGCGGCGCATATCGCCGCGTTGCGGAGCGGGCGCGTTGGCGGTCGTCGCTGGCGTCACATTTGTCTCCATGAGGCGCCGGCGGCGGCCGGACACAGGATTTTCTCGGCAAAGGTCGCTTCTTGGCAAGGCCGGGAAGGGCCGCTTCCGCGCAAGATGTCTTCGTCTTAAGGCTTCCCCTTGTCACCAATGTAAATCGCGACGGAAGAATGTCATCTGCGGGCCAAGCGCGGCGGCCGCAGCCGCGGCTTGTCGCGCGCCCTCCGAGCAGGCATGCTCGCAAGCTGAGCCGTCGCGATTCAGAATCAGCCGATGCGCTTGTCATGCGACGAGTTCATGGGCTGCGTCGTTGCTTTGGCCGAGCGCTCGAAGCGGAACCACGGGGACGGCGATCGCCGTTTCGATTGCGACACACAGTCAGAACAGCGAGGGCTGGTAATGTTCTCATTGACGATCCCGATAAGCTCGGAAGGCGGTCACACGAGCTTCCATAATAATGTGCCCGATCCCGTGACCTCGGGCGCCGAGCTGCCGACGTTCAAGTTCGAGCTTGAAAAATCTCAAGGACGCGTCGACGGCGCCAGCTATGGCAAGGAGGCGACCGTCGCTCAGCTGCCGATTTCCAAGGATATCGCCGGCGTTTCGATGCGCATGGAGCAGGGCGTCATGCGCGAGCTTCACTGGCACGCGACCGCGGCCGAATGGGGCTTCGTCACAGAGGGACGCGTGCGCACCACCGTCATCGACCCGGCCGGCTGCTCGGAAACCAACGACTTCGAGGCGGGCGATCTTTGGTATTTTCCGCGCGGCCATGGCCATGTCATCGAGACGCTGGGAAAAGACCTGTGTCATTTCATCCTCGTCTTCGACAATGGCTATTTCTCGGAGTTCGGCACCTTCAGCATCAGCGATTGGATCGGCCACGCGCCCAAGGAGCTGCTGGCGAAGAATTTCGGCGTCCCGGGTCGACCTTCGACAGTTTCCCCAAGCAGGAGGTCTATTTCGCCAGGGGGAATATTCCGCCTGAAATCCCCTCGCGACCGTTGCAGGGATGGAAGCCGCCGCCGCTGACCCACAAATACAGCCTTCTGTCGCAAAAGCCCTATGAGACGTTTCCCGGCGGAATCGAATGGCGCGTCGACGGATCGCAATTCCCGATTTCGACGACGATGACCGGCGTCGTTCTGGAAATGGAGCCGGGCGCGCTGCGCGAGCTGCATTGGCATCCCAACGCCTCCGAATGGCAATATGTGCTGAGCGGCCAGCTATGCGTCACGCTGTTTGGGTCAAAGGGCCGCTGGCGCCAGGAGACCTTCTCGAAGGGCGACGTGGGCTATATTCCCCAGGGCATGGGCCATTCGCTCGAAAATGTCGGGACCGATACGGTGCGCGTGCTCATCGTCTTCAATAACGCGCATTATCAGACGATCGATCTGTCGCAATGGATCGCCGGCAATCCGACGGATATTCTCGCGACGAATTTCGGGCAGGATCCCTCGGTCTTCGAGAAATTCCCGCGCAGGGACGTCTTCATGACGAAATAGCCGAAAGAGGCGCGTGCGAGCGCGCCTCGACCGCGCCCTTCACTTGCTGACTTTTCGCAGCAGCGCTTCGAGCCCTTCGGGGAAGATCAGATCGTGCGAGACCGCGATCTCGTCCGCGCTCCACCAGCGCCAGCCGAGCACATGGATTTTTTCCTCCGGCGTCAGGTCGCGCGGCTCGACCGCGAAGCGTTGGGTACGGATGAGAAAATAGCGCTCCACCGCCTGATGCCAGTCGTCGCCGATCTCCATCGGAAATTCGCGGGTCGCGACGACCGGACCGGGATCGAGAAGCGTGAGGCCGGTCTCTTCATAGACTTCTCGGCGCAGCGCCGACTCAAAGTCCTCGCCTTCCATGACCGCGCCGCCCGGCGTCGCCCAGAAGTGATGATGGCCGAGCGCCAGAAAATGCGGCGTGAGCCCGCCGGCGTAACGCATCAGCAGGACGTCGTTATCCTGATCGACGATCAGCGCGCGCGCGGCCTCGCGGCGCGGCAGTTCACGGCCGTCCCATGGCGCGGCGATTTCCGCCCGCCCCTCCGGCGTCGCCCAGTCGACAATCGACCATTTGCCGTCCTCATAGGCGATCCAATTCGGCGTGGCGTTGAGCACCGGATGCTCGCGCTTTTCGTCGAGCCTCTTGCCGGCGGCGAGGCGCCAGGCGATGTCGAGCACGCCGGCATGGGCGACGACGAGCACGGTCTCGCCGGCGCTCTCCCTGGCGATCTGGGTCAAGGCCTTGCGCACCCGCGCGGCGAAATGTTCCAGGCTTTCGCCTTGCGGCGCGGCGAAATCCGGCCTGCGCGTCAGATAGTTCGGATAGATGTCGGCGTGCGTGGCCTGCACTTCCGCATGGGTGTGGCCCTGCCAAACGCCGTCGTCCTTCTCGCGCAGGGCCGGGGTCTTGGCGACTTCGAGCCCGCGCGCGCCCGCGATCGGCGTCGCTGTCGCGAGCGCGCGGCGCAGGTCGCTCGAATAGACCCTGTCGAAATGCGCGCCGGCGAGCTCCTTCGCGAGCGCGGCCGCCTGCGCGCGTCCGCGCGCATTCAGCGCGATGTCGAACTGGCCCTGAAAGCGCCTTTCGATATTCCAGTTGGTCTCGCCGTGCCGTGCGAGACACAGAAGCGTGCGGGGCATGTCGTTTCGGATTTAAGGCGCGGGAGTCGCTGTGCAAAGCCGCCGGGCGTCTCCGCCCGCGGCGTCCGGCGTTCTAGGGCCTTGCAGTGCAAAAGTCAGTCCGCATTCGCGCGGTCGCGGCGAATAACCGCAAGCGCCGCGCCGGGCGCTGCGCAAAAGTGGCGGCCTTTTGGGCGTGGAGCGCGCTCTAATCTTCTGAGATTCGAGCGATTTTGCCCAAATGCGGCGTGACTAGATGTGGAGCCTCAACAGGTTCTCATCGAAAAGTCCGTCAACTTTTTCGGAACCTCTCTAATGTCTCAGGCCGGTGGTGAATTCCCCCGCCCGCAGCCTCGCGGGCAGCGTTTCCGCGAAGGCGGCCACCGATTCCTCGCCATAGGTCGCCACCAGTTCGCGCAGCGCCGCGCAAAGGGCGGCATGCGCGAAGGAATCGCTTTCGATCCCCGCGAGAATCGCCTCGGCGAAGGCCTCGGTGACATAGGCGAGAGCCGCTCGGTGCTGGTCCCCGCCTAAGTCATAGAGCGAGGCGACGTTCAATTCGTTCATCCCTCCACTCTAAAGAAGCCGCCCGCGCCGCGCGAGGCGACGCTCGCCGGAAGGTTAATTTCGCATCGGCGCGGAAAGTCATGAGACAAGCGGGTTCCGAAAAGGTTGACCGACTTTTTCGATGAGAACCTGCTCCAATATTTTGATTTAGAGCGATTCCTTATCGATCACATGAGTCCATGCGGTCGGGAAGCGCTCTAAGGGTTTCCGTAGCGATAGGTGATGTCGCGGGTCAGCCGCGAGGCCTCCGCCAGATAGCGGGAGATCACCGCCTTGGCGTTGGGCGTGCAGGCGCGATAGGTCAACTCATAGCCCCGAAACCCATGGTTGAACGACGCCATGAGCCTCTGGCGGCGCGCGCCGCTGGGGGCGTCGGCGTCGAGCAGGGCGGACATTTTCCCCCGCCATTCCTCGCCGTCGCCCGACCCGCAGAGGTCGCGCAGGAAGGCCAGCGCGCCGAGGACCTCCGAGAGCCGCGTGATCTGGGGGTCATAGGGCGGCGGCGGCCCCTCCGGCCCGCTCGGCGCCGCCGGCGCTCCGGTCGTCCCCGGCGCCCCCGGCGCCTGCTGATCTTGTCGCTTCGTCTGGGTCTGCGCGGCGCCGTCCCGCTTGCGCGGCGGCGGACGCTCGGATCGCCTCGGTTCAGGCGCCCGCCGGTAGCGGCGGGGGCCGTCGAAGCCGCCGCCGAAGAGGAAATCGAAAGGGTCCTGCGCGGCGGCCTCGGCCGAAAAGAGCGCCGCGGCCGCCGCCGCCGCGAGCGCCGCCGTCGTGCGCCTTGCACGCGCCGTCTTGAGCGCCCTCATGGGTTCCGTCCTGGGTTCCGTCATGGGTAGAGCCGCTCCTTTCGCCAATCCTCGCCCGGCTTCGCCCGGAAAAAGCGGACGCGGTCATGGAGCCGGAACGGCCGATCGGACCAGAATTCCATCGCGACCGGCGCAATTCGAAAGCCGCGCCAATAGGGCGGGCGGGGAATGCCGCCCACCGCATATTTTGCGGCGAAGACGGCGACAGATTTTTCGAGCGCGAAGCGGCTTTCCAGCGGGCGCGACTGTTGGCTCGCCCAAGCGCCGATGCGAGAGTCGCGCGGACGGCTGGCGAAATATTCGTCCGCCTCGGCGTCGCTGACGCGGCTGACCGGCCCGCGCAGCCGCACCTGCCGGCGAAGCGACTTCCAATGAAACAGCCCCGCCGCCTGCATGTTCGCCTCGAGTTGCCGTCCCTTGGCGCTCTCGGCGTTGGTGTAGAAGACGAAGCCCTCCGGCGTCCATTCCTTCAGGAGCACCATGCGCGCGTCGGGCAGGCCCTGAGCGTCGGCCGTCGCCAAGACCATCGCCTCGGGATCGTTCGGCTCTTTGAGTTTGGCCTCCTCGAACCATTGCCCAAACAATGCGAAAGGTTCGGCGGCCTCGACAAAGTCACCCGGCGTTAACGCGTTCAAGCGAGAATCCTTTCTCAAGCCGATTCAAAGATCGGCGCATTAAAGGTGGCGCTTTGCACTTCCTGTGCGTCAGACATACCGCCGCTCGCGTCATTGCTCAAATGTCGCGCGGCGCAAGGCTCATCGTCCTGGCGGCGACGGCCGGCGGCCTCGCCGGCTGTTCGATCGCCGTGCCCATGGCCTCGGACCCTTCCGTCATGTGGAATTCGGAGCGCGTCGCGTCGGACGTCACAAGCGCGATCCCAAAGTCTCCCCCCAAACTGTCCGGCGCGCTTGATTCGGAAGATCAGCGCCGGGCCATCGCGGCGCTGAGCACCGCGCTCGATCCGCAAGGAAGCGGCGCGAGCGTCAATTGGGACAATCCGCAGAGCGGCGCGAAAGGCTCCTTCACCCCGGTGGGGCAGCCCTATCCGCTGGAAGGCAGGATCTGCCGCGCCTTCCATGGCGACATCCTCGTGAACGAGACTCAGGAAAGCCTTCAGGGCGCGGCCTGTCGTGAAAAAACCGCCGAATGGGCGCTCACCGAGGTGAAGCGCTCCAGGAAAGGATGACATGTCGGCGCCCTTCGGCAAACGACTCATTGTGACGACCATCGCCGCGATCCTGGCGATTCCGGCGTTCTTTTTCGTCGCGCGCGCCATCACCGCCTGGCGGCAAGGCTACGACTGGGCGGAAATGGATTGGGACGACAAGGGCCATACGTCGCTTGCGGATTTCCTGCGCGCCGCCGACGTGGGCAAGCGGCCGGTCGACGTCAACGGCCAGTCCTGCGTTGAATATTTCATTTATAGGGACGGGATCACGGTGAAGGTCGTCTGTCCGCAACGCCCAAGCTAAAGCAGCACGCCCGGGTTGAGAATGCCGTTCGGATCGAGCGCCGCCTTGATGGCGCGCATGGCGTCGAGCGCGACCGGGTCTTTCGTCTCTCGCAGGAGATCCCGCTTCAGCCGTCCGATCCCATGTTCGGCGGAAATCGAACCGCCGAACTCATGCACGACGCCGTGGACGATGGCGTTGACCTCCGCCCAATGCGCGATGAATTCCGCTCTATCGGCGCCGACAGGCTGCGAGACGTTATAGTGGATGTTGCCGTCGCCCATATGGCCGAAGGGCACCGGCCGCGCCTGCGGAAAGGCGGCGCGCAGCCGTCGCCCAGCCTCCTCGATGAAGCGCGGAATCGTATTCACCGGCACGGCGATGTCGTGCTTGATCGAGCCGCCTTCCCGCTTTTGCGATTCGGACAGGCTTTCGCGCAGCTTCCAGAGCGCGCGCGCCTGATCCAGCGATTGCGCGAGGGTCGCGTCCTGCGCCAATTCGGCCTCGATCGCGGCGGCGAGAATCTCGGCGGCGGCGCGCTCGGCTTCGCCATCGGCGAAGGCGGCAAGCTCGATCAGCGCATACCAGTCGTGCGGGTGCGCCAGAGGATCGCGCGTTCCGGGAATGTGACGCAGGACGAACTCAAGCCCCAGTCGCGATACGAGTTCGAAGGCGTTGAGCATCGGACCCGCGCGGCCTTTGACGAAGTTCAGGAGCAAAAGCGCCTGAGCCGGATCGCGGAGCCCCAGAAAGGCGACGGCGTGGGAGCGCGGGGAGGGGAAAAGCTTCAGCGTCGCGGCGGTGATGACGCCGAGCGTGCCTTCCGAACCGACAAAAAGCCGCGTCAGATCATAGCCGGTGTTGTCCTTGCGCAGCGCGCCCAGCGTCGAGAGCAGCCGGCCGTCGGCGAGCGCGACCTCGACGCCCAGCACCAAATCGCGCATCGAGCCATAGGCGAGGACATGCACGCCGCCGGCGTTGGTCGCGAGATTGCCGCCGATCGTGCAGCTGCCTTCGGACGCCAGCGAAAGCGGAAAATAGCGGTCGGCGGCCTGCGCGGCGTCCTGCGCCTGCGCCAGCGTCGCGCCGGCCTCGACCGTCATCGCGTCGGCCGTCGCGTCGACGGCGCGAATCTGATTGAGGCGTTCGAGCGAAAGCACGACGGCGCCGCCGCCTGCGTCGGGGGTCTGGCCGCCGACGAGCCCCGTGTTGCCGCCCTGGGGCGTTACGGACGCGCCGGTTTCATTGCACAGCGCAAGGATTCGCGCGACTTCCTGCGGGGTTCTTGGCTTGAGAACGCAGAGCGCGCGGCCATGGTAGAGGTCGCGAGGCTCAGCCAGGTAAGGGGACATCGCCGTCGCATCCGTCACGACGGCCGCCTCGCCGACAATCGCCGCGAGACGAGAAAGCAAAAGAGGCGCGTCAGACCGAATGGCTGTCACAGTCAGTAGGATGCGCCCTTTTTGTCGCGCTGTCCTTAGCGATAGTGACGGCGGCGATCATCTTTGCGGCGAGCGTAGACATAAGCGCGCATGGCGACCGGCGCGCTTGCGAGGACGATACTGCATAATGTCGCGGCGATAAGCGCATTCATCATGACGTTCTCCTTCCAGACTACGGAAATCATTTGAATTTCCGGCTACGCTGGACCACTCGCAAATCCTATGCCTGATTTGGGCGGGCGGCAACTCCGCTTTGGCCGCTCCAGCCCCCTCCCGGTCGTTTCCTGACGATCCTGTGACATTCTTGGCACGCACGAGCGACGCAGGCGCCGACAATTTCATCCAAGCAGCCGCCGTTTTGCGGATGTGCGTCCGCTCGTCTTCTCGAAAACGGCCACGATCTCGACATGCGCCGCATAGCGGAACTGGTCCAGCGGCGTGATGTCCCGGATGACGTACCCGCCTTTGAGCAAAATTGCGGCGTCGCGGGCGAAACTTTGTGCATTGCAGGCAACGGCGACCACGACTGGAGCTTCCGATCGCGCGATTTCAGCCGCCTGGGCCGGGGCGCCGGCGCGCGGCGGATCGAAGACGATGGCGTCGAACCCATTGAGTTCTTTGGCGCTGAGCGGACGCGTAAAGAGATCGCGGGCGAAGCCGTCGAGCGCGCGCAGGCCTGGCGTCGCATGCGCCGCGGCGCGCATCGCCGCCAGCGCGCCGGCGTCCATATCATAGGCTTTCACCTGCGCGCGCCGCGCCAGCCGAAGCGCGAAGGCGCCGACGCCGCAGAACAGGTCGGCGACGTTTTGCGCTTTCGCCGTCGCGCTCAACACGCGGGCCGCGATCGTTTCTTCGCCGGCCTGGGTGGCCTGCAGGAATGCGCCAGGCGGAAGCGTGAGCGTCGCTTCGCCGACGTTGACCTGCGGCGCCCGGCGCAGGGCGACAAGCGCGCCGTGATTCGTCAGCCGCGCGAGATCATGCGCGTCAGCCGCGGCGATCAGCGCGCCTGTTTCCGAATCATTGAGCGGCCCGGCGCCGCGCAGCTCGACGTCCAAACCGCCGAGCGTCGCCGTGGCGGCGATGTCGAGCGGCTTGCCGCGCGGCGCGAGAATCGCGGCGATCGCCCGGGCGGCGGGCAGCGCGCCGGCAAGCTCGGGCGCGAGCAAGGGACAGGCCTCGATCTCGACGATCCGATGCGAGCGCGCCGCCATATAGCCGACCCGCGCCTTTCCAGCGTCGAACCGGGCGTGGAACGTTACGCGCCGCCGGCCGGCGCCATGCGCGTCGACGGTCGGGGCGACGTCGAGCGTCAGCCCCGCATTTGCGAGCGCCGTTTCGACGAGACTGCGCTTCCACGTCGCATAGGCGTCGGCGCGCAGCGTTTGAACGGCGCAGCCGCCGCAATCTTCAAAATGCGGACAGATCGGCGCGATGCGCTGCGGCGACGCTTCGACGATGTCGACGAGGCGCGCGTGCGCGCCGTCGACCTCCGCCGTCACGGTCTCGCCGGCAAGCGCATAAGGAACGAAGACGCGTCGCCCGCCGAGCAGCGCCACGCCCTCGCCGCGATGGCCGAGCCGCTCGATGACGAGACGCTCAACGCTCATGATCGCGCCGCGTGAATCAAAAATTCGCGGTTGCCGTCGCCGCCCTCGATCGGCGAAGGAATGACGCCGGACACGCGCCAGCCGAGCGCTTCGATTTCGCCTTCGATGCGCGCGCAAACCTCTGCGTGAATTTTCTGGTCGCGCACCACGCCTTTCTTCACCGCGGCGCGCCCCGCTTCGAACTGCGGCTTGATCAGCGCGACAAGGTCGGCGCGCGGCGCGGCGAGCGAAAGAACGTGCGGCAAGAGCGCCGCCAGCGAAATGAAGCTCGCGTCGATCACGATCAGGCTCGGCGCCTCGGTCAGATGCTCAGCCGTCAGCGTGCGGGCGTCCTGCCCTTCAAGCGAGGTCACGCGCGGATCGCCGCGCAGCCTTTCGTGCAATTGTCCGTGACCGACATCGACGGCGACGACATGGCGCGCGCCGCGCGTCAGCAGAACGTCGGTGAAGCCGCCGGTCGAGGCGCCGACGTCGAGACAGTAGCGCCCTGTCGGATCGACGCCGAACTGTTCGAGCCCATGCGCGAGCTTCACGCCGCCGCGCGACGCCCAGGGATAGGCCGCGCGCGCGACAATATGTGCGTCGGCGGCGATCGGCTCGGAGGGTTTTTTGACGATGCGGCCGTCAACGCTCACCAGACCGGCTTCGATCGCCTCGCGCGCCTTGGCGCGACTCTCGAAGAGCCCTCGCGCATGGAGCGCGGCGTCGGCGCGGCTCCCGGCCATCGTCACTCTCCCGTCTGCAGCAGCGTGCCGGCGCGCCGCGCGCTTTTCAGCAGCAGGCCGAACGCCGCCGATGCGGCCGCGAAGAGAAAAACGTCGATCGCGAAGCCCTGCGCCAGCAGATCCCAGCGGACGACGTGATCGATCAACACGCCGCGCAGCCCTTCGAAGACATAGGTCGGCGGCAGCATCCAGGAGATCGGCTGCAGCCAGTTGGGCAGCGTGGTCACCGGATAATAGACGGCGCCGAGCGGCTGCACGAAGAACATCAGCGACCAGACGAGGTTTTCCGCGCCAAGTCCATAACGCAGCAGAACGCCGGAGACGAAGAGGCCGATGCTCCAGGCGAAGAGCATCAGCACGACGAAGAAGGCGGCGAAAGCGATCCCGAGCGCCCAGAGATTGAAGCCGAAAAACAGGATCGCCATGATCGTGACGGGAAGCACGCCGACGGCAAGCCGAATGAGGCTCATGGCGACAAGCGCGCCGACGAATTCCGCTGGCCGCAGCGGACTCATCAGAATGTTGGGCAGATTGCGCGACCACAATTCCTCGATGAAGGAGAAGCAGAACCCCTGTTGTCCGCGCAGCAGAATGTCCCACAGAAGTATGGCGCCGATCAGCGTGCCGGCGGCCTGCGCCGCCCCGCCCGGCGCCGCGAGCGCGCCGGCGCGCACGAGATAGGTCTGCAGAAATCCCCAGGTGAGGAGCTGAACGGCCGGCCAATAGATGATGTCGAGCACGCGCGTATAGGACGCGCGTAAGAGATAGGAATAGCGCAGCACCATCGCGCCGATGCGCTTGAAAGAAAAATTCATGCCGGGGCTCCGTCGACGCGCCCGCGCGCGACGTCGAGAAACACTTCTTCGAGCGTGTCGCGGCCGTAGCGCGCCAGGAGACTTGCGGGCGAATCATCGTCGACGAGCGTCCCGTCCTTCAGCATCAGCACCCGGTCGCACAGACGCTCGACCTCGCTCATATTGTGGGAGGCGAGCAGAATGGCGCAATTATGCGTGCGCCGATGCGCCTCCAACCGCGCCCGCACCCAGTCCGCCGTGTCGGGGTCGAGCGAGGCCGTCGGTTCGTCGAGCAGCAGGAGCTGCGGGTCGTTGATCAGCGATTTGGCGATGGCGACGCGCGTCTTCTGGCCTGCGGAAAGACGTCCGGTCTGCCGGTCGAGAAAATCCCCAAGCGCGAGATCCTTCGCGAGCTGCTCGATCTTCGCGTCAAGATCCGCGACGTCGTAGAGCATGCCGAAGACGCGCAAATTCTGCCGCACGGTGAGGCGATGCGGCATGTCGACATAGGGACTTTCGAAGTTCATCCGGCCGAGCGCGCCATAGCGCTCGCGCGACATGTCGCAGCCGAAAGCGTGGACCGAACCTTGCGTCGGTTCGATCAGCCCCATCACCATGCCGATCGTCGTGGTCTTGCCGGCGCCATTGCCGCCGAGCAATCCGGTGACGGAGCCGGCCTCCAGCGAGAAGTCGAGCGGGCCGACCACTCTGCGCTTGTCGTAACTCTTCGAAAGGCCGGCGACGGCGAGCGTCGGCCTTGGCGCGACTGCATTTTGGGACATGGAGGTTATTAAGCTCGCCGCGGGCCGCCTCGCAAGGGCGTCACGTCTGGCACGCAGGACAATAAAAGGTCGAGCGCCCCGATTGAACTACGCGCACGATCGTGCCCTTGCAGCCCGGCGTCGGGCAGGCGGCGCCTTCGCGGTCGTAGACGCGGAAACTATGCTGGAAATAGCCGAGGGAGCCGTCGATCTGGCGATGATCGCGTAAGGACGAGCCGCCCGCCTTCAGCGCATCCGTCAAAATATCCTTGATCGCCTGCGGCAGCCGCGCCAGCGCCGCCGTCGGCCGGCCGCTGGCGAGAACGAGCGATCCCGCCGCGCGCAGCGGCGAAATATGCGCGCGATGCAGCGCCTCGCACACGTAAATGTTGCCGAGGCCGGCGATCAGGCGCTGGTCGAGCAGCAGCGCCTTCGCCGGCGCCGCGCGTCCGCGAAAGGCGCGGGCGAGCAACGCGGCGTCGAGCGCCCCGCTCAAAGGTTCGACCCCGAGGCCGCGAAAGAGCTTGTCCGCATCGATCGCATGCGTGGCGATGAGCAGCATGTAGCCGAAACGGCGCGGGTCGTTATAGACGATGCGCCGCGCGTGACCGAGATGCAAGACGACATGGTCATGCGCGGCGTTTTTGTCGCGCTTGTGATGAAACGCGCCTGGCGTTTCTTCGTCGATGCGAAACGAGCCGCTCATGCCAAGATGCATGATCAGCGAATGGCCGTCGTCGAGATCGGCGAGGAGATATTTCGCGCGGCGGCGAAGGTCGAGGACGCGCCGGTCCTGAAGACGCGCGGCAAAGCGTTCGGGGAAGGGAAAGCGCAGATCGCGGCGCCTCAGCTCGACGCGCTCGATCGTCGCGCCAATGAGCGCGGGCGCCAATCCCCGTCGCACGGTTTCGACTTCAGGCAGCTCTGGCATGCAGTGGGTTGACCCCGTCAAAGCGCCGGCGGGCGGGAACGGCGCGGGCGTAGCCACCGGCTCGGCGACAGGCTATACCGTCCCCTTCCTTCCTCGTCACCCGAGCGCCTGATGATTGATCGAACTTCCGAGCGAGAGGGCTCGACCCATTTCGGCTATTCCGAGGTTCCCTTGAACGAGAAACAGGGCCTCGTCGACGACGTCTTCCACAAGGTTGCGCGGCGCTACGATATCATGAACGACCTCATGTCGGGCGGCATGCACCGGCTGTGGAAGGACACGCTGGCCGCCAAGGTCCATGCGCGCGGGCGCAAGGACTTTCGCCATCTCGACGTCGCGGGCGGCACGGGCGACGTCGCCTTCCGCATCGCCGCCGGCGCGGCGCATGACGCCGAAATCGTCGTGCTCGACATCAATGGCGACATGCTTGAGGTCGGCCGCGACCGCGCGCGCGATCGCGGCGTTTCCGGCGTCGAATTCGTGCAGGCCAACGCCGAATCGCTGCCTTTTCCCGACGCGCATTTCGACAGCTACACGGTCGCTTTCGGCATTCGCAACGTGCCGCGCATCGACGTCGCGCTCGCCGAAGCCCATCGCGTGCTGAAGCCCGGCGGCCGTTTCCTGTGCCTTGAGTTTTCGCAGGTCGCCGTTCCGGGCCTCGACAAGCTCTACGAAGCCTATTCCTTCAACGTCATTCCGGCCATCGGCAAGCTTGTCGCGGGAGATTCGGAGCCCTACCGCTATCTCGTCGAATCGATTCGCAAATTCCCCAGCGCCGAAGAATTCGAACGGATGATCCGCAAGGCGGGCTTTCGGCGCACCGGCTTTGAGCGGTTGACGGGCGGCGTGGTGGCGATCCATTCGGGCTGGAAGAGCTGATCTCTCAACAGCGCGCTGCGAAAAATCGGGACCCGGTGACGCCGCGCTCTAATCTTTTGGATTCGATCACGATAGTTTGGGCGATTCCGCCCGAATGCAGCGTGATCTAAAGGGCGGCGGCGTTCGTGATCCTTGGCGTCGGTCATTTCTATCGTCTGGCGCGCGCCGGCTACATCATGGCGCGCGAAGGCGTCTTTGCGCTTCTCGATCCGGCGCTTCTGCCGCCGGCGGCGGCGCCGCTCGTGCGCTTCGCCAATCTCTTCGCGGGCGGCAAGCGCGACGGGGCCGGGCGGGCGCTGGTGCGCGCGCTGGCGCAGATCGGCCCTTCTTACGTGAAGCTCGGGCAGTTTCTGGCGACGCGCCCCGACATCGTCGGCGGCGAAATCGCCGATGCGCTGACCGCGCTGCAGGATCGGATGGAGCCGTTCGGCCGCGACAAGGCCGTCGCGATCGTCGAAAAAGCGCTGGGCCGCAGCATCGACGAGCTGTTTGTGTCTTTCGGCGAGCCTGTCGCCGCCGCCTCCGTCGCGCAGGTGCATGTCGCCCAGGCGCAGTACAAGGAGGGCGTGCGCAAGGTTGCGGTGAAAGTGCTGCGGCCGGGGATCGAAGGCCGATTCGCGCTCGATCTGCGCGACATGTATCGCGTGGCGCGACTGGCTGAGCGCTATTCCTCCGAGGCGCGCCGGCTGCGTATGATCGAGGTCGTCGATACGCTCGCGCGCACCGTCAGGCTTGAAACCGACTTTCGTCTCGAGGCGGCCGCCGCGTCCGAATTCGCCGATAATGTCGCCGGCGATCCGGAGATCCACGTGCCCAGCGTCGACTGGAGCCGCACCGATCGCGAAGTGCTGACGCTCGAATGGGTCGACGGCGTTCCTCTCTCGGATATCGAGCGCGTCGCGGCCGAGGGCTACGACCTCAAGGCGATTGGCCGCAATGTGCTGCAGTCTTTTCTGCGCCACGCCATGCGCGACGGCTTTTTTCACGCCGACATGCACCAGGGCAATCTCTTCGTCGACAAGATGGGCCGTCTCGTCGCCATCGACTTCGGCATCATGGGACGGCTGGGATTGAAGGAGCGTCGGTTCCTCGCCGAGATTCTCTACGGCTTCATCATTCGCGACTACAAGCGCGTCGCCGAGGTTCATTTCGAGGCGGGCTATGTTCCGGCCAAGCATTCGATCGAAGAATTTTCGCAGGCGCTGCGCGCGATCGGCGAGCCGATGCATACGATCAACGCCGCCGATATTTCGATGGCGCGGCTGCTGACTCTGCTCTTCGAAGTGACGGCGCTCTTCGACATGCGCACGCGCACCGAGTTGGTGCTGCTGCAAAAAACCATGGTCGTCGCCGAAGGCGTCGCCCGCGCCTATGATCCCAAGCTCGACATCTGGAAGACCTGCGATCCGGTGGTGCGCTCGTGGATCGAGGAGAATCTCGGAGTCAAGGCGAAGATCGAGGACGCGAGCAGAAGCGTCACTGAACTGGCCAAACTCGCGACGCATCTGCCGCGAACGCTGGCCGAGGCGGAGCTCGCCATCCACCGGCTTTCGAAGATGGCGGACGAAGGCGTCGAATTGTCGGACCGCTCGCTGAGCGCGCTTGAGGAAATGAGACGCCGGTCCGACCGCTGGTTCGTGCTGGCGGTGATCGCCGTGGCGCTTTTAGCGATCTGGCTACTTTAATCGGACGACGGAGCAGGGCGGGTCCCGCTGACCCAAATAGTTGACAAGGCAACTTATAGAATGTAGTTGCCTAGTAAACCTCATGGCTCCCGATCGTGTCACGCGTTCCCGAACTCACCGATCATCTTGGCTACTGGCTGCGCCAGGTTTCGAATCATGTGTCGCAGAGCTTCGCTCGAAAGCTCGCCGCCAGGGACGTAACAGTCGCGGAATGGGGATTGATGCGCATGCTTCACGGCAGGGAGCCGACGGCGCCCAGCCTCTTGGCGAGTGAAATGGGTCTTACGCGCGGCGCGGTCACTAAGCTTGCTGACCGCCTCATCGCGAAAGCGTTGGTTGTCCGCAAGGCCAGCTCGGACGACCGGCGCGCTCAAACGCTAAGACTTTCAGCCAAAGGCGCGAAGTTCGTACCGGAGCTCGCGGCGCTGGCTGACCGAAATGAGGTCGAATGTTTCGCGCACCTTGCCGCCGAAGATCGACGCGCGCTCGAACGAATCCTGAAACAGACCGTTGCGCGACTTGGTCTGACGCGAATGCCGCTCGACTGAGAACTCTCTGCTCAACAGAGGAGACGCCATGAACGCTCAACCGATGGAAATCGCCGAAAGCTGTCTGCGCGGGGCCGAAAGCAACAGCATGAGCTTTCCTGAAATCGTCGGGAAGCTGATGCAGGCGGGGTTTGAGAGCTATGCGATCGATTTCCGCCGCGCGACGGCGACCTATTACCTGCCGGATGGCGAAAGCGTGGTTTTTTCCACGCCTCGGCTCGAAGCGCCGATCGCTCCGGCGCTCGATACGAACATTGTGGGCGCCGCCATAAGGGAAGCCCAACAATCTGCGCCGGGCTACACCTATTTGGGATTCTGCAGGAAGGTCATGGCGGGCGGTTGCGCGGGATATGTTGTGTCGTTCTCCGGTCGCCGCGCCGTTTATTTTGGCCGCACCGCCGAGACGCATATCGAACACTTCCCTCAGTAGGGGTCGATTCCAGCGCAGCCTATCGTTAGCT
Source organism: Methylocystis sp. SC2 (assembly GCF_000304315.1). Lineage (NCBI taxonomy): Bacteria > Pseudomonadati > Pseudomonadota > Alphaproteobacteria > Hyphomicrobiales > Methylocystaceae > Methylocystis > Methylocystis hydrogenophila. Next base: position 2,088,341 of record NC_018485.1, on the reverse strand, counting down.
TTCGGCCGCCGCGAGGGCGCTCGCCGCCACTACGGCTTCGCGCCGCCCGCATGGCGTATCGGGCGGCGCCTGTTCGGTGAATAGGCAGCCCGGCGCTACTTCACCCCGACCAGCTCCACATCGAAGATCAGCCAGGCGTTCGGCGGAATGACGCCGCCGGCGCCGCGCGCGCCATAGCCGAGTTCCGGCGGAATGACCAGCGTGCGCTTGCCGCCGACCTTCATGGTTTCAACGCCCTCGTCCCAGCCCTTGATCACCTGGCCCTGGCCGAGCGGGAATGCGAACGGCTCGCCCCGATCACGGGAAGAGTCGAATTTCTTGCCCTTCTCGCCATTGTTGTAGAGCCAGCCGGTGTAATGCACGACCGCGGTCTGGCCGATCTTCGGGGTCGCGCCGGTCCCGACCTTCGTGTCCTTGTACTGAAGGCCGGTGAGGCTTTTCGTCATCTGCTCTTCAGCGCGCGCCTCGACGGCGAGCGCGAGGCTCGCGACTGCGGCGAATGCGGCCAGCACTGTTTTGGAGACAAGGCGCATCTTTCGTTCCTCCAGCTTGTTTGAATCGCCGATCCGAGCGCCTCACGTCGAGGAGCCCGAACTTATTCCAGCACGCCAGCGTCGCGGGCGAGCTGCAGCAGATCCTTCTGCGGCCGCGCGCCGACGTGAGAAATGATCTCCGCCGCGGCGAGCGCGCCGAGCATGGCGCTGCGTTCATGCGGCAAGTCCTGCGTATAGCCGGCGAGAAAGCCGGCGGCGAAGAGGTCGCCGGCGCCGGTCGTGTCGACCACCGCATCGACCGGACAGGCCGGCGCGGCGAGGGCGCTCGCGCCATCGACGACGACGCAGCCCTTTTCCGATCGCGTGACGACGCCCAGCAGGTCTTCTTCGGCGCGCAGCGCCGCGAGGGCCGTCTCGAAATCGCCGGTCTGATAGAGCGCGTGCAATTCGCTTTCATTGGCGAAAACGATGTCGACGACACGGTCGCGGATGAGAGAGAGAAATTCGCCGCGATAGCGATCGACGCAGAAACTGTCGGAAAGGGTGATCGCCACCTTGCGTCCGTTGGCGCGCGAGATCTTCGCCGCCTTGAGGAAAGCCTCCTTGGCGCCGGGCGGGTCCCAGAGGTAGCCCTCCATGTAGAGGACCTTCGCGCGCGCGACCGCCGCTTCGTCGATGTCCGCGGGGGCGAGCGCCTGGCAGGCGCCCAGAAACGTGTTCATCGTGCGCTGGCCGTCCGGCGTCACGAAGATCAAGCAGCGCGCGGTCGCGGCGCCGTCAGCGGCCGCCGGCGTGTCGAAGGCGACGCCGGCCTTGCGGATGTCATGCGCGAATTCGCGCCCCGCGTCGTCCTCCTTGACCTTGCCGACGAATCCCGCGGCGCGCCCCAGGCTCGCGAGGCCCGCCATGGTGTTGGCGGCCGAGCCGCCGGAAATGATCGTCGTCGGACCCATCGCCGCATAAAGTTCAGCGGCCCGCGCTTCGTCGATCAGCGTCATCGCGCCTTTGCGCAGTCCGGCCTGCAGCAAATCGTCGTCCTCGGCGCGCGCGATCGTGTCGACGATGGCGTTGCCGATGCCCAGAACATCAAACGATAAGGTCATGCGCGTCGTTAATCCGTTTAGTAAGGGGGCAATCGAGGCGTCTGCGCGCCGCAGGCGCGTTGTCTAGCATTGCGCCGCGGTCCCGTCGATCGCGTGGCGGGCGTTCGCGAAATCCGCGAACTCAGGCGATCGAGCGCCGCGCCTTCCGAGTATGGATTCGCGGCTATCGGCTGATCGGCGACAGGATCACTTCGATGACGATGACGAACAGCGCCGCCGCGAAGAAAGCCGGCGCCGGGCGCAGCGACACGTGCCGGAACACGAAGGCGTACATGAACACCATCCAAATCAGAATCGGAAAGAGCAGAAAGCGCAACAGCTTTTCAGTCGGCAGGGGCGGCGGCAGGGCGATGCCGAAGAGCAGGTGCAGGACAGTATAGGCGAGCGCCGCAAGCCCGCTCATGATGGCGAGCCCCGTGGCGGTGCGCTGAAACTTTGCGTCCTCCTTCAGCACGCGCAGCAGAGCGTACGTTCCGCCGTAGAGAAGGACCACGCTCATGACGCCGTAGATCAGGCTCCCGAGCAGCGAGTGGTTGAACGACTGCGCGATCGCCTGAAGCACGCCATAGGCGCCGAAAGCGCCCCACATCAATTCGCGCGAGTCCGGCAGCGAGAGCTGCGACGCTTCGAGATTGATCATCTTGAGCACGGTCTGCGGCGTCTGCTGATTGAGAAGCGGAATATTGATCGGCATGGAGAACGTTTCCGTTTGTGGCGTGGGAGAAGGCGAAGGCCCTACCCGCATTGGAAGCGAAAAGTCGTGCGGCCCAGCGCGCCGCGCGGGCGCTGGCCGGGCCGCACGACCAATTGGCGCCTCTCTACCATGCTTTCACGGAGCGCGGAAATGCGGCGATTCTCATGCTGCAACGCAAACCGGCAGGCTAACGCAGGCGCCGGCTCCAGTCCTCGCGCGCGACCACCTCGACGATGCGCCGCGCGGCGTCGCGCCAGGCGACGCGCAGGACCAGGTCCGGGTCGGCGACGCGGCGGCCGTCGAGAAAGTCGGCGATCGTCTCGGCCAGCGCCCTCGCGTCATTGACCCGAAAATACAGCGCGCCGGCCCCTCCGACCTCGCGAAAGACCGGGATATCGCTGCAGATCACCGGCCGGCCGCGCCGCGCCGCCTCGACGATCGGCAGACCGAAACCTTCCGCATAGGACGGGAAGATCAGCGCCGCCGCGCGATCGTAGAGAAACGAAAGCTCGTCGTCGTCCGAATCGTCGAACCAGAACAGCCGACGGCCGAATTCTTCGTGTTCGAGAATTTCGCTCGCCACCGCTTCTTCAAACCAGCCGCGCCGGCCGACGAAGACGATGCGGACGTCGCGGCCCCTCGCCCAGAGTTCTTCAAAGGCGCGAAGCGCGACGCGCTGACCCTTGCGCGGTTCGATCGTGCCCACGGCGAGAAAGAGCGGGGCGTCGCCGGCGACCGCCGCTTTGACCTTGTCGCGCGGCGCGGCGTCCGCCCGCAGCGCGAGATCGCAGCCGCAGTGAAACCAGCCGATCTTGAGGCCGGGACGATGCGGCAGCCCCTGCGCGGCGACATAGTCGGCGAGTTCATTGGCGACCGTTTGCGAAATGGCCAGGAAACTGTCGCTTTCGATGAGCGCCTTGCGCAGCCAGGCGCGATAGCGCGGCACCGTCACCTCGTGGCAGGCGTGCGGATAAAGCTCTGGGATGAGATCGAAGACGCAGGTGACGACCTCGCCGCCCTCGTCCCGAATCTTCGCGAAAATCGGCGCGAGTTCGTCGAAGGCGTTCCAGCTGTCGGAAAGCATCAGAAAGCGGTCGCCGCCGGCGATCGCGATCTCGGAGTCGGGCGCGGCGTCGCCGCCGACGAGTTCCGCGACGAAGCCGTTGGCGGTCAGCAGCCGGCCGCACTCGCAGCGAACCGCCAGCGCCGGCATATCGAAGCTTTCGCCGCTAGAGAGGCCGCGCGTCACTTCCTTGACGACGCGCTGAATGCCGGTGCCGGCGTCGCGCTTGATCGTTCCCGTGACATCGACCAGCAGCCGTCGCGCCGGCAGCGGCGCGCCTCGAAAGGCCGGCGCGCCCGCGCCGGACGTCGATGGCGTCGTCGCGTCGGACGGCGTTGGGCGAAAGCGCGCGACGAGAGCGTTCGCGGCGTCGGCCAGGAAGGCTTCGATGGGCCGAAGAAAGCGATAGATGTGGCCGGAGACCGAGTAGATCAGCCGATGGCGCTCATGAGTCAGGTGCAGGAGTTCGGCGCGCAAATGATCGAGCTGAAATTCGAGCAGGCGGATGCGTTCGCGCGCCTGCTCGGGATCTCGGTTTTGCCGCTCGCTCATGACGTCGTCGTTGCGGCCTGCGTTTGGGCCGCGCGGGCGTCGTCGAGAAGCGCCTGCAGCATGTCGTCAATGTCGTGGCGGGGACGCCAGCCGGTCGCTTCGATCAGTCTCGTCGCGTCGCAGGCGACGCTGGCGATGTCGCTTGCGGGGCGCAGCAGCGTCGGATCGACCTCGATCGCAAATTGCGCCTTGGCCCGCCCCCGCAACCGCTCGAGCAGCGCTTCCAGGCGATGCGCCGTGCCGGAGGCGATGTTGAAGATAGAGACGGAGGCGGGCAGATCCCGCGCTTTTTCGATCAGCCGCATATAGGCGTCGACGACGTCGCGCACGTCGAGGAAATCGCGGGCCTTGGAGAGATCGCCGACCATGAGGCGGGGCTCGGCGCGGCCGGTCTCGATCGCCGCGATCTGGGCGGCGAAGGAGGCGAGAGCGAAATTGCGATTGCGCTGGCCGGGTCCTGAATGATTGACCGGCCGCGCCACAATGAGCCGCGCTTTGGCGGCGAGAAGATCGCAAAGCGCGCTCTCGGCGGCGACCTTGGAGCGGCTGTAGACGTCCATCGGCTGCAACGGAGCGTCCTCGTTCAGGACCCCGTCGCGAAAGCTCGCGCCATAGGCGGCCGCCGTCGAGGCGAAGAGAAACGCCGCCGTCGGGCAGTTCCGGGCGACCGCCGAGCCGAGCGCGAAGGAGCCGTGAAAATTCGCCCGCCAGGTCATTTCGGCGGCGTGCGGCGCCTGCCCGATCGACGCCTGACCCGCAAGATGCACGACGAGATCGGGGCGCGCCCGCGCAATCAGCGCGTCGATCGCCGGCTCGTCGGTGAGGTCGGCGGCGGTCGCTTCAAAGGCTGGATGGCCGCCGCGTTCGCCTGGACGCAGCAGCAGCGACAGCGTCGCCTGCGGATAGGCCGCGGCCAGCGCCGCGCAGAGGTGGCCGCCGACAAATCCGGCGCCGCCCGTCACCAAGATGCGCTCGAAGGCGGCCATTGCGGGCGCCCTTTTCAGGTTAGGCCGACTCGCGCCGCAGCCGCGCGAGATCGGCGTCGACCATCTCGCAGATCATTTCGCGAAGATCGATCTCCGGCTTCCAGCCAAGAACCTGCCGCGCCTTGCTCGAATCGCCAAGCAAGACGTCCACTTCGGCCGGACGGTAGAACGCCGGGTCGATGATGACGAATTTCTCCATGTCGAGGCCGGCGTGCTCGAAAGCGATGTGGCACATATCGCGCACCGTGGTGGTGACGCCGGTCGCGACGACGTAATCGTCCGGCTTCTCCTGCTGCAGCATCAACCACATGGCCCGCACGTAATCCTTGGCGTGCCCCCAGTCGCGCTTGGCGTCGATATTGCCGAGCCGCAACTCCGTGGCGAGGCCGAGTTTGATTGCGGCGACGCCGGTCGTCACCTTGCGGGTGACGAATTCGACGCCGCGCAGCGGGCTTTCATGATTGAAGAGAATGCCGGAGGAGGCGTGAAGGCCGAAGCTCTCGCGATAGTTCACCGTGATCCAATGGCCGTAGAGCTTCGCCACGGCATAGGGACTGCGCGGGTAGAAGGGCGTCTTCTCGCTCTGCATCGGCTCCTGGATGAGTCCGTACATTTCCGAGGACGACGCCTGGTAGAAGCGCGCTTTGGGCGCGCCGAGCCGCATCGCCTCAAGCACATTGGTCACGCCGACGCCGGTGACGTTCGCGGTGAGGAGGGGCTGGCGCCAGGAAGATGCGACATAGGACTGCGCCGCGAGATTGTAGATTTCGTCCGGCTGAATCTCCTGCACGGTGCGCAGCAGGCTGGAGAGATCGGCGAGATCGGCGTCGTGCAGATTCAGCTTGCCGCTGATGCCGAGCCAACGCAGGCGATGGTCCTCGACTCCCCGGTGCGACGAGCGCCGCACCACGCCATGCACTTCATAGCCCTTGTCGAGAAGAAACTGCGAGAGATAGGCGCCGTCCTGTCCTGTAACGCCGGTCACCAGCGCGCGCTTGGTCATTAATGGTCCTATTCAAATTGGCGGGCCGTGGCGAAGGCGAAACCCCCGCCGCGGCGCGGCCTCATGGCGTTTCCCGCCCTGGCGCGGGCGCAAAAGGGGGCGCGCGACGCAATTACAGAATCAAGGCGCCTGAAGCAAGAGCGTGGGCGAGAACAGGCCGGACGGCGGCAGGCCCCGCCGCCGGCAGCGTCGAGAACGGCGCTGGTCCGCTTAGGCCGGCTTGTCGGGCGGCGGCAGTTTACCTTCCGGCGTCGCCTTGTCGATCACTTCCGGCAAATACTGGGCGAGAAGCGCTTTCGCCTTGTCGATGTCGACGCCGGCGTTCTTGGCGATTTCCATCAGCTTGTCGGCGTTGATCACCTTGCTGATGTCCATCTCGCTGATCTTTTCATTGGGACCGAGCCCGACCCAGGAGTGGATCTGCTTCCCCAGTCCGGAGTTCTCGAAATTCTTGACGACGCCGTCGAGGCCGCCCTGCTTCTCCACATAATCCTTGATAAGGTTCAGCGCTTCGGCGCCGATCACGCCGCCCGCGATGGCTTTGAGCCAACTCATGGTCAATCTCCCTTTTTTGACAAGGCGCGCGCCTTGCGCCGCGTTAGCTGAGATAAGGCGGGGCATAGGCTTTACAATGGCGGGCGATCGGGCAGGGAACCGGGCGGGCGATCGGGCGGCGATCGCCGACGCAGGCCAAGGCCTTCATTCGAATAGGAGATCCTCCTTGCGTTCGCCCCAGCGCCGGATTTCCGCCCAAATGTCCGCAGCGCTTTCGGCATAGCGGAAAAGATGGCGGTCTTGCGCGTCGATCACGCCCTCGTCGACCAGGAAATCGACGTCAAAGGCGCGTCGCCAATAGTTTTCCCCCACGAGAATAATCGGGATCGGCTTGACCTTGCCGGTCTGCACCAGCGTGAGCGTCTCGAACAATTCGTCGAACGTGCCAAAGCCGCCCGGAAAGGCGACCAGCGCCCGCGCGCGCAGCATGAAATGCAGCTTGCGCAGCGCAAAATAGCGAAAGCGCAGGCAAAGCGACGGCGTGACATAGCTGTTGGGCAACTGCTCGTGGGGGAGCGTGATGTTGAGCCCCACCGTCTCCGCGCCGGCCTCGAAGGCGCCGCGGTTCGCCGCCTCCATAATGCCCGGTCCGCCGCCGGTGACGATCGCGAGGCGCGGCCAGTCGCCGCTCTCCCGCGCGGCGCCGACGAGCCCGCCGAACTCGCGGGCGATCTGATAATAGCGCGAATTTTCTCGGGCGCGTTTCGCCGCCGTCAGCTGTCCGGCGAGGGTCGCGTCCTCGGGATGGGCCGTCGCGCGCGCCTGCGCTTCGGCGAGGCGGCTTTCGGCCAAGGCGGGTTCGACGATGCGAGTCGAGCCGAAGACGACGATCGTATCGGTGACGCCATGGCGCCGCAGCAGCAGTTCGGCCTTGAGATATTCCAGCTCCAGTCGGGGGCCGCGGGCTTCCGCCGAAGTCAGGAAATGAATGTCCTCGTCGGCCTTGCGATAGGACGGGCTGGACAGAATCGCCTGCAGGCGCTTGGCGGCGGCGAGGTCAGGAATGTGCGGCGCGGGGAGTGCGGACGGAGCCCGCCCATCGGGCTCAGGCCGAAAATCTCGCTCTTCATCGTTTGCGCTCAACCATGCTCTCCTTGGCGTCTCATATCTCTCCTTGGCGCTTTTCTTTATTTCCGGATACGTCCGGCGTATATGACCCGCCGGACGCCGGACGGCGAAGATTGATCGAGGAGCAGGGCGGAAGCGCATGGCCGGGCATAGTCAATTCAAGAATATCATGCACAAGAAGGGCAAGCAGGACGCGATCCGCTCCAAACTGTTTTCAAAGCTCGCCCGAGAAATCACCGTCGCCGCCAAGATGGGACTGCCCGACCCGAATATGAACGCGCGGCTGCGCGCCGCCGTTCTCGCCGCCCGGGCGGAGAACATGCCAAAGGACAATATCGAGCGCGCGATCAAGAAGGCCTCGGGCGCCGACGCCGAAAATTACGATGAGGTGCGCTACGAGGGTTACGCGCCCGGCGGCGTCGCGGTGATCATCGAGGCCCTGACCGACAATCGCAACCGCACGGCTGGCGAGGTGCGCTCCTATTTCACCAAGGCCGGCGGCGCGCTCGCCGAGACCGGCGCCGTCTCTTTCATGTTCGATCGCGTCGGCCTCGTCGAATTCGACAAGAAGGCGGCGACCGAGGACGCGATGATGGAGGCGGCGATCGACGCCGGCGCCGACGACGTCTCGACGACCGACGAAGCCCATGAAGTGATCACGTCCGTCGAATCGCTGCGCGACGTCGCCAGGGCTCTCGAGGAGAAATTCGGCGAGCCGCGCAAGGCGGCGCTCGTCTGGCGCCCGCAGAACACGATCAAGGTCGACGATGAGTCGGGCGAGAAAATCCTCAAGCTCGTCGGCTTGCTCGAGGACAATGACGACGTGCAGAACGTCTACGCCAATTTCGAGGTTTCCGACGCGCTCGTCGCCAAGCTCTCGGGATAACCCGGCGACGGGGCGATGACGCCGATCCGCGCCGGGGTGAGAGATGCGCAATAAGCGAGGCTATCACCACGGGTCTCTCAAACAGGCGCTGATCGACGCCGCTCTGGAGATTCTCGCCGAAGGCGGACCATCGGCGCTGACGCTCACCGAAGCCGCGCGCCGCGCCGGCGTTTCAGCCGCCGCGCCCTACCGTCACTTCAGCGGCCGCGACGCGCTGATGAGCGAACTGGCGCGCCGCGGTTTCGAGACCTTTGGCGCGCGAATCGAAACGGCGTGGGACGAAGGCCGGCCCGACGCCAAAAGCGCGATGCGCGCCATGTGCGCCGCCTATCTCAAATTCGCACGCGACGAACCGGGGCTCTACGCGGCGATGTTCGCGCAGGCGCAGACGCTCGCCGATCCGGGAGCGGGCGGCGCCGCCGATCATGCGCTCGAAATCCTTTGGCGCGCCGTGGTCGCCTGGCTGCAGCAGGCGGGCGCGCCGGCGCAAGGCGCGCGCTATGCGGCGCTGCAAATATGGTCGCTGGCGCATGGCGTCGCGATGCTGACGATTTCCGGCCATTTCGACCCTGTCAAAAGCGCGGATCCGGCGCTGGTGCTCGAGAGCGCCGCGCAAGGCGTCATGGAGAGCGCCGCGGCGCGCGCCAAAGCCGCGCCGGCATAATCTCTTGATAAAACGCGATGAGCGTCAAATTTACCCGCGCGCTTTAATCCTTCATTAACGTTAACGCCCTCAAATAACGCAAATCTTAATTGCGTGAGGGCTCCCGTGCCGCAAGCGTCATCCCGACATATCCGCTTCAGAGGCAGGTCCTTTCCCGTTCTGACGCTGGAGCCAGAGCAGCCGATCGAAGGCTGGTTCGAGCAGCTGGACGCGTTGCTTGAGCAGTCGCCCGCCTTCTTCAGCCGGAAATCGATCGTCATCGACCTCGCCAAATTGACGCTCGAGCGACCGCAACTCACCGAACTCCTCGAAAATCTCGCCCGGCGCGGCATTCGCGTCATGGGACTGTCGGGCGTCGACCCGTCCTGGGCTTGCGACGATCTGCCGCCGATTCTGGCCGGCGGTCGCGCCACCCCGCAACCGCCGCCGGACGTCGGCGCAACGCGCGCCAAAGACGTAAATCCTGGAACGCTGACCCCAAGCGAAGAAGCAGCCTTCGAGGATATCGCCAACGCGCTCGGCGCCGGCGGCGCGCCGGCCGTCGACGTCAAACCGTCGGAGCCGCCGGCTCCATCGGCTGCGCCGCTAATTCTGCTGGAGCCGGTGCGCTCCGGTCAGTCGATTTATCACCCGGACGGCGACGTGACCGTGATCGGCTCCGTCGCGTCGGGCGCGGAAATCATGGCGGGCGGCTCCGTGCACATCTACGGAACGCTGCGCGGCCGCGCGATGGCCGGCGCCTATGGCGAAAAGCGCGCGCGAATTTTCTGCCGCAAGCTCGAAGCCGAGTTGCTCTCGGTTTGCGGCGTTTATCTCACCGCTGACGAGATCTCGGCGAATGTTCAGAGCCAATCCATTCAGGCTTGGCTCGAAAACGAGACGGTTAAGATCGCGCGGCTCGATTAAGAGAGGACGAACAATGGCCAAGACTTTGGTGGTGACCTCCGGCAAAGGGGGCGTCGGAAAGACAACGTCAACCGCGGCTCTCGGGGCCGCGCTGGCCCAACAGGGTCATAAGGTCGCGGTCGTCGACTTCGACGTCGGTCTGCGCAACCTCGATCTCGTCATGGGCGCCGAGCGGCGCGTGGTCTTTGATCTCATCAACGTCGCCCAGGGCGACGCCAAGCTGCATCAGGCGCTCATCCGCGACAAGCGCTTGAACAATCTCTATCTGCTGCCGGCGTCGCAGACGCGCGACAAGGACGCCTTGACCGAAGAGGGCGTGCAGCGCGTCATCGGCGAATTGCGCGAAAAATTCGACTGGATCGTCTGCGACAGTCCCGCCGGCATCGAACGCGGCGCGACGCTCGCGATGCGCTTCGCCGACGTCGCGGTGGTCGTCGCCAATCCGGAAGTCTCCTCGGTGCGCGATTCCGATCGCATCATCGGACTGCTCGACGCCAAGACCGAACGCGCCGAAAAGGGCGAACGCGTCGAGAAGCATCTGCTGCTGACGCGCTACGACGCGCAGCGCGCGGGCCGCGGCGAGATGCTCAGCGTCGACGACGTGCTCGAAATTCTCTCGATACCGCTGCTTGGAATCGTGCCGGAGAGCGAAGACGTTCTGCGCGCCTCGAACGTCGGCGCGCCCATCATTCTTCACAACGCCATGAGCCCCGCGGCCCGCGCCTATTCGGAAGCGGCGAAGAGGCTGTGCGGCGAAAAACTGCCGGTGAACATTCCCGCTGACAAGAGGGGACTTTTCGTTCGGCTCTTTGGTCGGAGGGCGGCATGAATATTTTCGGATTGTTCGGGCGACGCGGCGCCACCGCGCCGGTTGCGCGCGAGCGCCTGCAGATCCTTCTCGCGCATGAACGCAAATCGGCGCGCGATTCGGATCTCATCGCCGTGCTGCACAAGGAAGTCCTCATCGCGATCTCCAAGCATATCAGCGTCGACCCCGAAAAGGTCATGGTGAAGATGCATCGCAAGGAAGACATGTCGCTGCTCGAAATCGACATCGAAATCGAGCCGGAGGCGACGCGCCAAAACAACGCGGCGTTCGCCGACGACGCCGTGCTTGAAGATGATCTGAGCGGCCAGGCGGCCTGACTTTTCGACGCGAGACGCCTCCGCTTCCGAGCCGTTCCGGCGGCGCGGCTCGACAACCCCTCCGCGCCCGTCGACCGCAAGCGCGTGACGGCGCCGCGCCGATTTTCGTCGCGCGGCGCTTTCCCTTGCGCCTATGTTAATGCATATTACATTGGTGTCGGCCCCGCTTTGGCGCGGGCGCGCCGTTGACCAACTGGAGCCCATCATGAGCTGCCATCGTTATTCTCGCATGTCGTCATCCGGAGCGGGCGGATCGCCCTCCTGGCATTGCGGACGAATGTCCTGGAGGCCCTATGAGATCGCGGCGGTGATCCTTGGCTTTTTCATCTTCTGGCCGCTCGGCCTCGCTTTGCTGGTCTGGAAGCTTTGGCAGCGCAGCCAGGGCTTTGAGGGCGATTTCTTCGCCTTCGCGCAGGAGCAGGGCGCGCGGGTGAAAGACGCCGTGAGCGGCGTCGCTCGGGAGGGTTCGGCCGCTTGGGGCGGCCCCTCCTTCATGCGCTCGACCGGCAATGTCGCCTTCGACGAATGGCGCGAAGGCGAACTCGCGCGCCTCGAGGAAGAGCGCCGCAAGCTCGCCGAAGCGGAACGCGACTTCGCCGAGCACATCGACCAGCTGCGCCGCGCCCGCGACCGCGAAGAGTTCGAATCCTTTATGCGCGGCCGTAAGGGCGAGGATAAAGGCGCGTAGTCGCTCAAGGGGAGCGAGCCTGACCTGAACAGAAGAGGCGCAAATCGGCGATGTCCGATTTGCGCCTTGAAGTTTCGCGCCGGCGTCGCGGCTGGGTTTTCTCGCCGCGCACGCGTTCTTAACGGGGAATGACGGAGCGTTGGCGCGTCAGAAGACCCCCTCTGACGAATCCGGTCCTGCCCTGATAGGACACGCGGCACCAGCCCCTGCCGAGTCCACTTCTACAGCGCAGGACATCGACCTTCTTGCCGCCGGGAATCACGGTGATAACCGAGGAAAACATGCTGGCGCGCCGTTTCAGACTGGCTGCGTCGGTCGTCACGACCGGGGCGATGACGACCTGCGATCCGGACGTCCCCAGCGCAGGCGCGTTCACCCACCCCGTCTTCGAACCGTAGCGGATCTGGCACCAGCTGTGACGCCAGCCCGGGTTGCAGCTCAACACCTGCACATCGGCTCCCGCCGGAACCTGACCGATTCTACGCCACGACGTTCCTGGTCCGGAGCGTAGCACGGCCGGACTTTGGGCGGTGGCCGCCTGAGCGATGTCCTGGACAAGAAAAGCGACGAGGCCGACCGTCGCTGCAGCGAGCATGTTTCGCATCGTTAAATCTCCCAAATGAACGCAACTGACCTCTGACTTCACATCGTGCGACACATCAGGCGAGCGGATGGTGGGTGTTACTGAGATCCGCTTAGAGGGTCTTTCAGCAACGCTCCGGCTCATTCGTTGTTCAGGAGACAAGAAAAAGACAAACCGCAGCGCTTGATGGTTTTTCAGTTAGGATAGACCTGAAGCTTTTCTAGATGGGGTTGCAATATTTCCGAGACGGGAAGACGAAACCCCGCAGCCGCGGCGTATGTCCGCAGCCTGACGGATCGGCTCAAAACGGATGCGAGCGCGCTAGTCTTGGGAAAGATGAATTTCGGTTCGGACTCTATATTGTCCGCCAAGCGCGTCTCGTCGATCGAAGCTCGGGTCGCCGCCAGCAAAGGCAAGCAAAAGGCGCGCGCAATTGTTTCAAGGATCTGAACAAGGCGCAATCGGCGATGTCCGATTTACGCCATCAGCGCGCCTTGACGGTGACGTGTTGCGCCCTTTCCGTTATATGTAGCAGACGTCCTTCGTCCCAGACGCTTGGACTGAGCGTCACGCCCCAGCGTTGCGTCAATACTCGATTTCGCTTGTGCCGAGGCGGGTCTTTCAAACGATCTTCCTTGCCATATACGTCAACAGAAAGAACTTCAGCTTCAATGCGCCAACCCACGCGTCCGTTCATAACGGCATATAAAGGTCGGTCTCCCAAATCTCGGATTTCCAATCCCTGGAAGATCAAAGAGGCGGAGAATGCTGCTGGGAGCATATCTCTTAGAGACCCGGGTCTTAGGGACCCGAGCGCTGCGGCGACCCTCGAGGCCGAACGTGACGCCACCTATTTGGCGGCTCTAGACGCGGCGGACGCGGTTTTCGGCGGCAGAGCGGCTGAACGGTCCCAAATTCCGCCGGAGCCGAATGGCCCCCGGGGGCGCGTGCTCCCGAACCTGCTGGAAAAGGACGTCATGAGCGATCCTCCGGCGAGAGGCGCATCAACGCGGACGCGCCGCGTGCGGCAGCCGGCCAAGGTTGCAGAGGCTGTTCCTGCGGAGCCCAAAAAGGTGAAGCCGCAGCCAGCACCGGGAACCCCGGTTCTCACGGCGCAGCGCGCGAAAGAACCGGAACCGGAAGTCGTTCACAAGACATCGTCGCGGGCGATCAGGCCGATTCGAAGGAAATGGGTTTTGAAGACTGAACTCAGGGCCGGCGAAACATGGAAGCGGCGCTTGAGCAAATTTGCTCGCTGATCACGCCGCCGCGCGCATGCGCAGCGCCTCCCGTGCGGCGTGCGGGCGTGTGGATCGGCCGCCACAGTCCTCAAATATTTGAGCGTTAACCACAATTCTCGACCCTGAATTAACGGCCCGGCGCCCATCCTCGCGGCATGGTCCGCCGCGCCCATCACTCGCTGCTTGTGCCGGCGCTCGTCGCGACGACGCTGTCCGGCTGTTCGATCGGGCAAAAGCCGCAGCGGCCGGCCTGGCGCACGCAGGCTGAAAACGCCTGTCTCGCGGAAAGACGCGTCAACCCGTCCGAATACATCGCCCTCGCGCCGGAAGTCGACGGTCCGGGCATTTGCGGCCTCACCAGGCCGTTCAAGGTGACGGCGCTTCAGGGCGGCGCCGTCGCTTTCAATGCGACCGCGACGCTCGACTGTTCGATGGTCGCGGAACTCGACGCCTGGCTCGCCGACACCGTGCAGCCCGCCGCTCAGGCGCGCTTCGGACAGCAGGTGGTTCAGATCAATTCGATGGGCTCCTACGCCTGCCGCGGCATGAACAATCAGCGCGGCGCGCAGCTGTCTGAACATTCCTTCGGCAATGCGCTGGACATCGGCGGCTTCGCGCTCGCCGACGGCCGCGAGATCACGCTAGTCCGCGACTGGGGGCGCGGCGACCCGCAGACCCGCGCCTTTCTGATGGACGTGCATCGCGGCGCCTGCGGCCGTTTCTCGACGGTGTTGTCGCCAGGCTCCAACGCCTTCCACTACAACCATATTCACGTCGATCTGGCGCTGCACGGCCGCTCCGGACGCAGCATCTGCAAGCCGGAGCCGCAGGAGACGCTGCCGCCGCCGGAGTCCTCGCCGCTCGTCGCGCAAGGTCGCGCGCCAGCGCCCGGCTCCGAGGAAGAGACCGACAATGACACGACCGGCAAGCCGCCGCTCGCCGCTTTCGAGGGACCAGGAGTCGGCGCGCGCGACGGGCTTGGATCGCTTGCCGGACCCGAGGCCTACGCGCCGCCGCCGTCCCCGCCGCTGCCGCCGCGACGCGACGGCATCGGCCAGCTCATCGACGATTCGGATCAGACGTCGAGCATCGGCCGGGGGAGGAGATTATAGGTCCTCATGCGGTCGGCGATCACGCGCAAGGCGAGCGCCTCCGCCTGAGCGAGCGCCTCGTCGCGGGTGGCTGCATAGGTCAGCACGCCCGGTATTTCCATGATTTCCGCGATCCAGCGGCCGTCCGCTTCCTGTTCGGTCTCTACAGTCAGTTTCATCGCCGCCTCACCGCTTCGCGCCCATATTCATCAGCCGCAGGACGAGCCACGCCGGCACGACGAAAATGGCGCCGGCGAGCACATAGCTGACAAGCTCCCGCACCGCGCCGAAGCCCAGCTGATAGATGCGGTCGAAGAACGCCTGGACGCCGCGAAAAATGTCGATCGGCCGCAGTTCCAGCCACATCAGCAGGGCGCCCACGACCAGCGAAATGACGAGCAACCGCGCGAAAGTGTTGAGCGGCGAGCCGCCGAGGAAGTTTTCAAGCGTGTTGTTCGACGCCATCTGGTTGGTTTCCTCTGATATTTTGTCGGAACTCGGCAGGAGCGGCGCGTCGCGCGGGTCCTCCGGCCGCTCAAGCCGGCCCGGCTTGTCGAGATGCGGCCAATTGGCGAAAGGTCCCTGATCAGCCATTGGGGCGCTCCTGCGGATGCATCTTCCCTCTGGCCCTCAAAGAGCGCCGCCGGGCGACGCCTCTTCGCGGAAGAGGCGCATTATGCGGCGCAGAAAGCGCTCGGTAAAGGAGAGCGCGCGTTCGAACTCCTCCTCGCTCGGCGCCATGTTCGGCCTGGCCGCCGGGGGGACGGGCGCGGCCTCGGCGCGCGCTTTGAGCGCGGCGTTCTCCTTGCGCAGCCGGTCGATCTCCGCCTCAAACGCGGCGCGCTCCTCGGCGCCGAGCCGACACGCCGTGACGCCGTCCTTCACCGCACAATAGGACAAAGCGCCGGTCTCTTTATTCAGCCGGACGTAGCCGCCCTCGGCGGGGGTCAGCGTGAAGCGTTCGCCGTCGGGCGCGATGATCGGCGGCGGCGTTTCGGCGACCGCCGGCGCGCCGAATGACGCGGCGAGGATGATCGCGAGGAAGAGATGCTGTGCTCGGCCCATGGTCGCCGCTCTGAAGGGAAAGCTTGCTCGCACATGGGCGTTTGTCGTTCGCGCGTCAATGGCGGGGGCGCGCATCGGCCGCGCTTGAATGGCGCGGCCGGCCCGGCCATATAGCTGTAGCCGGAGCGCTTTACGGGCTCTGGCCGAAGAGGCGCCAACAGGGCTTCAACGACATGTCGCGTCCGCCGCTCAATTCGCCGTTTCTGCTCGGCTTCGACGAGATCGAACGGGCGCTCGACCGCGTCGCCCGCTCCGCCTCCGACGGCTACCCGCCCTATAATATCGAGCGCATTCCGCGCGTCGAGAGCGCGCCGGAGCGGCTTCGGATCACCCTGGCCGTCGCGGGCTTCACCCGCGATCAGCTCGACGTCTCGCTCGAAGAAAATCAGCTCGTCATTCGCGGGCGCCAAACCGAAGACCGAGAGCGCCATTTCCTGCATCGCGGCATCGCCGCGCGGCAGTTTCAGCGCGCCTTTCTCCTGGCTGAAGGGATGCAGGTGCTCGGCGCCGATCTCGTCAACGGGCTGCTCTCCATCGATCTGGCGCGGCCCGAGCCGGAGCGGGTGGTCAAGAAGATCGAAATCGCGGCGCGCGACTGAGCGCTTCCCGATCACATCGACTCATGTGATCGACGCCAGGTCGGCCGAACGACGATCCGCGGCAAATCGTCGTTTTCCCGACCGGCCAGGGCCGTCTCTGCGGCGGAATAGACCCTGCAGGGACAAATGTCGTCGCCGTCAGCGCGCGACGGCGCCATTTGCTTGAGAGCCTGCGCAGAAAGCCCTATCAGGAGTCATGTTCGAACTTGCCGTCGCGCTTGTGTTGATCCTCATCAACGGGATTTTCTCGTTGTCCGAACTCGCCATCGTTTCATCGCGCAAAGTGCGGCTGAAGACTTTGGCCGCCGAAGGTCGCGCCGGCGCCGCCGCCGCCCTGGCGCTGGCGGAAGATCCGGGGCGCTTCCTCTCCACCGTGCAGATCGGGATCACGCTCGTCGGAATCCTCGCGGGCGCCTTTTCCGGCGCCGCGCTCGGTCAGCGGCTTTCGCAAGAATTGCGCGCGCTTGGCGTATCGGCGACTGCGGCGGATTGGATCGGCTATGGCGGCGTCATCGGCGTCATCACCTATCTTTCCGTCGTGATCGGCGAGTTGCTGCCAAAAAACATCGCGCTGCGCCATGCGGAAGCCATCGCCTGCCGCATGGCGGCGCCGATGACGTTGCTCTCCACGCTGGGAACGCCGGTGGTTTGGCTGCTCGATGAGTCGACGAAGCTCATCTTGCTGTTCGTCGGCCAGGCGAATGAGGTTCAGTCCTCGGTCACCGACGAGGAAATCAAGACCTTCGTCGCCGAGGCGCATTCGGCGGGGGCGATCGAGGCCGACGAACAGCAGATGATCGCTGGCGTGCTGCGCCTGGGCGACCGCGCCGCGCGCGCCTTGATGACCCCGCGCACGGAGGTCGACTGGCTCAATCTCGGCGAGCCGGAGAACGTACTGCGCGAGAAGCTCATCGAGACGTCCCATGCGCGCCTGCCCGTCAGCCGCGGCGACATGGACGACATGATCGGCGTCCTGCTGATCCGAGACCTGCTCGGGCCCGCGCTGCGCGGCGAGCCGCTCGACCTCGAATCCCATGTTCGGTCGGCGCCGGTCGTGCCCGATTCGATCGACGCGCTCGACGCGCTGAATGTCTTGCGCGAAGCCGAGACGCCGATGGCGCTCGTGCACGACGAATATGGCCATTTCGAAGGCGTGGTGACGCCGGCCGATATTCTCGACGCCATCGCCGGCGCGTTCAGGTCCGACGAGGGG
Organism: Methylocystis sp. SC2; assembly: GCF_000304315.1. Classification (NCBI taxonomy): domain Bacteria; kingdom Pseudomonadati; phylum Pseudomonadota; class Alphaproteobacteria; order Hyphomicrobiales; family Methylocystaceae; genus Methylocystis; species Methylocystis hydrogenophila. Next base: position 2,070,741 of record NC_018485.1, on the reverse strand, counting down.
CACGAGGAGCCCGAAGCGCTTCAGCGCGAAGACGGCAGCTGGCTGCTCGCCGGCTGGATGCCGGTCGACGAAATGGCCGAGCTCCTGCACGTTTCGCTTCCCGAGAACAGGAGCTTCGAAACGGTGGCCGGCCTTGTCCTCGACGGGCTCATTCGCTTTCCGACTCTCGGCGAAACCGTGGAGAAGCTCGGATGGCGCTTCGAGGTCATCGACCTCGACGGACGCCGACTCGACAAAGTGCTCGCGTCCAAGCTTGCCGCCGAGAGCCACAATGGCGCACAGCAGAGAAGCTAACCGATGAATCGCGCTTGATTTGGGCTGGCCGGCAGGCGCGCCGGCGGCGCGCCTCTGTCGTGGGAGTGGTTAGTGCAGGCTCACCATCTGGAGATGGTTTTCACGGGCGTTGCCGATGCAGCCTTCTTCCGAATCCGCGAGCACGATCGGCGCGCCATCCGCGCCGAAAAGCGCAAAGATCGTCAGCCCTGGCGCGATCTGCGGCGCCTGCGGGTAAAGCCGATTGACGTCTTCCGAGCGCATTGACCGCACATAAGCGATGAGGCCATCGCCAAGCTGCGCGAACTGCTCGGCCGTCAGCGGAGACTCTCTGGTTTCGGTGGCGGTTTTCATTTCCATCTCTACCTCCATGGCGGTCCTTTCGCCCCGCCGACGGCGCCCTTAGGCGGCGCGCCGTCTGAAATTAGATGTGTAGCCTTTGGAGATTTTGAAGGGGTCGCGGCTACAAGCCGAGCGCCAGCCGCGCAGGATCTTCGAGCAACTCTTTGACGCGCACCAGGAAAGTCACGGCCTCCTTTCCGTCGACGACACGGTGATCGTAAGACAGCGCCAGATACATCATCGGCCGCGCTTCGATCCTGCCGTCGACGACCACGGGGCGCTCCTGAATCTTGTGCATGCCGAGAATGCCCGACTGCGGCGCGTTCAGGATCGGCGTGGACATCAGCGAACCATAGACGCCGCCGTTGGAAATCGTGAAGGTGCCGCCCTGCAGATCGGCGATGTCGAGCGCGCCCTCGCGCGCGCTGCGGCCGAGTTCGGCGATGGTTTTTTCGATCTCGGCGAGCGACAGCCGGTCGGCGTCGCGCACCACCGGCACGACGAGTCCCTTCTCCGTGCCCACGGCGACGCCGATGTGGCAGAAGCGCTTGTAGATGATGTCCGTCCCGTCGATCTCCGCATTGACGGCGGGGATCTCCTCCAGCGCCTGGCAACAGGCCTTCACGAAGAAGCCCATGAAGCCAAGCTTGACGCCATGCCGCTTCTCGAACGCCTCCTTGTAGCGTTTGCGTAATTCGATGAGCGCCGACATGTCGACTTCGTTGAACGTCGTCAGTATGGCGGCGGTGTTTTGCGCTTCTTTCAGCCGGCGGGCGATCGTCTGACGCAAGCGCGTCATCTTCACCCGCTCTTCGCGGCGGGCGTCTTCCTGCGGGATGGGGAAGCGGGGCGCCGGCGCCTCGACTCGCGCCTCCTGCGCCGGAAGCTCCTGGACGCGGCCTTCTTGCGCGGGCTGCGGGGCGGCCGCCTGACGCGCGGCGAATTGAACGACGTCCGATTTCAGCGCCTGACCGCGCTTGCCGCTCCCGGGAACCTGAGCGATGTCGATCCCCTGTTCGACGGCGATCTTGGCGGCGGAGGGCGCCGGCGGCATCGTCGTCGCGGCCGGCGGGGCCGGCGCGGCCGGAGCCGCGGCCGCTTTGGGCGCAGGCGCTGCGGGGGCGGGCGCTGCGGGGGCCGGCGCCGGTTTGGGCGCCGGGCCCTTGCCGGCGGTTTCGCCGCTCTTCGTCGGCGCCGCGGCGCCCTCGGCGATCTGACCGAGCAGCGCGCCGGGGCCAACGGTTTCGCCCTCCTTGGCGACGATCTCGGCGAGCACGCCGGCGGCGGGAGCGTTGACTTCGAGCGTGACTTTGTCGGTCTCGAGCTCGGCGAGCGCCTCATCCGCGCGCACCGCGTCGCCCGCCTTCTTGAACCAGCGGCCGATCGTCGCTTCAGTCACCGATTCGCCCAAGGTCGGCACGCGTATTTCAGCCATCGGCTCTCTCTTCGCTCGCGTCGCGTCTCAAGGCGCGAACGCTTCCTCCAGGAACAATTTCAGCTGTGCGAGGTGCCGGGACATGGTGCCCGTGGCCGTCGACGCCGAGGCGGCGCGTCCAACGTAGCGGGCGCGCTTCGACTTGCCGCCGATCTGCGTCAGCACCCATTCGAGATAGGAGTCGACGAAGGACCAGGCGCCCATGTTCTTGGGCTCTTCCTGGCACCACACGACGTCGGCGTTCTTGAAGCGCCCGAGCGCCGCGACGAGGCCTTTGAGCGGAAAAGGATAGAGCTGCTCGACCCGCAGCAGATAGACGTCGTCGACGCCGCGTTTCTCGCGTTCGTCCAGCAGATCGTAATAGACCTTGCCCGAACACAAAATGACGCGGCGAATGTTTTCGTCGGCTTTGAGGATGAACGTCTCGTTCGGCGCCGTTTCGGCGTCGTCGAGGAGCAGCCGCTGAAAGCTCGAGGCCATCCCCATTTCGCCGAGCCGCGAGACGGCGCGCTTGTGGCGCAGCAGCGATTTCGGCGTCATCAGCACCAGCGGCTTGCGGAAGCTTCTGTGCAGCTGACGGCGAAGGATATGGAAATAGTTCGCGGGCGTCGTGCAATTCGCGACCTGCATATTGTCTTCGGCGCACAGCTGCAGATAGCGCTCGAGCCGCGCGGAGGAATGTTCCGGACCCTGGCCTTCGTAGCCATGCGGCAAGAGGCAGACGAGTCCCGACATGCGCAGCCACTTGCGCTCGGCCGATGAAATGAACTGGTCGAAGACGACCTGCGCGCCATTGGCGAAATCGCCGAACTGCGCCTCCCACAACACCAGCGCGTCGGGTTCGGCCAGCGAATAGCCATATTCGAAGCCGAGCACCGCCTCTTCGGAAAGCATCGAATTGACGACTTCGTAGCGGCCCTGGCCTTCGGCGATGTGATTGAAGGGCAGATAGCGCGCCTCGTTCTCCTGATCGATGAGCACGCTGTGACGTTGCGAAAAAGTGCCGCGCTCGCTGTCCTGTCCGGAGAGCCGCACATTGTAGCCTTCATAGAGCAGCGAACTGATCGCCAGCGCTTCGGCCGTCGCCCAGTCGATCGGCCCGCCATGTTCGATGGCCGCCTTGCGATTGTCGAGAAAACGCTGGATCGTGCGGTGCGCGTGAAAATCGGGCGGCGTCGACGTGATCTCGGCGCCGATGTGCTGCAGCGTCTCGAGCGCCACGCCGGTCTGTCCGCGACGCTCGTTCTCGGAAAGTTGCCAGCCGGACTTCTTTCCCGCCCAGCGGCCGTCGAGCCAATCCGCCTTGTTGGGCTTGTAGCTCTGGCCCGCTTCGAACTCTTCGTTGAGCCGCGTGCGCCAGTCTTCCTTCATGCGATCGACGTCTTCGCGAGTCGTCACCCCTTCCGCGATCAGACGGTCCGCATAGATGTCGAGCGCCGTGCGATGCGCCCGGATTTTCTTATACATCAGCGGCTGGGTGAATCCCGGCTCGTCGCCCTCATTATGGCCGAAGCGGCGATAGCACCACATGTCGATGACGACGGGCTTTTGGAACTGCTGACGGAATTCGGCGGCGACGCGGGCGGCGAAAACGACCGCCTCCGGGTCGTCGCCGTTCACGTGAAGAATGGGCGCCTCGACCATCTTCGCGACGTCGGACGGATAGGGCGAGGACCGCGAGTAGCGCGGATAGGTGGTGAAGCCGATCTGATTGTTGATGATGAAGTGGATCGAGCCGCCGGTGCGATGGCCCTTCAATCCGGAAAGGCCGAAACATTCCGCGACGACGCCCTGGCCGGCGAAGGCCGCGTCGCCGTGGATGAGAAGCGGCATCACCGAGCGGCGGTCGCCGTCGGCGCAATGATGCTGATCCTGCTTCGCGCGCACTTTGCCGAGCACGACCGGATCGACGATCTCGAGATGCGACGGATTGGCGGTGAGCGAGAGATGCACCTTGTTGTCGTCGAACACGCGATCCGACGACGCGCCGAGGTGATATTTGACGTCGCCGGAGCCTTCGACTTCATCGGGGAGGAAGGAGCCGCCCTTGAATTCGTGAAACAGCGCGCGATGCGGCTTCGCCATCACCTGCGAAAGCAGGTTGAGCCGGCCGCGATGCGCCATCCCGAGCACGATTTCCTTCACGCCGAGCGCGCCGCCGCGCTTGATGATCTGCTCCAGCGCCGGAACGATGGATTCGGCGCCGTCGAGACCGAAACGCTTGGTGCCGGTGTATTTGACGTCGAGGAACTTCTCGAAACCTTCCGCCTCGACGAGCTTGTTGAGAATGGCGCGTTTGCCTTCCTGCGTGAAGACGATCTCCTTCTTCGGGCCTTCGATGCGCGCCTGCAGCCAGGCTTTCTCCTCCGGATTGGAGATATGCATGAATTCGAAGCCGATCGTCCCGCAATAGGTGCGGCGTAGGATCGTCACCATCTCGAAGAGCGTGGCGTAACGCATGCCCAATACGCCATCGAGGAAGATTTTCCGCTCGTAATCCTCGTCGGTGAATCCGTAGGTCTGCGGATTGAGCTCGCCGTGATCGTAGCGCTGCTCAAGCCCGAGCGGGTCGAGATTGGCGTGCAGATGGCCGCGCATGCGATAGGCGCGGATCATCATCAGCGCCCGGACGGAGTCGCGCGTCGCCCGCAACACGTCCTCGCCGCCGGGCGTCGGCGCGGGGACGGGAGCGACTGGCGATTTAACAGGCGCCGGCGCCTCGCCGACGATCGCATTCACCCATTCGCCGTTTGGGGGCTGCGGCCAGTCGCGCCGCGCCCAGCTCGGGCCGTCGGCGACCTTCTCCTGTGGGCGCAGACCCATCTCGGCGAAGAAATTGCGCCAATCGGCGCTGACCGAGGCGGGATCAGCCTCATAGGACGCCAGCAGGCTCTCCAGATAGCCGGCGTTCGCGCCCTGCAGAAAGGATGTCGAAGCGAGAAAGTCATTTTGCGGCGAGCGCGCGCCCACCGGCGCGGCGGGTCCGGCGCCGCCATTGGTTTCAAAACGCGCCATCTCAATCTTTCCTAAAAGCGCCGGCGCTCAAGGGCGCCGACGACTTTCGAAGCGATGAGCGGGCCAGCGCTAGCCCTTCAGCGCTTCGACCAAGGTTTTTCCCAGCCTCGCAGGCGAGGGCGACACTTTGATGCCCGCCGACTCCATGGCTGCGATTTTACTTTCGGCGTCGCCTTTGCCGCCCGAGACGATCGCGCCGGCGTGGCCCATGCGGCGGCCGGGCGGCGCAGTGCGGCCCGCGATGAATCCGACCATCGGCTTCTTGCGGCCGCGCTTGGCCTCGTCTTTCAAGAATTGGGCCGCGTCTTCCTCCGCCGCCCCGCCGATCTCGCCGATCATAATGATGGACTTAGTCGCCTCGTCCGCGAGAAACAACTCCAGCACCTCGATAAAATCCGTGCCCTTGACGGGATCGCCGCCGATGCCGACCGCCGTCGTCTGGCCTAAGCCTTCGCGCGTCGTCTGGAACACCGCCTCATAGGTGAGCGTGCCGGAGCGCGACACGACGCCGACCGAGCCCGGCGAGAAAATATTGGCGGGCATGATGCCGATCTTGCTCTCGCCGGCGGTGACGACGCCCGGGCAGTTCGGCCCGATGAGGCGGGACTTCGAGCCGCAGAGCGCGCGCTTGACGCGGATCATGTCTTGAACCGGAACGCCCTCGGTGATGCAGACGATCAGCGGGATCTCCGCCTCGATCGCCTCGCAGATGGCGTCGGCGGCGCCCGGCGGGGGCACATAGACCACGGAGGCGTCGGCGCCGGTCTTTTCGCGCGCCTCGAGAACCGTGTCGAAGACCGGAAGATCGAGATGGATCGAGCCGCCTTTGCCGGGCGAGACGCCGCCGACCATTTTGGTGCCGTAGTCGAGGGCCTGGACGGAGTGGAAGGTGGCGGTCTTGCCGGTGAAGCCTTGGGTGATGACTTTGGTGTTCTTGTCGATCAGCACGGACATGAAGCGCAAATCCCGGAGCAAGCGAAAACGGCGCGCGCGCCTTTGAATGAAGCGAAAAACCGGAGCCGCCGCCCGTCGTCGCCCGCGCGGAACCTATTGACAAAAGCTCAGCCGCACAAGGCGGCGAACGCCCCTGCGACAGGGGGCCGCGTCGCGCTTTCGCCCTCTGTTTTGGCGCGGCGAGTCTTTACGTTGGATGAACCAAAACAAAAAGCCGGCGGTCGCCCGCCGGCTTTTATCGAGAGGTCTCCGCTCAGTGCGGGGCTGCGCCGAGGCTCGCAACGTCGACCTTCACGCCCGGCCCCTGGGTGGAGCTGAGCGCGACGCGCTGAATATAGGTGCCCTTGGCGCCCTGCGGCTTCGCCTTGGCCACCGCGTCGACGAAGGCCTTGATGTTCTCGACGAGCTTGCCGTCGTCGAACGAGGCCTTGCCGACCGTGCCCTGGACGATGCCGGCCTTTTCGACGCGAAACTCGACCGCGCCGCCCTTGGAGGCCTTCACCGCGCCGGCGACGTCCATCGTCACCGTGCCGACCTTCGGGTTCGGCATCAGCCCGCGCGGGCCGAGCACCTTGCCGAGACGGCCGACCAGCGGCATCATGTCCGGCGTCGCGATGCAGCGGTCGAAGTCGATCGTGCCGCCCTGAACCGTCGTGACGAGATCCTCGGCGCCGACGACGTCTGCGCCCGCCGCCTTGGCTTCATCCGCCTTGGCGCCGCGCGCGAAGACCGCGACGCGCAGAACGCGGCCGGTGCCGTTCGGCAGATTGACGACGCCGCGCACCATCTGGTCGGCGTGTTTGGGATCGACGCCGAGATTCATGGCGATCTCGACGGATTCGTCGAATTTCGCCTTGGCGCGTTCGCGCACCAGCTTCACCGCGTCGGTGATGGGATAGAGCTTGGTGCGTTCAATGCCCTCGCGGGACTTGGCAATGCGTTTTCCGATGTGCGCCATGGTCTTACTCCACCACCTCGAGGCCCATCGCGCGGGCGGAGCCGGCGATCATCGACATCGCCGATTCGATCGAGGCGCAGTTGAGATCGACGATCTTCTTTTCCGCGATGTCGCGGATCTGCGCCTGGGTGATCTTTCCGACGACGTTGCGGCCCGGCAATTTGGAGCCGGAGGCCGGCTTCTTGCCGATCTTGAGGCCCACGGCCTTCTTTAAGAAGAAGCTGACCGGCGGCTGCTTCATTTCGAAGGTGAAGGAGCGGTCCTGATAGGCGGTGATGACGACGGGGATGGGCGTCCCCTTCTCGATCTGTCCCGTCTTGGCGTTGAACGCCTTGCAGAACTCCATGATGTTGAGGCCGCGCTGGCCGAGCGCGGGACCGATCGGCGGCGACGGATTGGCCGCGCCGGCCGGCACTTGCAGTTTGATATAGCCGGCGATTTTCTTCGCCATTTGCTTTCTCCAACGAAAGGCGCCCGCCGCGATCTTTCACGCGTCGGAGCCGGTTGCAGGTCGTGGTCCGGTCTGGAGCTCCCCGATGGCGTCAGGGCAGACCCGCCACGTATGATCTCCTCGGGCGGCGGGACCGTCCGAGGAATGGCGGTTCTTAGGGGAAGGCGGCAGAAAGAGCAAGGATGGGGGAGGGGCGCGAAGCGTTCGGACGACTGGCTGATATGCATGCCTCTCACGGCGCCGCCAAGCGTCCGCCTCAATGCCCCTCGGGCGTGAGGCCGACATGCTCTTCGAGGCGACGCAGGCGCTCTTCGAATTCGGTCAGCAGAACGCCATGCCCGATTTGCGAGGAATGATATTCCATCACCGAGCGGCGCAACCCGGAAATCTGGTCGCTCAGGCGCTTCTCCTGCGCCTTAAGGCGCTCATCGATGCGCTCTTCGAGATTAATCATGTCCGAGGCGACATCCGCGCGCAGCGAATGAATCTCGGAGCGGAGGTCAGCGACGTCGCGCTTCGTCGCCATCTCTTCGCGAAGGCCGTCCACCTTCCCGTCGATCTTGCGCAGCAGCGCCAGCGTGAAATTATCGGGCTCGTCGCTCATCGCGGCTTCCATCGACTGCGGAAATGCGCCGACCCAACATAGCGTCGCATTGCGCCTTTGTCTCCGGCTTCCCACCTCCATCGAGGAAAGGAAGCGTTCATGTCGGATTACGCAAAGCGCCTCGCCTTCATGGCCGCTGGGCTCGCGGCGATGATCTTTTCCAATTTGTACTTGGGCGAGACGCCGCTTGGCTGGGCTGGCCTGCTCGCGGGGATCGGCCTCTATTATTACGGATGGCGCGGCGTCTGCCCCGCGTGCCGAGCGCAGCGTTGCGCCGTGGCGCTTCCTGAGCGGAACGATGCGCCCGCGGACGGCGGCGCCAAGGGACAAAGCGGGCCGGATAGAGCGCCTGCGCGCTAGGCTCTATACCTTCTCGACCCGACCGAACTCCAGCTCCACCGGCGTCGCCCGGCCGAAGATCGAAACGGCGAGCTGAAGCCGCGAGCTTCGTTGATTTCCTCGACGAAGCCTCAATGCCCCTCGGGCGTGAGGCCGACATGCTCCTCAAGGCGGCGCAGGCGCTCTTCGAATTCGGTCAGCAGAACGCCATGCCCGATTTGCGAGGAATGATATTCCATCACCGAGCGGCGCAGCCCGGAAATCTGATCGCCAAGACGTTTTTCTAGCGCCATCATGTCGGACGCCACGTCCGCGCGCAGCGAATGAATCTCGGAGCGAAGCTCCGACCGGACGTCGGCGATGTCGCTCTTCGTCGCCATCACTTTGCGAATATCCGACACGTCTTCGCGAAGCGTATCCACCTTCGCGTCGATCTTGCGCAGCAGCGCCAGCGTGAAATTTTCGGGCTCGTCGCTCATCGCGGCTCCCATCGCCGCCGAACACTGGGCGGCAAATCCTTCATATCATGATTTTGCAAAAAGCGCGGGACGAACCCAGTTGACCCGAGAGTCTCTTCCTCCCCCTCAAGGGGAGGGATAACGCCCTCCCGGCAGGGGTAGCGTGAAAGGCTAAACCTTCTCGACTTGGCCGAACTCCAGCTCCACCGGCGTCGGCCGGCCGAAGATCGACACGGCGACCTTGAGGCGCGAACGCGCCTCGTCGATCTCCTCGACAAGGCCGTTGAAAGAGGCGAAAGGCCCGTCGGCGACGCGCACCGTCTCGCCCACTTCGAACATCATCGTCGGCTTTGGCCGCTCGACGCCGTCGGCGACCTGGCCCTTGATGCGTAGCGCCTCTTCCTCGCTGATCGGCATCGGCTTGTTGTCGGCGCCGAGAAAGCCCGTGACCTTCGGCGTATTCTTGATGAGCGAGAACACCTGATCGGAAAGTTCGCATTTCACCAGCACATAGCCGGGAAAGAATTTGCGCTCGGCGGAGACCTTGCGTCCGCGCCGCACTTCCATGACCTGTTCGGTCGGGACCAGAATTTCTTCGAATTGGTCGGCGAGTCCGCGCTGCGCCGCGCCCTCGCGTATCGCCTCGGCGACCTTCTTTTCGAAGTTCGAATAGGCGTGAACGATGTACCAGCGCATGCTCATAGCGGCGCGACTAGCTCCAATTGTCTATTGACCGACGCCCAGCATCAGCCCAACGCCAAAACGCAGCGCCGAATCGACGACGACGAAAAACAAGCTTGCGAAGAGCACCATCAGGATGACGAGGCCGGTCGTGATGAGCGTCTCGCGCCGCGAAGGCCAGGTGACCTTGCCCGCTTCGGCGCGGACTTCCTGTAGGAATTGAAACGGATTGACCATTCGGCTACCGGGCTGTGCGGGAGGGCGTGCGATCCGCCCTTCTGACTCGCGTCGCGAATGACTCGCGCCGCAAAACGATCGCGGCGCGGGACCTGCCGGCCGCGCGCCACGAATTCTAACGCTTATAGCCTCTCGCCGCCACGCCGCCAAGCGGAAAAACGATCGGGCGGGACGATCGCGCCGAAGCGGTCACGCGCTGACCCGGGCAAGCGACGCCAGCGCCGGCGGCAGCAGATCCCGCTCTTCCGGCGTGAGCGCGGCGATCTTTCCCGCGAGATCGGGGCCAAGCCGCGCCATCGCCGTCTTCAGATTCGGAGGGTCGTAACGGGCGTTCGCCGCGCCATAGATGTTGCAGCTGCGGCCGAGCTTGGCCAGCACGCTCCAATGGACCTTTTCGTTGACCTGCTCCTCCCCGGGGTCCCCGCCGGCGCTGACAAGACTATTCGCCGGCGCCCCGGCCGGAAACATCTCGCGGCTGCGCGGAAAATTCCTGTCGATGGGAAATTTCTCGGCCGAGTCTGGAATGTCGCCGTCGATATCGGGCTTCAGCGCGCGCCTGATCGCGGCCGTGTCGAAGGAGAGCCGCGTCAGCGCCTGCGTGCGCGCGATCATCCAGATCAGCGCAATGTCGGAAAGCCCCGATTCCGGATAGCCGCCGCCGACGTTGCAATGGACGCCGGGAAACCAGTTCTGCTCGATGTTCGAAGGATGCGGCTCCCCCTTCTTCACCGTCCAGAAGGTCGGCGTAAATGGACGGCGGCGCTCGTCGACCCCGATCGCATGCAGCGCGTGATCGACATGCGCCCCGAGCTGCGTATCCTCGAACCCGCCGAACGCCATCAGCGTGACGTAGCGGCCGAGCGGGGCCAGCCCGCTGAACCCCGCGGGCACCCCATAGGAGCCGACCGTGTCGAACACGCCGAGCAGCTTGATGCGGTTGTTCGCCTGAATGTCGGGACCGCTCGGCGGCGCGCCCGACCGGGAGGCCTTTTTCGCGCTCTTGTTGGCGCGCGCGATGCCGATGTCTCTGGTTTTTCTAATGCCGCAGTCGCCGATCAGGCCGGCCAAGGCGCGGGCGGCGTAGGCGCCGCGCGAAAATCCGTGACGTACAGCTCCTGATCGTCCCGATAATTGTCGACGACCCAATTGTAGGCGTCCTGCACGATCGTCCGCAGGCCGAGGCCTGCGGCGCCGCCGACGATCTTGAATCCTTGCGCGCCGACGCCAGAGAAGTAGCGGACATTCTGTTCGACGCCGTCCGCGCCTTTCGGCGGGATGAGCTTTTCGGCGACTTTCCCGTCCCAGGATTTCTTGCAGATGTTGGTGAAATCGCGCGGCGTGTTCCATGTGCCGTCGAGCAGGACGATCTTGCGAATCATTTTCCCTCCGACAACTTGGGAAGCTTGAGCAACCGTCGATAAAAGAGCGTCAGGGCGCATGGCGATGCTGACGCGGTTTGGCGGCGTCGGCAAGCGAAGAGGAAATATTTGCCCAAGACGGGCGCTCGCCGTTAAGAGAAGCCAAACTTCAGCCGAGCATCGGAGAAACGGATGCGCGCAGCTTTGCTTTTCTTGGCCGCATGCGCCGCGGCCGGCCTCGCCGGCTGCAACGCCGCGCGCCAACCGCAGATCGTTCCTCCCGGACCTGCGGGCCCGCCGCCGGCGCGGATGGGCGAAGCGCCTCCGCCGGACGCCCCGGGCTGCGCCGGCGCCGTGGCGCGCTATCGCGCCGTCATCGACAACGATCTCGCGATGGGACACGTCAACCGGAGCGTCCACGCCCAGATCTCGAATGAGATCGGCGAGGCGGCGTCGGCCTGCTCCAGCGGCGCCGACGGCCGCGCGCTGTCGCTGCTGCGCGCCTCGAAATCTCGGCATGGCTATCCGGGGTAAGGCGCGCGGCCCTGCGACATCAGCTTGGAAGCGCTCCAGACTAGATTGATTGACCTCATGTTTCGGCGTTCTTACTTTTGCTGGAGACGCGGCGGGACCATCGGCGCTCAGCAAACTCGGGAGATGCGGTTTTTGAAGCGCGACTATTTTGTGGGGGTCCTCGTGGCCTCGGTCTTGGGTATTTCCTCCGCCGCTGCGGCCGAGAACGCCTTCACGCTCACGATCAAGGATCACCGCTTCGAACCGGCCGAACTTCGCGTTCCAGCCAATCAGTCGGCGACGCTGACGGTGAAGAATCTCGACGCCACGCCCGAAGAGTTTGAAAGCAAGGGCCTTCGGATCGAAAAGGTGATCCCCGGCAACAGCGAGGCGACCTTCACGCTTCGGTCGCTGAAACCCGGCCGCTACAAATTCGTCGGCGAGTTCCACGAGGACGCCGCCAAGGGCGAGGTCATCGTGGAATAGCCATGCTCGGCGCGCTCATCATCGTCTTTCGCGAGGCCATCGAGGCCGGCCTCATCGTTGGCATCGTTCTGGCCGTGACGCGCGGCGTCGCCGGGTCGCGCGGCTTCGTCGCCGCCGGCGTCGGGGTCGGCGCGCTGGGCGCGATCATCGTCGCCGCCTTCGCTGACCGGGTCTCGCAAGCCTTCGCCGGCAGCGGCCAGGAACTTTTTAACGCCGCCATCCTCGCGGTCGCGGTCGTCATGCTCGTGTGGCACAATATCTGGATGGCGCAGCATGGGCGCGAGCTGGCGCAGAACCTTTCCGACGTCGGGCGGGCGGTCGCGCGCGGCGACGAGACGCTCTTTGCGCTGACCGCCGTCGTCGGCCTCGCCGTGCTGCGCGAAGGCGCCGAGGTGGCGCTGTTTCTTTACGGCGTTCTCGCTTCTGGCGAATCCGGCTGGGGCGTCTTCGCCGGGGGATTGGCCGGACTGGCGCTCGGCGCCGTCACGAGCGTCGCGACATTCTATGGGCTCGTCGCGATCCCGCCGCGTCGCCTGTTCGCCGTCACGACATGGCTCATCACGCTGCTCGCCTCGGGCCTTGCGGCGCAATGCGTCGCTTTTCTGCAGCAGGCGGGCTTCGTGACGTCGCTCTCCGACACCGCCTGGGACACGTCATGGATTTTGTCGGATAAGAGCATCGTCGGCCGGGTGCTGCACACGTTGATCGGCTACGCCGACCAGCCTTCCGGCATGCAGGTCGCGGTGTATTTGGCGACGCTCGCGGCCATTGTCGCCGCCACCAAATTTTTCGCCGCGCGGCCGCCCTCGGCTACGGCGCGCGCTCCGGCGGAGTAGCGGCCGGTCGCGGCGCGGCGATCGACCGCTGTCTCAGCCGCCGCCGAAGAGATCCTGGAAAACGCTTCGTTCCGGCGCCCCGCGCCTCTGCCGCGGCCGTTCGATGGAGCCGACCGTCGGGATGTCTTCGGGCGGCAAAAGATCGTCGATCGCCCGCGGCGGCGGCATGGGCGCGTCGCGCGGCGCGGGCGACGCCCGCTGCGCCTGCGCGACAGGCGGTTGCTCGGGCGCGTTGGCGGGGATTGGGGCGGGCGGGCGCGGCGCTGGCGCCGTTCTGGCGGATTGCGGCCGGGGCGCGGGCCTCGACTCCCCGGTGAACAAGCCGATGAGGTCATCGATCGGCTTGGCGATCTCCTCGGGGAGCGCAATATTCTCCGACCGCCAGGCGCCCGAGGGCAGTCCGGCCGCTGGCTGGCCCTTCAAGGCGACGCTCATGAAGCGGCTCCAGATTTCGACCGGCAGATTGCCTCCGGAAGCTTTTTTGGTCGGCGAGTTGTCGTCATTGCCGAGCCAGACGCCGGCGACCAGCCGGCCCGTGTAGCCGACGAACCAGGCGTCGCGGAAATCTTGGCTCGTGCCGGTCTTGCCCGCGGCGTCCCACCCCGGAAGCTCGGCCTTGCGGGCGGTGCCGGTGAGCAGCGTCTCCCGCATCATGTCGTTCATCATCGCCACATATTGCGGCGCGATGACGCGGCCGAGCGACGCATTTTTGCGCTGGTAGAGCGTCTTGCCGGCGGCGGTCTTCACCTTGAGAATGACATGCGGCTGGACGCCGATCCCGCCATTGGCGAAGGGCGTATAGGCGGCGACGAGTTCGAGCGGCGTGACCTCCGACGTGCCGAGCGCGATCGAGGCGTTCGCCTGCAGGTCGGACTGGACGCCGAGGCGATGCGCGGTCTTGGCCACGGCCTTGGGGCCGACTTCCAGGCCGACGCGGACGGCGACGGTGTTGAGCGACAGCGACAGCGCCTTGGTGAGGGTGACGGGTCCGAGATACTGATGACTGTAGTTTTCGGGCCGCCAGCCTTTGACGTCGAGCGGACCATCCTCGCGCACGGACTCAGGGCTGAGCCCCTGTTCGAGCGCCGTCAGATAGACAAAGGGTTTGAAGGCGGAGCCCGGCTGGCGTTTCGCCGAGACCGCGCGATTGAACTGGCTGGCCGAATAGTCGCGTCCGCCGACAAGGGCGCGAATCGCGCCGGAGGGATCGAGGGCGACGAGCGCGCCCTGAGCGACGCCGAATTTGGCGCCCTTGTCGTCGAGCTCCTGCTTGAGCGCGCCTTCCGCCGCCATCTCCATGCGCGCGTCGATCGTCGTCGTGACGACGATATCCTGGTCGATGGCCCCGATCGTGTCGTCGAGCATGTCCATGACATAGTCGGCCGCGTAATTGATCGACCCCGCGCCGATGTCGCTCCGCGCGCGCGCAGAATGCGACAGCGCCGTCGTCGCCGTAGACTCGCTGATGTGGCCTTCCTGCGCCATGGCGGCGATCACCTGCGCCGCGCGCTCGGCCGCTCCCTCCGGATTGCGGTCGGGCGCGAGCTTGCTCGGCGCCTTCATCAGCCCGGCGAGGACGGCGGCTTCGGACAGAGTGATGGTTCTCGCGCCATGGCCGAAGTAGCGCTCGGCCGCGGCCTCGACGCCGTAGGCGCCCGACCCGAAATAGACGCGGTTGAGGTAGAGTTCGAGGATCTGGTCCTTGGAATATTTGTGCTCGAGCCAGAGCGCGAGAATCGCCTCCTGGATCTTGCGCGAGATGGTCCGCTCCTGCGTCAGGAACAGGTTTTTGGCGAGCTGCTGCGTCAGCGTCGAGCCGCCCTGCATGCCGCCGCGCCCCGTGACGTTGCGGACGATAGCGCGGCCGATGCCGATCGGATCGACGCCCCAATGCGAATAGAAGCGGCGATCCTCGATGGCGATGAAGGCCTTGGGGACATAGGGCGGGAGGTCCGCGAGCCGGACCGCCGCGCCGCCCGTGTCGCCGCGGTTGGCCAGAAGCTCGCCGTTCATGTCGAGGATGGCGATATTGGGCGGGCGCTTGGGCACCGCGAGCTGGTCGATCGGCGGCAGCCGCGACCCGTAATAGACGGCGAGGCCGCCTCCGGCGATCGCCCCCCAGAGCGCCAGCGTGAAGCTCCAATAGATGAGCGCGCCAAAGAGCGAGCGGGAGTGTCGGCGTGACTTGGCGCGGGCGCGCGGGCGCGGCGGCGGACGGCGCTCGGCGCGCAATTCGCCGTCTTCGTCGTCGTCGAACCGCGGTTCGCGACGCTTATCGCTGCGCGCCATCGGATTGCTCGCCTGTCGCCGCCGCACGGGCCGAAGTGCCTGATGAAGCGTAACGAAGGCCGTTTAAGGGCCGGTTAAGGGCGGGCGGGCCTTTGTCGTGTGATCTTATGATTCTAGGAAAAGCCAATCATGAGGATGGTCGGATATTTCCGTGCGAAACATAACGATGGCGCGGCTCACAGCGAAGAAATTGCTTGCATTAATGTGTCAATTTTGGCACACTCAGCCACTTGATTGACCGCACCAAAAAATTGCCGGCGCGGTTCTATATGAACCCGGCAGGCCGGATGCCTGTCCGAGAGTGGATTCTCGAATTGCCGCAGGCCGACCGTCACAGGATTGGCGTCGACATTCAGAGAGTGGAATTTGGGTGGCCGATCGGGCGACCGCATTGCGCGCCTCTTGGACATGGTTTGTGGGAAGTGCGCAGTGCGCTGGACAGCAGCCGCATTGCGCGGGTGATTTTCTGCATGGGCGAAGGCCATATGATTTTGCTGCACGGCTTCATCAAGAAAACGCAAAAGACGCCGCAGACGGACATAGACCTTGCCCTGAAACGCAAGAAGGAGGTGAGCTAATGGCGCAGAAAAAGAAAGGCGGCGTGAGCGAGGAGACCTTCGATGAATTTCTCGCCAGCCAAGGCATGTTGGAAGCCTGCGAAGACCACGCCATCAAGGAAATGATTGCGGAGCAGCTTGCCGCCGCGATGGCGGAGCAAGGTCTAACCAAGGTTCAGATGGCCGCGCGGATGAAGACCAGCCGCCGCCAGCTCGACCGCCTTTTCGACCCCGCCATCCCGTCTGTCACGCTCGACACGCTGCGCCGCGCCGCGCAGGCCGTTGGCCGTTCGCTGCGTATCGAATTGGTGTGAGCATGAATTACGGCGAAGCGCGAGTGTCGACGGATGGGCAAAGCGACGGCCGCAGCCGGGCCAAGGCGCAGGGCGTTCACATGGGGCGACCGCCGAAGCTCACCCGCCATCCAACGCGATGAAGCTGCGGCTGGTTCCCATGCGTTCGGCCATGCGTTTGCGCGAGAGCTTTTGCGCTTTCATGGCTGCGCCCAGCCGCCACGCCAGCGCCTCTTAATCGCCCCGGTCTGAAACGCTTCGCGCAAGCCCAGCTCATCAAGGCAAGCCCTGAGCATCAAAGAAAGCGTCGAGGGCGGACAAGTCCGCCGCGGAGCGTGGTTGCGAAGCTTTCAAAGCGCTCTCCCCATTCGATGGCGAATGTCCCCGGCATGCGCGACCCGGCGGTTCGGCTCCGCTGCCCCCCGCACTTATGCACAATCATTCGCTTAGACCATCGCCCGCCCTTGCGCTTCCGCCCCTGCCGCGCCAAAGTCTCCGCCCCGACGCGGCGACCTGCCGCGCCGCAAGAATAATATGCGGACGGATTTCCCGGCGATGAAGGTCACCATCGAGAGAGCGGCGCTGTTGCGGGCGCTCGGCCATGTTCACCGCGTGGTGGAGCGGCGCACGACCATTCCGATCCTGGCGAATGTGCTGCTCTCCGCCAAGGATGGCGCGCTGACGCTCAAGGCCACCGATCTCGATCTGGAAATCACTGAGAGGACAACGGCGGAGGTCTCCCAACCGGGCGCGACGACGCTGCCGGCGCATACGCTCTATGACATCGTGCGCAAGCTGCCGGAGGGCGCGCAGGTCTCGCTGGAGGCGACCGGCGACGCCGGGCAGCTGACGCTGCGCTCCGGGCGTTCGCGCTTCAATCTGTCGAGTCTTCCCGAAAGCGATTTTCCCGACGTCACCTCCGGCGATTTCAGCCATAAGTTCGCGCTCGCGCCGGCGGATCTCAAGCGGCTGATCGAAAAGACGCAGTTCGCCATCTCTTCCGAAGAGACGCGCTATTACCTCAACGGCATCTATCTCCACACGCTCGACGTCGAGGGCCGGCCGATGCTTCGGGCCGTCGCGACCGACGGCCACCGTCTGGCGCGGCTGGAGCTTCCTGCGCCCCAAGGCAGCGCGGGCATGCCGGGCGTCATCCTGCCGCGCAAGGCCGTCACCGAAGTGCAGCGTCTCATCGAGGATGCGCAAGGAGAGGTTTCGGTCGAGCTTTCGATCAACAAGATGCGCTTCACATTCGGCGACGCGCTGCTGACGACCAAACTGATCGACGGCACGTTCCCCGATTACGGGCGCGTCATTCCCGCCGGCAACGACAAGCGGCTCACCGTCGAGCGCGACGTCTTCGCCAAGGCGGTGGACCGCGTCTCGACGATTTCCTCCGAGCGCGGCCGCGCCGTCAAGCTCTCGCTCTCCGAGGGCAAGCTCGTGCTGTCCGTCACCAATCCGGACCAGGGCTCGGCGGTCGAGGAGCTCGAAGCCGATTATGATGGGCCGCCGCTCGATATCGGCTTCAACGCCCGCTACCTCCTGGACATCACCCAGCAGCTCGACAGCGACACGGCGCTGTTCAAGCTCGCCGACCCCGGCTCTCCGACGCTGGTGCAGGACCGCGACGGGGCCACTGCGCTCTATGTCTTGATGCCGATGCGCGTTTAAGTCTCGGAACGACGCCTTTAAGTCTTGGAGAGACGCCTCCAGCCCGTTAGGGTCGGGGCGTGCTTGTTGAATTCTCTCGCCTCTGGCCGTGGCTGCTCGCCTGTTTCGCCATCGGCGCCGCCGCCGGGGCGTTGACTCGACGCGCGCCCGAAAACGGCGTCGTCGCGCGCTGGCTGGTGTGGACCGCGCTCGCTTTCGGCGTCGGCGTGCTTGTGGTTCGTCTCGGCGCGCTCGCCGCCGCCGCGCCTTTGGTCGAGGGCGCGCTCGCCGCCTATGCCGTCTTGATTATCGGCGCCGCGCTCGGCGCGTTGGCGCGGCATCGGTCGATCTGGGCGCATGAGGGCTGGGCCGTCGGGCTGGTCGCCGCCTCGCTGCTCTGGGTCGGAGCGGTCGTGATCGGCCAGTCCGACCCGGACGAGCGCCGCCGCTTCGCCGCGCCGACAAACAGCGCGGGCGCCGACATGCCGCCCGCGACGTCGCCGCCCGCCGATGAAACGGCCGCCGCCGGCGCGGCCATTTCGCCTGTCCGCGCGCAAGGGCCGAGCGCGTCAGCCACGGCGGCCGTCTCCGGCGGCATGACGCTCGCCGATTGCCGGACCGCCCTTGAAGCCTCTTCGACGCCTGGCGAACTCGCCTTCGCCAAAGGCAGCGCGCGGCTGACGTCTTTGTCGGCGCGCGCGCTCGACAAGGCGGCGGCGGTCATTCGCCGGTGCCCGGAATATGCGACGATCGAGATCAGCGGCCACGTTCGGGGTTCGGGCGCCAGGGCGCCCAATGACGCGCTGGCGCAGCGGCGCGCAGAGGCGGCGATGGGATATCTCGAGGGTCGGGGCGTCGGCGGGCGCCGCCTCGTCGCATCCCATGGCGAACCGGATCAGGCGGAAAACCGCGCCCTCACCTTTGAGGTTCGATGATCGCGGCTGGAGCGCTTCCCGATCGCATGGAATCACGTGATCGATTAGGAATCGCTCGAAATCAAAATGGTGGAGCAGGTTCTCATCGAGCCGCTTCTGAGACATTTTCTTTTGAGACATGCCATCTGAGACATCTTGGACCGGAAATCCGGTCCGTCGCGAAGGGATCGCCTTGAACGCTTTCGACCCGCCCGAGGCCGCTCACAAGGCCGTCGTCGCCGCGCTGCGCGACGACGTGCAGCGGCGTCTCACCTATACGGTCGGCAAGGACAACGCCGACGCCAGCCCGCGCGACTGGTTCGTCGCGACCGCGCTCGCGACCCGCGACCGGCTCGTTCCTTCGTGGCTGGAGTCGACGAAGCGCAACTATCGGGAAGACCGGCGCCGCGTTTATTATCTCTCGCTCGAATTTCTCATCGGCCGTCTGCTCATCGACACGCTGACCAATCTCGGCCTGACCCGGGCGATGCGCGACGCGCTCGCCGAACTTGGCGTCGATCTCGATGTGCTGCGCGCGCTGGAGCCCGATGCGGCGCTCGGCAATGGCGGGCTGGGGCGCCTCGCCGCCTGTTTCATGGACAGCATGGCGACTCTCGAAATCGCCGCCATGGGATATGGCATTCGCTACGACCACGGCCTGTTCCGCCAGACGCTCAAGGACGGCTGGCAGCACGAATATCCCGAAGACTGGCTCTCCTTCGGCAATTCCTGGCAATTCCCGCGGCCGGAAATCACCTATGACGTCGGCTTCTTCGGCCATGTCGAAAGTTCGCGCCTCGCCGATGGAATGCTCGCGCATGTATGGCGGCCGGGCGAAACCATCGTCGCCGTGGCCTATGACACGCCTGTCGTCGGGTGGCGCGGCAAGCACGTCAACACGCTGCGCCTGTGGTCGGCGCGCGCGCCCGACGCGCTGCGCCTCGACGCCTTCAATCAGGGCGATCACGTCGGCGCGCAATCGGAGCAGGCCCGCGCCGAAGCGATTTCCAAGGTTCTTTATCCAAGCGACGCGACGCCCGCGGGACAGGAGCTGCGGCTGCGGCAGGAATATTTCTTCGCCTCGGCCTCGCTGCAGGATCTGATCCGCCGCCACCTGAGACAGACCGGCGACATCCACAGACTCGCCGACAAGGTGGCGATTCAGCTTAACGACACGCATCCGGCGATCGGCGTCGCCGAGCTGATGCGGCTTCTCGTCGACGTCCATGGCGTGGAGTGGAAAGAGGCCTGGCGCATCACCCAGGCGACCTTCTCCTACACCAATCACACGCTCTTGCCGGAAGCGCTCGAAACCTGGCCGGTGCAGCTGATGGAGCGGCTGCTGCCGCGCCACATGCAGATCATCTATCTCATCAACGCCATGCATCTCGACTCGTTGCGCGCCAAAGGCGCCAGCGATCCCGCAACGCTGTCTTCGGTGTCGCTCATCGACGAACATAACGGCCGGCATGTCCGCATGGGCCATCTCGCGTTTCTGGGTTCGCATAAGGTGAATGGCGTCTCGGCGCTGCATAGCGCGCTGGTCAAGGAGACGGTGTTCAAGGATTTCCATCGGCTCTACCCCGACCGCATCGTCAACAAGACGAATGGCGTCACCTTCCGCCGCTGGCTGCTCGAGGCCAATCCGCCGCTCTCGCGACTGCTTGTTGAAACGATCGGCGCCAGCGTCTTCGATCAGCCGGAAAGACTGATCGAACTCGAAAAGTTCGCCGATGACGTGGAGTTCCAGAACCGGTGCGCGGCGGCCAAGCGCGAGAACAAGGCGCGTCTCGCGACGACGATCTTCGAGCGCGTCGGCGTCTTAGTCGATCCTGCCGCGCTGTTCGATGCGCAGATCAAGCGCATCCATGAATATAAGCGCCAGCTTTTGAACGTGCTTGACGCCGTCGCGCTCTATCAGGACATCATCGCGCAGCCGGCGCGCGACTTCGCGCCACGGGTGAAGATCTTCGCGGGCAAGGCCGCCGCGAGCTATCATCAGGCGAAGCTCATCATCAAGCTCGCCAATGACGTGGCGAAGGTCGTGAACGCCGATCCCGCGACGCGCGGCCTCTTAAAGATCGTGTTCCTGCCGAACTACAATGTGAGCCTCGCCGAGACGATCATTCCGGCGGCCGACCTGTCGGAACAGATTTCGACGGCGGGAATGGAAGCCTCGGGCACCGGCAATATGAAATTCGCGCTCAATGGCGCGCTCACCATCGGCACGCTGGACGGCGCCAATGTCGAAATTTTGGAGCGGGTCGGCGACGACAATATTTTCATCTTCGGCCTCACCGCGCAGGAGGTTGAGGCGAGCCGCGCCAAGGGCATCGACGCGCGCGCGACGATCGCCGCCAGTCCGCGTCTCGCCGAGGCGCTGCGGGCCATCGCCGCCGGGGTTTTTTCGCCCGACGATCCGCACCGCTATGCGCAGCTTGTCGATACGCTCACCTATTACGATCACTTTCTGGTTACGAAGGATTTCGACGCCTATTGGGAGACGCAGCGCCGCGTCGACGCGCGCTGGCGAGATCAGAAGGCGTGGCGGCGATCGAGCATTCTCAACACGGCGCGGGTGGCGTGGTTTTCCTCCGACCGCACGATCCGCGAATATGCGCAAGAGATCTGGAATGTCGCTGTGTGAGGCCGGCCCTCGATGATGAGGCGCGCATTTTCACTGTCGCGGCGCCTTCAGCGATGCTAACTTCCACAGAGCAAATTAGTTCGCGCATTCCCTCTCCCGTAAGACAGGAGAGGGTGGCCCGGCGAAGCCGGGTGGGGTGAGGGCGCTTGCAATTTCCCTCATCCGTCACGCTTCGCATGACGCCTTCTCCCGCGAGCGGGAGAAGGGGGGCTCGCTTGAATGAACGAAATGACCGAGGCCGACTGGCGCGCTTCTGCGGACGACATCGACGCCATCCTCGGCGCGCGCCATGGCGATCCCTTCGCGGTGCTCGGCCTGCATGAAACGCCTGCCGGATGGGCGATCCGCGCCTTCGTTCCCGGCGCGACGGGGGTGGAGGCGGTTGCGCCGGACGGCGGCGTGATCGCGCCGCTTGAGCGCATGCGCGTAGATGGCTTTTTCGAAGGGCTGACGCCGCTGAAGGCGCGCGCGCCGTATCGCCTTGTCGCCTCGAATGACGCGGCGCGATGGGCATTCGCCGACCCTTATTCCTTCGCGCCCGTGCTTGGCGCAACGGACGATTATCTTCTCGTCGAAGGCGCGCATCAGAAGCTTTACGAGAAGCTCGGCGCGCATGTGCTGACGCATGAAGGCGTCGAAGGAACGCATTTCGCCGTCTGGGCGCCGAACGCAAAGCGCGTCTCCGTCGTCGGCGACTTCAACCAATGGGATGGGCGCCGCGCGCAGATGCGCAAGCGGATCGACAGCGGCGTCTGGGAGATCTTCGTTCCCGGCGTCGGCGCCGGCGCGAATTACAAATATGAAATTATCGGGCGTAACGGCGCGCTCTTGCCGCTCAAGGCCGATCCGCTCGGCTTCGAGGCGGAGCTGCGGCCGTCGACAGCTTCCGTCGTCGCATCGAACGCGCCCTATCACTGGGGCGATGAGAGTCACATGCGCGCGCGCGCCGAAGTTGATCCGCGACGCGCGCCCATGTCGATCTATGAGGTTCATCTGCCGTCGTGGCGGCGCGGCGAGGATGGGCGCTTTCTCACCTATGACGAGCTTGCCGATCAGCTCGCGCCCTATGTCGCCGATCTCGGCTTCACCCATATTGAGCTGATGCCGATCAATGAGCACCCGCTCGACGCCTCCTGGGGCTATCAGCCGATCGGGCTTTTCGCGCCGACGCGGCGGCACGGTGACTCTTATGGTTTCCGGCGTTTCGTCGATCGCGCGCATCAGGCGGGCCTCAGCGTCATTCTCGACTGGGTGCCGGCGCATTTTCCGACCGACGAACATGGCCTCGCGCAATTCGACGGCGGGCCGCTCTATGAGCATGCCGATCCCAAGCGCGGCTTTCATCCCGACTGGAACACCGCGATCTATGATTACGGGCGGCGCGAAGTGGCGAATTTCCTGATCGCCAGCGCGCTCTATTGGCTCGACCGCTTCCACATCGACGGGCTGCGCGTCGACGCCGTCGCCTCCATGCTCTATCTCGACTATTCGCGAAAGCCGGGCGAATGGTCGCCCAATCCCGACGGCTCCAACGACAATCGCGACGCCGTCGCCTTTCTTCAAAGGTTCAACGAGCTCGTCTACGCGCTGTATCCCGGCGTCGTGACCATCGCCGAGGAATCGACCGCCTGGGCCGGCGTGACGCGGCCGACATTTGCGGGCGGACTCGGCTTCGGCTTGAAATGGAACATGGGCTGGATGAACGACACGCTGCGCTATCTCTCATCCGACCCTGTCCATCGCAAATGGCGGCATAACGAGATGACCTTCGGTCTGCTCTACGCCTTCACCGAGAATTTCGTGCTGCCGATCTCTCATGACGAGGTCGTGCACGGCAAGGGCGCGATCGTCGGCAAGATTCCCGGCGACGAATGGCGCCGCTTCGCGACGGCGCGCGCCTATTATGGCTTCATGTGGGGCCATCCCGGCAAAAAGCTGCTGTTCATGGGCCAGGAGTTTGGTCAGACGAGCGAGTGGAATTTCGCAAGCGGGCTCGACTGGCGCCTGCTCGATTTTCGCCCACATCGCGGACTTCAGGCGTTCATCCGCGATCTCAACCGCATCTATCGCGAAAACGAGGCGCTTTACGCGCGCGACTGCGAGGCCGAAGGCTTTCAATGGATCGTCGCGGATGACGCGGAGAGCTCGGCATTCGCCTTCGCGCGGTTCGGCGCCGATCGTTCTCGCGCCATTGTGGTCGTGTCGAATTTCACGCCGGTGATGCGTAACGCATACCGTATCGGCTTGCCGCGTCCGGGTCGCTGGCGCGAGCTCGTCAATTCCGACGCCGCTATCTATGGCGGCTCTGGACTTGGCAATCTCGGCGCCATTCATGCGCGCGCCGAACCGTTCCGCGACTTTCCGGCAAGCGCCGAAATTCTTCTGCCGCCGCTCTCGACTCTCTTCTTCGCATTCGAAAGCGATGAACTAAAATGAAGATCGAATCGCGTGGGACGATGAAGATGTCCGCTTCAAGAGACTGGGGCAAGGGTTTCATCCTGAGGTGTCCCGAAGAGACTGTCTCGAATGAGGAGGAAATTCCGAGAAGCGACAAGCGTCGCCCCCGCGCTTCGAGACGCCTGCTTCGCCGGCTGCTCAGCATGAGGCCGACGTTGCGCCATTCGCCCGATGATGGACGCGTCGGCTTGATGGGAAGTAGCGATGTCCGTCTTTGACAATCCGCCGCTCGCGCGCCACGCCATGGCCTATGTCCTCGCCGGCGGCCGCGGCGCGCGGCTGATGGAATTGACCGACAGACGCGCCAAGCCCGCGGTTTATTTCGGCGGCAAGTCGCGCATCATCGACTTCGCGCTCTCCAATGCGCTCAACTCCGGCATCAGGCGCATTTGCGTGGCGACGCAATACAAGGCGCACAGCCTCATCCGCCATTTGCAGCGCGGCTGGAGCTTCTTTCGCACCGAGCGCAACGAGAGCTTCGACATTCTGCCGGCGAGCCAGCGCGTTTCGGAAGACCATTGGTATCTCGGCACGGCGGACGCGGTCTATCAGAACCTCGACATCGTCGAGAGCTATGATCCCAAATATATCGTGCTGCTCGCCGGCGATCACGTCTACAAGATGGACTATGAGCCCATGCTGCAGCAGCATGTGGACTCGGGCGCCGATGTGACGATCGGCTGTCTCGAGGCGCCGCGCGCCGAAGCGTCGGGCTTCGGCGTCATGCATGTCGACGAAAACGACCGGATTCTGTCGTTCATCGAAAAGCCCAGCGATCCGCCGGCGATGCCGGGACATCCCGACCGCGCCCTCGTCAGCATGGGCATCTATGTGTTCGAGGCGAAGTTCCTTTACGAGCAATTGCGCCGCGACGCCGCCGACGCGCGCTCGACGCATGACTTCGGCAAGGATGTGATTCCCTACATCGTCTCGCACGGCAAGGCGGTCGCGCATCATTTCGAGCGCTCCTGCGTGCGCGCGGCGAGCGAGCCCAACGCCTATTGGCGCGACGTCGGCACGGTCGACGCCTATTGGGCGGCCAACATCGATCTCACCGACTTCACGCCGCAGCTCGATCTTTACGATCGCAACTGGCCGATCTGGACCTATGCCGAAATCACCCCGCCGGCGAAATTCGTGCATGATCAGGTCGGTCGGCGGGGGCAAGCGCTCTCGTCGCTCGTCTCGGGCGGCTGCATCGTCTCCGGCTCGACGCTGCGCCGAACGCTGCTCTTTACCGGCGTGCGCGTGAATTCCTACGCGACCGTCGAGAACGCCGTGGTCCTGCCCTATGTCGACGTCGGCCGCTCGGCGCGGCTTGCCAATGTCGTCGTCGACCGCGGCGTGCAGATCCCGCAGGGCCTTGTCGTCGGGGAAGACCCGGCGTTCGACGCCGCGCGTTTCCGCCGCACCGAGGGCGGGATCTGTCTCATCACCCAGCCGATGATCGACAGGCTCGGCGCATGAGCGTGTTGCGCGCGCTGGCCGTCGCTTCGGAAATGGCGCCTTTCGTCAAGACCGGCGGACTCGCCGATGTCGTCGGCGCGCTGCCGCATGCGCTCGCCGCCGAAAACATCGAGCTGCGCACGCTCATTCCGGGCTATCCTGGCGTTCTCGACGCGCTGCGCGCCGGCGAAACGGTTCTTGAATTCGATGATCTCTTCGGCGGCCCGGCGTGGATTCATGAGGCGCGCCATCACGGCGTTGTCATCTACACGCTGATCGCGCCGCATCTTTATGCGCGCGAAGGCGGACTCTATACGGGAGCGGACGGCGCCGATTATTCCGACAACGCCTTCCGCTTCGCGGCGCTCGCCTGGGCCGGCGCGCAGATCGGGCTCGGCGCGCTCGATGAATTTGCGCCGGACGTCGTGCATGCGCATGACTGGCAGGCGGCGCTTGCGCCGGCCTATATGCATTATGCGGAGCGGCCGCGGCCGGCGACGGTCGTCAGCATCCACAACATCGCCTTCCAGGGACAATTCTCCAAGGAGCTGCTGGCGCCGTTACGACTGCCGCCGCGCGCGTTCGACATCGACGGCGTCGAATATTACGGCGCGATCGGCTTTCTGAAGGCCGGCCTGCAACTCGCCGACCGCATCACGACAGTGTCGCCAAGCTATGCACGCGAGATCGAGACGCCGGAATTCGGCATGGGCCTTGAGGGCCTGTTGCGGGCGCGCTCGGATCGCGTGAGCGGCATATTGAACGGCGTCGATGAAGAGACGTGGGATCCGGCGACCGACGCGCATCTTGGAACGCGGTATGATCATTGGAGTCTGCCGTCGCGCGCCAGGAACAAGGCGGCCTTGCAGCAACGTCTGCGACTGCGCGTCGATCCCGACGCCTTCCTTATCGGCGTCGTCAGCCGCCTCTCTTGGCAAAAAGGTCTTGATCTGCTGATTGACGTTTTGCCGCAGCTGATGCGCGGCCGCGCGCAACTGGCGCTGCTCGGCGCCGGCGACAAGACGCTCGAAGAAGGATTTGCGGCCGCCGAGGTGGCGCATCCTGGACGAGTCGGCGTCCATATCGGCTATAGCGAAGAACTCGCGCATATGGTTCAGGCCGGCGCCGACGGCTTTCTCGTTCCCTCGCGCTTCGAGCCTTGCGGGCTGACGCAGCTCTATGCGCTGCGCTACGGCGCCGTCCCGATCGTTTCGCGCGTCGGCGGGCTCAAAGATACGATCATCGACGCCAATGAAATGGCGCTGCAGGCGGGAGTCGCGACGGGCCTGCAATTTTCGCCGACGACTGCGGAAGCGCTCGCCATCGCGCTGCGCGATGCCGAACGGCTGTTTGGCGATGCGGCGGCATGGCGCAAGATTCAGATCAACGGCATGAAAACGGACGTCTCCTGGCGCAATCCGGCGCGCCGATACGCGAAGCTTTTTGAGGACGCGGTCGCCGCCGCGCAGTCAGCGTGATCGTTGCTGGGACGAGGCCCCCTCCCTGTCCCTCCCCCGCTTTCGCGGGAGAGGGAACCCTAACGATTGGCGTAGCGCGGGTTTCGCGACCTGCGCCGCGTCTTCCTCCCTCTTCCGCAAGCGAAGCGCAGCGGGGGAGGGTAGGGGAGGGGGCATGATCGGCCGCCTCACGGACGGCGCGCCGGAGCCGCTCGGCGTCGCGCCGGATACGAGCGGCGCGAATGTCGCGGTGTTTTCCGCGCACGCCGCGGCGATCGAGCTCTGTCTCTTCGATGACGCCGATGAAGAGTTCGCCCGCATAAGATTGCCGGCGCGCAGCGGCGACGTTTTTCACGGCCACATCGAGGGCCTCAAAGAAGGCCAGCGCTATGGCTTTCGCGCTTACGGACCCGATGCTCCGGAGGCGGG
This sequence comes from Methylocystis sp. SC2, assembly GCF_000304315.1. Lineage (NCBI taxonomy): Bacteria > Pseudomonadati > Pseudomonadota > Alphaproteobacteria > Hyphomicrobiales > Methylocystaceae > Methylocystis > Methylocystis hydrogenophila. The sequence goes on along the minus strand of NC_018485.1, from coordinate 2,043,659 downwards.
CCAACGCTTCAATCCGGCGAAACTGCTTGTCGATCCTTACGCGCTGGCGCTGGATCGCCCTTTCGCGCTGCATCCGTCGCTTTTCGCCTATGGCGAGGCGGCGCGCGTCGACAGCGCCGCGCATCTGCCGAAAGCGATTGTCACGAAGCCGGTCCCGGCGGAGGCGACGCGGCCGAAGCATCCCTGGCGCGATACGGTCATCTATGAGCTTCACGTCAAGGGATTCACCGCGACGCATCCTGACATTCCGCAAGAGATGCGCGGGACCTTCGCCGGTCTCGCGCATGACGCTGCGATCGCGCATCTGAAGCGGCTCGGCGTGACGACGCTGGAGCTTTTGCCCTCCGCCGCATGGATCGACGAGCGCCATCTGCCGCCGCTCGGGCTCTCCGACTATTGGGGTTACAATCCGATCGCCATGATGGCGCCCGATCCGCGTCTTGCGCCGGGCGGCTGGCGCGACGTTCGGGAAGCCGTCGCTAGGCTTCACGACGCTGGCTTCGAAATCATTCTCGACGTCGTGTTCAACCATACCGGCGAAAGCGACGAATTCGGTCCGACCGTCTCCTTTCGCGGACTGGACAACGCCAGCTATTACCGCCTTGCCGACGATCCCGCGCGCTACGTCAATGACTCGGCCTGCGGCAATGTGCTCGCCTGCGACCGCCGCCCTGTCGTGCGGCTCATCATGGATGCGCTGCGCGCCTGGGCGCTCTATGGCGGCGTCGACGGCTTTCGCTTCGATCTGGCGACGACGCTCGCGCGCGCTCACTCTGGATTTGATCGTGACGCGCCATTTCTTTCTACGATCCTGCAAGACCCCGTGCTGCGGGACTTAAAGCTCATCGCCGAGCCCTGGGACATGGGCCCAGGCGGCTATCGGCTCGGCGAGTTCCCCGAGCCTTTCGCTGAATGGAACGATCGCTATCGCGACGGCGCGCGCGGCTTCTGGCGCGGCGACTCCTGCGGCGTCGCCGAACTCGCGACGCGCTTCGCCGGTTCGCAGGACATGTTTGCGCGCAGGCGCCCCTCGCGCAGCGTCAATTTCATCACGGCGCATGACGGCTTCACGTTGCGTGACCTCGTCTCTTACGCGCATAAGCACAATGAAGCGAATGGCGAAGACAACCGCGACGGCTCGAACCACAATCTTTCCTGGAACAATGGCGTCGAAGGCGAGAGCGAAGACGCCGCGATCCATGCGGCGCGCGCGCGGGATGCGCGCAATCTGCTCGCGACTCTGCTTTTCTCGCGCGGAACGCCGATGCTCGCGATGGGCTCGGAGCTCGGCAAGACCCAGTCCGGCAACAATAACGTCTATGCGCAGGACAACGCGCTTTCCTGGATCGAATGGCCGCAAGCCGACGACGAACTGATCGAGACGACGGCGAAACTGATCGCGCTGCGCAAACGGCGTCCGGCTTTGCGGGAAGACCGCTTTCTCGACTCCGAGCCGCATGACGCGACGCTCATCCCGGACGTCGAATGGCTGCGTCCTGACGGCGCGCCGATGCGCGAAGACGACTGGCGCGACGACGAGGCGCGAACGCTTGTCGTCGCGCTTTACGCCGAGGACGATCGCGTCCTCGTCATTCTGCATGGCGGCGCTGACGAGATCATCATGCGGCCGCCGCCCGCTCGCGACAATCACGATTGGAGATGGGCGTTCAATTCGGCGAAGGCGAACGCGAGCGAAGACGTTGAAGAAAGCGTTTCGGTCGCGCCGCGCTCCGTCGCGCTTCTCGTCGAGGAAAGGGGCGCATTGCGCCGGTCTATTGCGCCTGCTTCGGAAGAGATTCTCTCGCGTCTCGCCGAGGCGACAGGCGTCGAAAGGCGATGGCGCGACGTCGACGGCGCGCTGCACGACGCGCCTCGCGAGACGATCTGCGCGCTATTGGCGCAGCTCGGCTTTCCGGCAAACACGCTCGATGACGCGCGCGAGAGTCTCGCGCGGCTTTCGGAGTTCCGCGACAGACGCGCGTTGCCGGCCAGTCTGTCGGCGCAGGAGGGCGCGCCGTGGACGCTGCGGCTCGCCGCGTGCGACGGACGCACGCCAGGCTGGATCGTCGTCACGCAGGAAGACGGAAGCCAATCGCGCGTCGCGCTGCGCGCGGAAAACGCCGCGCCGGTCACATGGCGCGGAACGGACGGACGCGGCTGCGACGGCGTCGAGGCGCGGCTGCCGCCGCTGCCGATCGGCCGCCATCATTTGGCGCTCGAGAGCGGCGAGGCCTGCGCGCTCACCGTCGCGCCCGCGCGCTGCTACTTGCCCGACGACGCGCGCCGCGACGTCGGCCTCTCCGCGCAGCTTTACTCCGTTCGCCGCGAGGGCGATCAGGGCATCGGCGACTTTTCGACGCTCGCGGAGCTCGCGCGCGTCGGCGCGAAAGCGGGCGCCGCGCTTATCGCGATCAATCCGCTGCACGCGCTGTTTGCGCAAGATCGCACCCGCGCCAGCCCGTATTATCCGTCCGACCGGCGTTTCCTCGATCCGCTCTATATTGACCTCGCGGAACTGGGACGCATGCTCGGCGCGTCGATTGATTTCGAACACAACACCGCGGCGGCTCTCGGCGCCGCCGCGCATGTCGACTATCCCGGCGTGCATGCGCTGAAAATGGCGGCGCTCGAACGCGCTTTCGCAGTCTTCCTTGATCTCTCGCGCCGCCAGCCTGACGCCGCGCCCGCCGCATCGTTTCAGCGCTTTATCGCGCGAGACGGCGCCGCGCTGGCGCGCTTCTGCCTCTTCGAAGCGATCAGCGAAGCGCGCAACGGCCAAAGCCGGCGGACGTGGCCGCAGGAGCTGCGCGATGCGCGCGATTCGGCGCTGAGCGCCTTCTCGAACGAACATGCGACGCGCATCCAATTCCATCAGTTTCTGCAATGGCTCGCCGATGCGCAATTCGCCCATGCCGCGCAGGAGGCGCGCGCGGCGGGACTGTCGCTTGGCTTCTGCCGCGACCTCGCCATCGGCGCGGCGCCCGACGGCGCCGAGAGCTGGAGCCGCGCGGGGTCTTTCGTGGACGGCTTCTCGATCGGCGCGCCGCCCGACGCCTTCAGTCGGGAGGGCCAGAATTGGGGCTTGCCGCCGCCAGATCCGATCGCAATGGAAAAAAGCGGCGGCGCCGGTTTCGCGGAGCTGCTGCGCGCCAACATGCGCCACGCGGGCGCGCTGCGCATCGACCATGTCATGGGTCTCGCGCGGCTTTTCGTCGTTCCGGACGGCGAAAGGCCTGCGGCCGGCGCCTATCTTAACTATCCGTTCGAGACCTTGCTGGGTCAGCTCGCGCTCGAAAGCCGACGCGCGCAATGCATCGTCGTCGGCGAAGATCTCGGCACGGCGCCCTGGGGCTTCCGCGAGCGCATCGAACGCGCCGACGTGCTGAGCTACCGGGTTCTTTGGTTCGAACGTTCGGGCGAGGGCTTCGCGCCGCCGGCGTTCTATCCCCGGAAAGCCATGGCCTGCGCCTCGACGCATGATCTGCCGACGCTCGAAGGTTGGTGGGCGGCGGCGGACATCGCCGAACGGGAAGCGTTAGGTCTGCTGACGGCCCAGGCGGCTGACGCCGCCCGCGCCGCCCGGCGCGCGGAAAAAAACGCGCTCCTCGAAGCGCTTCGCGCGCAGGCGCTCATTGATGACGCGCGCCAGCCGTCGAATCGCTTCGACGATTCATTGGCGCAGGCGCTTCATGCGTTCATCGCGCGCGCGCCGTCCTTGCTCGCCATGGCGCAACTCGATGACCTTGCAGGGGAAACGCTTGCGATCAATTTGCCCGGCACCGATCGCGAACGCTTGAACTGGCGACGCAGACTTCCAGAATCGATCGACGCGCTCGTCGATTCGCGCCGCGCGCGCGCGATCCTCGCCGGGCTTTGCCGCAATCTGGACGCGATTCCGGGCGCATATCGGCCTCCGGGCGAAATTGATGCCGCGGACGGACATGAGCGTTTCGAGCATGGCGGGTAACGAAGCCACCGAGCGCGGGCTCATCTCTGCGGCGCTCTTTGCGATTTCTTTCGCTTTTACCGCCCAAGCCGAACAAAAAGGTCCGGACGCAAAAGACATTTCGTCAAGGCAACAAGAATTGCGCGGCGTCGAGGACACGATGGGCGCCGCCCAGGAGCGCGCGCGTCGGCTCGAAGAGCAGCTTGTCGATCACGCCGCGGCGCGCGAAAGGCTGAATGGCGCGCTCATCGAAGCGACGCTGCGGCTGCAGGAGACGGAAGGGCGCGCGGCTGAAATCGAAGCGCGGCTTTCAACGCTTACCGAGAACGAGCGCACGGTCGTCGCTTCGCTCGAGAGCCGCCGCGGATTGATCATGGAGATTCTCACCGTCCTGCAGCGGATGGGCCGGAAGCCGCCGCCGGCGCTGATCGCGCGCCCGAACGAGATTCTCGAGGCGGTCCGGGCGTCGCTCGCGCTCGGCGCCCTGTTGCCGCAGATGCGCGCCGAAGCGCGCCAGCTGCAGCGCGATCTTTCGGAACTTGAGCAGCTGCGCGATGGCGTTCGGCGCGAGCGGGAACGCCTCGCGGAGCAGCAAGCGAGTCTCAGCGCTCAGCGCGAAAGGCTCGCGCCGATGATCGCCGAACGTCAGGACGCGCTTTCCTCTGCGCAGAGCGCCTTGCAGGCGGAGACGGAGCGCGCGCGCACGCTGGCGCAGCGCGCCACGAGCCTCAAGGATTTGATCTCGCGCATGGAGGCGGACAGCGCGGCGGCGCGACGCGCCGCGGAGGCGGCGCGCAAGGCCGACGACGAGCGGGCCCAAGCTCAAGCAAGGCTTTCCGAGCGGGAGCGGCTCAAAGCGTTGTCTGCGCCGTTCAAGGATCCGGCGCGGCTTGCGCCCGCCGTCGCCTTCATCGATCTTAAAGGCCGTCTGCCCACGCCGGCGGCGGGACCGGTCGTGCGGCGTTTCGGCGCGCCCGACGGATCTGGAGGGAAGGAGAAGGGCCTGTCGATCGCGGCGCGCGAAAACGGCGTCGTTATCGCTCCTTGCGACGGATGGATCGCTTTTTCAGGGCCTTACCGAAGTTATGGACAACTCTTGATCATTAACGCCGGCGGCGGTTATTATGTGGTCCTGGCCGGCATGAGTCGCACCAATGTGAACGTGGGACAGTTCGTTCTCGCAGGTGAGCCGGTTGCCAGCATGGGAGACGGAGCCGCGCAAACCGCGGCGACCATCGCAATCGGCGCGAAACAACCCATTCTTTATGTTGAGTTCCGCAAGGACGGAGCGTCAATCGACTCGGGCCCATGGTGGGCAAAGTCAGACAGTCGGAAGGTCGGCGGATGATTCGCAAAACAGCCCTTATCGCCACAGGAATTGCAATTGGAGCGGGATGCGCCACGCTTGGCCAGCAGGCGCGCGCCGTCATCGGCGCTCCGGCTCAAGCCGCTTCCGCAGACACCTACAAGAATCTCAGCCTGTTCGGCGACGTGTTCGACAAGGTGCGCGCCGACTATGTCGAGAAGCCCGATGAGCAGAAGCTCGTCGAAAACGCCATCAACGGCATGCTGACCTCGCTCGATCCGCATTCGAGCTACCTTGACGCCAAGGCGTTCAAGGATATGCGGACGCAGACCGAGGGCAAATTCGGCGGCCTCGGCATCGAGGTCACGCAGGAAGACGGACTGGTGAAGGTCGTCACGCCGATCGACGACACGCCGGCGTCGCGCGCCGGGATCATGTCCGGCGATCTCATCGGGGCCATCGACGACGAGACCGTGCAGGGCATGACCCTCAATCAGGCCGTCGACAAAATGCGCGGCGCGATCAACACGCCGGTTAAGCTGACGCTGTTCCGCGGCAAGAACAAGGACAAGGTCGAGGTCAAACTCGTCCGCGCCGAGATCCACATCAAATCCGTGCGCTCGCGCAAACAGGGCGACGACATCGCCTATATCCGCATTTCGCAGTTCAACGAGGAGACGGCGGAGGGCCTGCGCAACGCCATGGCCAAGGCGCAGCAGGAGATCCCGGCGGACAAGTTCAAAGGCTACATCCTCGATCTGCGCAACAATCCGGGCGGCCTGCTGGACCAGTCCATTCAGGTCGTCAACTCCTTCATTGACAAGGGCGAAATCGTGTCGACGCGCGGCCGCAACGCCGATGAAACCCAGCGCTACAACGCGCGCGGCTCCGGCGATCTGTCAAAGGGCAAGCCCGTCGTCGTGCTGATCAACGGCGGTTCGGCCTCGGCGTCCGAAATCGTCGCCGGCGCCTTGCAGGATCACAAGCGCGCGACGCTGATCGGGACGCGCTCCTTCGGCAAGGGCTCGGTGCAGACGATTATCCCGCTGGGCGGCTCCAGCGGCGCGCTGCGGCTGACGACGGCGCGCTACTACACGCCGTCCGGCCGCACGATCCAGGCCAAGGGCATCGATCCCGACATGATCATCCTGCAGGACGTGCCGGACGAACTCAAAGGCAAGGACGACACCAAGGGCGAAGCCTCGCTCAAGGGCCATCTCAAGACTGGCGACGAGGAAAAGACCGGCTCGCAGGCCTATGTGCCGCCGGATGAGACGAAGGACAAGCAGCTCAACGCGGCGGTCGAACTTCTGCACGGCAAGCCGAGGGCGCAAATCCTCGCCGACCAGACCAAGGAGGTCGCCAAGGACACGACCAAGCCGCCGTCCAAAGCCGCCAATTGACGCTGATGGCCGTGCGGCTTAGACGGTCGGCGGGAGTTTCCGGCGGTCGATGAGCTTTCTGTCCACTTACGCCAATCCAACGCGCTTTCTGCGTTTCGCGGAACGCGCGTTGCCGTGGCTCTCAAGCGCCACGGCGCTTCTGCTCGCGATCGGGCTCTACGGCGCTTTCACCGCGCCGCCCGATTATCAGCAGGGCGAGACCGTGCGGATCATGTACATCCATGTTCCATCCGCCTGGCTCGCGATCTTCGCCTATGTCGTGATGACCTCGGCGTCGCTCGGCGTTCTGGTGTGGCGTCATCCCCTTGCCGACGCGGCGCAGAAGACCGCCGCCAATCTCGGCGCCGCCTTCACCTTCATCTGCCTCGTCACCGGCTCGCTTTGGGGCAAGCCGATGTGGGGGACGTTCTGGGTGTGGGACGCGCGCCTCACCTCGATGCTGGTTCTTTTTCTTCTCTATCTCGGTCTGATCGCCGTCAGGCAGACGATGGACGACACGCCGCGCGGCGCGCGCATCGCGGCGATCATGACGCTCGTCGGCGCCATCGACATCCCGATCATCAAATATTCGGTCGATTGGTGGAACACGCTGCACCAGCCGGCCTCGGTGTTCCGCATCGACGGACCGGCGATATCGGGCTCGATGCTGTGGCCGCTGATCGTCATGGCGCTCGCCGCGACGCTGCTGTTTTCGACGCTGCATATCATGGCGATCCGCAATGAAATCCTGCGCCGGCGGCTCGCGCGTCTCTCGATGCAGGCCGTCCGCGCCGGTGAAATCGCCGGCGAGGAAAGCATGGAGGCCGCCGAGTGAGCGATCACTGGTTCTATATCGCCGCCGCCTATGGCGTGACGGCGGCGACGCTCGGCCTCGTGACCTTGCGCATCGTCCTCGACTTTCGCCGGCTGCGCGCGGCGCTGGCGCGCTTCGGCGCGGCTGGCGGGCGCGATGAAGGAGAGGGCTAAGTGAGCGACGCCGTCGCGCCGCGCTCGGCGCTGCGCTTTCTGCCGCTGGCGCTCTTCGCGCTGCTGGCGCTCGTCTTCCTGGTGCGGCTCTTCGCGGGCGACGCGTCGCGCATCCCGTCGGCGCTGATCGGCAAGCCGGCGCCCGCCTTCGATCTGCCAGCGCTTGAAGGATTGGCCGGCGTTCCCGGTCTCTCGACGCAAGATTTGCGCAAGGGTCACGTGAGCCTCGTCAATGTCTTCGCCAGCTGGTGCGGACCCTGCCGACAGGAGCATCCGGCGCTCATGGCGATCGCCGCCGACGAAGCGCTCAAGGCCAAGGGCGTCGAACTCTACGGGCTCTCCTACAAGGATGAGACGGCGAAGGCCTTGGGCTTCCTTGAGGAGGGCGGCAATCCTTTCGCGCGCGTCGGCGTCGACCCCGCCGGCCGCACCGCGATCGACTTCGGCGTCTATGGCGTGCCGGAGACCTTCGTGATCAAGGGCGACGGAACCATCGCCTATAAATTCGTCGGACCGCTGACCCCTTCGGCCATCGCGACGACGCTCATTCCCGAGATCGAAAAGGCGATGGCGGGCGGGTCGGCCACCACGACGCGCTGAACGCGTCGGGCGCCCGGATTATGGCGCTCTGAGGAAGAGGCCGATGGTCAGCGCCGCGCCGACCACGATGATCGAGATGCGCAGGATTTTTTCGTCGATGTGATGGATCAGCCGGGCGCCGACGATCCCGCCGATCGTCGCGCCGGCGCTCGTCACCAGCGCCTGCGGCCAGTGCAGATCCGGCGAGAACAGGAAGATCGCGACAGCGGACGCGTTCATGACGGCGGCCAGAACGTTTTTGGTGGCGGCGGCGACGCGCACGCCCTGTCCGGCCATGGTGAGCGCGGCGACCATGAGGAAGCCGATGCCGCCGCCGAAATAGCCGCCGTAAACCGAAATCAGAAATTGCGCGAGGGCTGCGCGCGGCGCGCCGAGACGGCTATGCGTTTCTACGGGCTTGCGGAAGAAACTGCCCCAGGCGAAAATGATGGTGGCGAAAAGCACGAGCCATGGCACGAGACGCGCGAAGAGCCCGCGCGGCGTGCCCAGCAGCACCGCCGCGCCGACGGCGCCGCCGACGATGCTGATCACAAACAGCGTGCGCAGCGAAAGCCCATTGGCGCCCCTCGCCAGTTTGCGGACCGTCCAACCCGTCGCGACCTGCGCCGGAAACAGCGCCGCGCATGACGTGACATTGGCGGCGAGCGCGTCCATGCCCGTTAACATCAGTGTGGGAAGGGTGAGGAACGAACCGCCGCCGGCAAGCGCATTCTGCGCGCCCGCCCATGTCGCTACGGCAAACAGCAGAATGAAAGTCATGCGCGCCTATGTCAGTTCGCGCGGCTCAAAGCAAGCGGGCCGATTCCATCATCAGTCCGGCCGCGAGAAGCCGTATCAGCACGCCGAGCTGCTCATCCAGCACCTTTGGCGGGGTCTCGGCGATCTTCTCCTCCAGCCCCAGCGCGACGACTCCATGCACGGCCGAAAACAGCGTGCGCGCGAGCGCGGCGCGCGCCGTCGCGTCCCTGCCCGGCAGCAGTTGCGCAAGCGGCGCGTCCAACCGGCTGAACAGGCGGTTGCGCGCGTCCGCATACCAGCCCGGCACGGGCGCGCCAGGCGGCAATCGGTGCTCGAACAGCGCGCGCCAGCTCGGCTCGTCGTTTCTCGCGAAGCTCAGATAGGCCCGCGCCATGGCTTCCAGCGCCTGCTCCGCCTCCGCGTCCACGAAGGCCGCGTCGAGCGCGGCCTCCAGGCGCGCCAGAGTGCGCGCGTTGACCCGCAGGATCAGCTCGTCGAGGTCATGAAAAGCGGTATAGATCGCGCCGAGCGCGCAACCGGCCGCGGCGGCGAGATCGCGCGCTTTAAGTCCGGCGAGACCCTGCGCCGCCACCGTCTCCTGCGCGATGTCGATAAGCCGGTCACGCAATTGCGTCCGGCGGTCCGATCCCGCGTCGGCGTCATTCTCGTTCAAGGAACGTCCCCCACTTCAGCATGAACGTCGTTCATTATTCTATTGACGGCAGAGCAAAAGCGCTGCAGTCTCCATATTGAACATAGTTCATGGCGAAAGGCTGACCTTCAACCCGATCGCAACGCCCAATTGCAACGCGCCGGACTTGACCGATCCTTAAGGGTCATCGGCGAAAGTCACGACGCATCTCCCGGAAGCTTCGACATGACGCATTCGCTTCTCGCTTCGCGGCGGTTCGCGCCATTGTTTTGGCGTCAGTTCTTCGCGGCCTTCAACGACAACTTCTTGAAGAACGCCCTGGTGCTCCTGATCTTGGCGCATGCGGCCGAGAGCGGCGCGTCGCTTGTGACGCTCGCCGGCGCCGCCTTCATCGCGCCGTTCTTTCTTCTGTCGGCGATCGGCGGCGAGTTCGCCGACAAATATGACAAGGCGCGCGTCGTGCGCTGGCTCAGCGTCGCCGAGGTCGCCGTGGCGGCGTTGTCCGCGACCGGCTTTCTGTTCGCCAATATCCCGACGCTGTTTGGCGCGCTGATTCTCTTCGGCGTCACCGGCGCGCTGTTCGGCCCGGTCAAATACGGCATCCTGCCCGACCATCTGACGCGCGAGGAGCTTCCGGCGGGCAATGCGCTCGTCGAGAGCGCGACCTTTTTCGCCATTCTCAGCGGCACGGTCGCCGGCGGCATGGCGTTGCATGTCGGCGACGGGGTGATCCTCGCCGCGGGAGTCATGGGCGTCGCGGCGCTGGCTCTTGGCGCGGCGTGGCTCATTCCCTCAACCGGGCGCGCCGATCCCGATCTTGCGATAGACGCCAACGTCTTCCGCTCGACCTTCAAATTGCTGCGGCATCTGCGTGGCCAAATAGAACTGCGGCGGCTGGCCGTGGTGACGAGCCTCTTCTGGCTGTTCGGCTCCATCGCCATGTCGCTTACGCCCTCGCTCATCACCCAGACGCTGCATGGCGCGGAGATCCTCGTCAGCATCCATCTGGCGCTGTTCGCCGTCGGCATCGCCATCGGATCGGGGCTCGCCGCCTTCCTGCTCAAGGGCAAGATCGTGCTGCTGCCGACCGCCGTCGGCGCGGCGCTCGTCGCTATTGGATCCGCGGACCTCGGCCTCGCGCTGCTCCTTTCGCCGGCGCCGGAGGCGGCGCTGGGGCTGTCGCCGCAGGCCTATTTCGCTCAGCCGCTCGCCTGGCGCGCCGCGATCGATCTTTCACTGCTCGCGGTCGCCGGCGGGCTGATGATCGTTCCGTCCTTCGCCGCCATTCAGGCGCAGAGCGCGCCTCAGCAGCGCGCCCGCACCATCGCCGCGGTGAATGTGCAGAACGCCGCCTTCATGGCGCTTGGCGGCGTCGGGGTTGCGGGTCTGCAGAGCCTGGGCGTTTCTTTCGCGGCGCTGCTGATCGGCCTGGCCGTCGTCGCGCTCGTCGCGTCGATCTGGATCGTCAAGACGGTGGTCGCTTCGCCGCTGCAGGATCTGCTCTCCATCTACTTTCGCGCCTTCTACCGTCTCGAGGCGAAGGGACTGGAAAATTTCGAGACGGCGGGTCCCAATCCGATCGTCGCGCTCAACCATGTGAGCTTTCTCGACGCCGCGGCGATTTTCGCCGTCATGCCGAAGCAGCCGGTCTTCGCCATTGACCGCACGATCTCGAAGACATGGTGGGCGCAGCCGTTTCTGAGATTCATGCGCGTGATCCCGCTCGATCCAGCCAATCCGCTTGGCGCGCGCGCGCTGATCAATGCGGTCAAGGACGGGAATCCGCTTGTCATCTTCCCGGAAGGCCGGCTCACGGTCACCGGCAGTCTGATGAAGGTCTATGACGGGGCGGGGCTGATCGCGGAAAAATCCGGCGCGATGGTCGTCCCGGTGCACATCGACGGCGCCGAGGCGACGATGTTCTCGCGGCTGACGCGCGAACAGGCGCGCCGGCGCTGGTTTCCGAAATTCACCCTCACCGTGCTCGCGCCTATTCGCCTGACGGTCGACGACGCGCTGAAAGGCAAGGCGCGGCGAATGGCGGCCGGCGCGGCGCTGTATCAGATCATGTCGGATCTCGTCTTTCGCGCGACGAACGTCGATCGCACGCTTTTTGAAGCCGTCGTTGAAGCCGCGCGCACGCACGGGCTGTCGCGCGTCGCTCTCGAAGACCCGATCGCCGGCAAGCTCAGCTATCGCAGGCTGCTGATCGGGACGCGCGCGCTCGCCGGCAAGATTGCGCGCATCGGGAGGCCGGGCGACGCGATCGGACTGATGCTGCCGAACGCCAATGGCGCGGGGATCGCGTTCCTCGCGGTCATTTCGGCCGGCCGCGCGCCGGCGATGATCAATTTCACCGCCGGCGCCGCCAATATTCTGGCGGGCTGCGAGGCGGCGCAGGCGAGAACGATTCTGACGTCGCGCGGCTTCGTCGAGAAGGCCAAGCTCGACAAGCTTGTCGCCGCGCTCGAAGAGAAGGTCGCGCTCGTCTATCTCGAAGACATGCGCGCGAGCATCTCTCTTGCAGATAAGTTCGACGCGTTGCGACGCTTCCGCAAGCCCGTCGCCCCGCGCAAGGCCGACGAGATGGCGGCGATCCTTTTCACCTCGGGTTCGGAAGGCGCGCCGAAGGGCGTCGCCTTGTCGCATCGAAACATGCTCGCCAACGCCGCGCAGGCCGCCGCGCGCATCGACTTCGGACGCACGGACAAGGTCTTCAACGTGCTGCCGATGTTCCATTCCTTCGGTCTGACGGTCGGCTTCACGCTGCCGCTGATCTCCGGCGTTCCGATCTATCTTTATCCCTCGCCGTTGCACTATCGCATCGTGCCGGAGCTCGTTTACGGCTCAAACGCCACGATTCTGTTCGGGACCGACACTTTTCTCGCCGGTTACGCGCGCCCGGCGCACGCCTATGACTTCCGGTCGATCCGTTATGTGGTCGCCGGCGCCGAGCCGGTGAAGCAATCGACGCGCGATCTGTGGATGGAGAAGTTCGGCGTCCGCATCCTTGAAGGCTATGGCGTGACGGAAGCCTCGCCGGTACTCGCGCTCAACACGCCGATGTTCAACAGATTCGGCGCGGTCGGACGGCTGATGCCGGGCGTCGAACATCGGCTCGAGACGGTTCCGGGCGTGGAGGACGGCGGAAGGCTCTTGGTGCGCGGTCCCAATGTGATGATGGGCTATCTCAAGATCGATAAGCCCGGCGTGGTGCAGCCGCCGGAGAACGGCTGGCATGATACGGGCGATATCGTCACGATCGACGCGCAGGGCTATGTGACGATAAAGGGGCGCGCCAAGCGCTTCGCCAAAGTCGGCGGCGAGATGGTGTCGCTCGCGGCGATCGAACAACTGGCGGCGGAACTCTGGCCCGACGCGCTGTCGGCGGCGGCGACCGAGATCGATCCGCGCAAGGGCGAGAGAATCACTCTCATCACGCAGCAGAAGGACGCGACGCGCGCCGATTTCCAGGCCTACGCCAAATCGAAGGGCGCGTCCGACCTGATGATTCCGGCGGAGATCATGATCGTCGAGCAGGTGCCGCTTCTAGGCTCCGGCAAGCTCGATTTCGCGGCGGTGACGAAAATGGTGCGCGAGCGCGGGCGCTATATTCTGTCCAATCCGCGCCTGCCCAATGGTCTGCACGGGCGCATCGACGGCAACGCCGCCGCGTCCGCGTGAAATTCCGGGAATTTAACTTCCAATCGTGCTGCGATCCTTTTCGAGACGCCGCCATTCGGCGGCTCCTCAGGATGAGGACCGCTTATCCAACATGTCGTTTGCTTCATCCAAGACGCCAGAACCCCAAGGCCCCTCATCCTGAGGAGGCCTCGAAGAGGCCGTCTCGAAGGACGAGGGGCCGCTGGCGTTACAGCATTCGTGGAGCGCTGACCAAGCCCGAAGCTCGGGCGGCCGGCGAGTGTGGTCCAGCAGGACTTTGGCCGAGCGCCTGCAAAGGCAGGCGCAGCGCCACGCCATGCGCCCGCCGCCAATCTCTCAAGCTCTTGATTAATACATCTGCGCTTGCTTTATCGCGGCGCAATATCTTTCTCGGGAGCTGCGCCTCATGTCGACTTGGCCAAACTACGGCAAAATCACCGGTCCGATCGTGCTGATCGGCTTCGGCTCCATCGGCCGAGGCATTTTGCCGCTGATCGAGCGCCATTTCGATTTCGACAAATCGCGCGTCACCGTCATCGACCCGGTCGATACGCATCGCCGTCTGCTCGACGAGCGCGGCATCGCTTTTCTCAAAACCAGGCTGACGCCGGAGAACTACCGCGACGTCCTGACCCCGCTGCTGACCAAGGGCGGCGGCCAGGGCTTTATCGTCAATCTCTCGGTCGACGTATCCTCGCTCGCGATCATCAAGCTCGCGCGCGAATTGAACGCGCTGTGCGTCGACACGGTGGTCGAGCCATGGCCGGGCTTCTACTTCGACAAGACCATGTCCAATGAAGCGCGCACCAATTATGCGCTGCGCGAGACGGTGCTCGATGAGCGTCGCAAAAACCCCGGCGGATCGACGGCGGTTTCCTGCGTCGGCGCCAATCCCGGCATGGTGTCCTGGTTCGTCAAGCAGGCGCTCGTCAATATCGCCCGCGACACGGGCGCCTTCGACAAGGAGCCGGAAACGCGCGCCGAATGGGGCGCGCTCGCCCAAAAGCTCGGGGTCAAGGGCGTCCATATCGCCGAACGCGACACCCAGCGCGCGCGCGACCCCAAGCCGCGCAACGTCTTCGTCAACACCTGGTCGGTCGAAGGCTTCGTCTCCGAGGGCCTGCAGCCCGCCGAACTCGGCTGGGGCACGCATGAAAAATCCTTGCCCGACATCGGCCGCACGCATCCGGCCGGCTGCGGCGCGGCGATCTATCTGTTGTCGCCCGGCGCCAATACGCGCGTGCGCTCATGGTGCCCGACGCCCGGCGCGCAATATGGCTTCCTCGTCACCCACAATGAGTCGATCTCGATCGCGGACTATCTCACGCTGCGCGACGAGAAGGGACAGGCGATCTATCGTCCGACCTGTCACTACGCCTATCATCCCGCCGACGACGCGGTGCTGTCCCTGCACGAGATGTTCGGCGCCGCCGGCAAGATGCAGGAGAGCTGGAAGATTCTCGACGAACACGAAATCGTTGATGGAATCGATGAACTCGGCGTGCTGCTCTACGGCCACGCCAAGAACGCCTATTGGTACGGATCGCAGCTCTCGGTCGAGGAGACCCGCGATCTTGCGCCCTATCAGAACGCCACGGGCCTTCAGGTGTCCTCCGCCGCGCTCGCCGGCATGGTCTGGGCGCTGGAGAATCCGCAGGCGGGAATCGTCGAGGCCGACGAAGTCGACTACAAGCGCTGCCTCGAGGTGCAGCTGCCCTATCTCGGCCCGGTGAAGGGCTATTACACGGATTGGACGCCGCTCGAGGGGCGTCCCGGGCTGTTTCCGGAAGACATCGACGAAAGCGATCCGTGGCAGTTCAGGAATATATTGGTGCGCTAAGGCGACGTCCCACCGCCCTGCGACGCCATAATCAACTGAACGATGGGCTGTGATTCCCGACGTTCGCAAAGCGGGCGTTCGGGAGTCCATCATCCAGACTTTTTGGATGTTGCTCTGGATCCCCGATCGCGCTTGCGCACGTCGGGGATGACGCGCTCGGCGAACGGCTCGACGACCGCTCGCAAGGGCCG
This sequence comes from Methylocystis sp. SC2, assembly GCF_000304315.1. Taxonomy (NCBI): domain Bacteria; kingdom Pseudomonadati; phylum Pseudomonadota; class Alphaproteobacteria; order Hyphomicrobiales; family Methylocystaceae; genus Methylocystis; species Methylocystis hydrogenophila. Next base: position 2,028,354 of record NC_018485.1, on the reverse strand, counting down.
CTTTTTGCAGTAGTGTTTCAATTGAATATCATCTGACTTACGACGCGTCGGACTTACAAAATGGCCTTCACCGTAAGAAGATTGTCGTGCGTTTGCGGTCGCGTTCAATGCGAAGCCATCGGCGCGCCGATCTTGAGCGGCGTTTGCTATTGTCTCGATTGTCAGGACGGCGGCCGGCGGATCGAAGCGCTACCGAACGCCGCACGCATCCGCGATCCAGATGGCGGCACGCCATATCTCACCTATCGCGATGACCGATTCCAGGTCTTGTCGGGCGAGAACCTCTTGGTGGATTACAGGCTCAAACCTCGATCCCCAACGCGCAGGGTCGTCGCGTCCTGCTGTAACTCAGGCATGTTTTTGAAGTTCGATCCAGGGTTTTGGGTTTCCACCTATCGATCCCGTCAGGGCGATCCGCCGCCCATCGAGATGCGGACCAAGACACAACATCGAAGGTCCGAGACCGAACTGCCGAGCGACGCCCCCAGCTATCGAGGATTTCCCCTGAGGCTTTTCGCGAGGTTGATCGCGGCGCGCGCCGCGATGCTCTTTGGTCGATGACCCGTTCTTCGCCATAAAACCGCGAGACTCAGTCTCGGGTCAGCCGGCCCAGGGCCGTTCAACGCCTCGCCGCCCTTCGTCCGATCGCCTGCGCATTTATGGGACTCGGCCTTGCGCGCCGGAAATGTTCTCTATATGTTCTAGCTCAGCGTCAGTTCTAAGCGGTCGCCGCAGCGACGCTCGACGCGACGCTGGGCAGAGGTTGCGAACATGGGTGCGGCTCAGGCATCGACAAAGATAAAGGGCGCGCCGCAGCCGATCGACGCTGCGGCCCTCGTCGACGCCGATCGCCGGCGCGGACGCGGCGCGCTGTCGAAGCGCAGTGGCCGTTTCGAAAAGGAGACTCGCGAGGAGGCCGACGACGGCTGGGGCTCGCTCGAGAGCCTGCAGGCGCTCAAGACCAATTTCCACATCGAGAAGCCGCGCACGATCATCACCAGAAATGATTCGCCGGACATTTCTTTCGATCGCTCGATCAATCCCTATCGCGGCTGCGAGCATGGCTGCGTCTATTGCTTCGCGCGGCCGACGCACGCCTATATGGGCTTCTCGCCCGGCCTCGATTTCGAAACCGAGATCTTTGTAAAGGAAGGCGCGGCGCAGCTTCTCGAACGTGAGTTGTCAGCGCCGGGCTATGCGCCGAAGACAATCGCCATCGGCACCAACACCGATCCCTATCAGCCCGCCGAGAAGAGCCATCGAATCATGCGTTCGATTCTCGAAGTGCTGGCGCGGGCCAATCATCCGGTCGGCGTCGTGACGAAATCCGCGCTCGTCCTGCGCGACCTCGATCTGCTTGCGCCCATGGCGGCCAAGGGTCTCGCGAAGGTCGCGATCTCGGTGACGACGCTCGACCGCAAGCTCGCGCGCCTCATGGAGCCGCGCGCCGCGACGCCCGAATTGCGGCTTGAGGCCATCGAAAAGCTCAGCGCCGCCGGCGTGCCGACGGCGGTGATGACGGCGCCGATCATTCCCGCCATCAATGACGACGAGATCGAGCGGATCTTGACGCGGGCGCACGCCGCCGGCGCGCGCGAGGCCGGCTATGTGCTGCTGCGCCTGCCGCTCGAATTGCGCGACCTCTTCACCGAATGGCTGGCGACGCATTTTCCCGACAGAGCGCGCCGGGCCCTCGCGCTCATGCGCTCGACGCGCGACGGCAAGCTCTACGAAGCGTCCTTCGGGACCCGCATGAAAGGCGAGGGGCCCTACGCCTGGATGATCGGCCGGCGTTTTGAACTCGCGGCCGGCCGGCTCGGCTTTGCGCAGAAAACAAGATTGCGTACCGATCTTTTCGAACCGCCCCGCCGCTCGCCGCAGCAGCTCAGCCTTTTCTGAGCCGATCTTGGGCTCGTCTCCCGCGAGCCTATCGCGCGCGCGGGGCCGAGAATTCTTTGGACGCCGCCGCAAGCGCCGTCTTTCCGGTTGCCAGCCGCCCGCCCGCCGCGCTTTATTCGCTGCGCGGTTCCGCGCTGACGCCGCTGTCGCGCGGGACCCTTAGCGATCCGCCCGGGGGAGCGTTTGTGACGGCCAAGGGGCCCCATTTTCGGTTGGAGGCGCAGCTGCGCCGAAAGGGCGTCTGGCCGATCGCCGGCGTCGACGAGGTTGGACGCGGGCCGCTCGCGGGTCCGGTGGCGGCGGCGGCGGTGATTCTCGATCCCGAACGACGGCCGCGGGGGCTCGATGATTCGAAGGCGTTGAACCAGGCGCAGCGTGAAGAAGCGTTTGAGCGGATCATGGCCAGCGCGCTCGCCGTGAGCGTCGCCTTCGTCGCCCCCGCCGAGATCGACCGCATCAATATCCGCCGGGCGTCGCTCGCGGCGATGGCGCGGGCCGTCGCCGGCCTTTCCCAGACGCCGGCCTATCTTCTCATCGACGGCAACGACCGGCCGCCCGTCAACTGTCCCTGCCAGCTGATCGTCAAGGGCGATGCGACGGCGCTCAGCATCGCCGCCGCCTCGATCGTCGCCAAGGTCGCGCGCGACGCCATGATGCGCCGCCTCGCCGTCCATTATCCGCACTATGGGTTTGAGACCAATGTCGGCTACGCCGTCCAGCGTCACTTGGACGCGCTGGCGCTGCACGGCGCGAGCCCGGCGCACCGCGTCAGCTTCGCGCCCGTGCGGGAGGCGTGAGGCCTTCGTCAACCATTCGCTAACCTTTTTATTTCTTTGAGACTTCCGTTCGAAAAAGAGACGTTGGCGTTTCGTCGATCTAAACGCCCCCTTTACCTCCCTCCTTCACTATCCCGCATGTTGGTTGCGTTGATGGTGTTCAGTTCATGCGTAGCGCGCGCGTCGGGGCGGCTCGCCTCAAAGCCCGAAATCAGGTCACGCGTATCGGGCGCACAAATGAAGGGCCGCTCCGCGCGTCGGCGCGCAACGAAATCCTCAGCGGCGACTGCGTCGCATCGATGGAGCGACTGGCGCAGGAGAGCGTCGACCTCGTCTTCGCCGATCCGCCCTATAATCTCCAGCTCGCCAATCGTCTGCATCGCCCGGATCAAAGTCTCGTCGACGCGGTCGACAACGACTGGGACAAATTCGCGAATTTCGCCGCCTATGACGCCTTCACGCGCGATTGGCTCGCGCAGGCGCGCCGGGTGATGAAGCCGACGGCGACGATTTTCGTGATCGGCTCCTACCACAATATTTTTCGCGTCGGCGCGATCATGCAGGATCTCGGGTTCTGGATCCTGAACGACATCGTCTGGCGCAAGAACAATCCGATGCCGAACTTTCGCGGCCGGCGCTTCACCAACGCCCATGAGACGATGATCTGGGCGGCGCGCGACCAGAGCGCCAAGAACTACACCTTCAATTACGAGGCGCTGAAGGCGGCGAACGAGGACTGCCAGATGCGGTCGGACTGGCTGCTGCCGATCTGCGGCGGGACCGAACGTCTCAAGGATGGCGCCGGCCGCAAGACCCATCCGACGCAAAAGCCGGAAGCGCTGCTCGCGCGCGTCATTCTCGCCGCCTCGAGCCCGGGCGATCTGGTGCTCGATCCCTTCTTTGGCACGGGAACGACCGGCGCCGTCGCCAAGCGTTTGGGGCGCGACTGGCTCGGCATCGAACGCGACGGCGACTATCGAGCCGCGGCGCGGGCGCGAATCGCGGCGATCGAACCCTTGCCGCCTGAAGCGGTCGCGACGGCCCCGTCGAAGCGCTCGGAGCCGCGCATCGCCTTCGCGAGCCTCGTCGAAGCGGGGCTCATCGCGCCGGGCGCGACGCTCGTCGACGCCAGGCGGCGCCATCGCGCGGTGGTGCGCGCCGACGGCGCGCTGTCGCTTTCGGGCTTCGTCGGCTCTATCCATAAGACCGGGGCGCTGGCGCAGGGCCTGCCAGCCTGCAACGGCTGGACCTTCTGGCATTACGAAGAAAAGGGCCGGCTGACGCCGATCGACGATCTGCGGGCTGAGGCGCGCGCGCGGCTCAAAGTGGCGGCGGAGTAGCGCTTGTCATTCCCGCGAAAGCGGGAATCCATAGCGGGCGCCGCCTATAGATTCCCGATCGCGCTGCGCGCGTCGGGAACGACATTCGCGTTATGCGAGGAAGCCTGCGTAGAACCCCACGAGCAGCACGATTCCGATGAAGGCGCGGTAGAAGACGAAGGGCCAGGCGGAGAAGCGTTCGAGAATCCGCAACAGGCCCCAGATCGCGACAAAGGCTGAAAGCGAGGCGACGAAGAGCCCCAGCGTCAGCACCGCCCAGCCGTGGAAATCGAGCTGCGCCTTGTGCAGCTCCCATAATTCCTTCAGGCCTGCGAGGGCGATCGCCGGAAGGCCGAGCAGGAAGGAAAAGCGCGCCGCTTCTTCGCGCTTGAGGTCGAGGAACAGCGCCGCGGTCAGCGTCGAGCCCGAGCGCGAGACGCCCGGAATGAGCGCGCCGACCTGGGCGAAGCCGACGATCATCGCGTCCTTCAGGCTGACATGTTCAAGCGTGCGCTTGTGATTGCAGTAGAGTTCGGCGATGGCGAGCAGCGCCGCCATGACGATGCAGGAAACGCCGATCACCGGCAGCGTGCGCAAGGGCGAGCCGCAGGTGTTGAGCGTATGCGACAGCGCGAGGCCGGCGATGCCGATCGGCACGGTCGCGAGCGCGATCCAGACGACGAAACGGAAGGTCCAGTCGTTGAAGTCGCGCCGCACGAGGGCGCGAAGGGAGCCCTCGGCGAGCGCGCGGATGTCGCTCCAGAAATAGCTGACGACGGCGGCGAGCGCCGCGAGCTGCATCGCCGCGGAGAAGGCGGAGCCGGGGTCCTTCCAGCCGAGAAGCGCCGGCACGATGCGCATATGCGCCGTCGAGGAGATCGGCAGAAGCTCGGTGATGCCCTGCACCACGCCAAGGACGGCGACTTTCATATAGCCGAGATCGACAAAACCGGTGTCGAGCCCATTCGTGCAAGCGGTCGCCATAGAGGCCCTCGTCTCTTTTGTCGGCCCCGCGACGAATCACGAAGGCGCCAAGCGACTCCGACTTCTGGCAAACAAGCCGGTCGCGATCAAGGCGAGCTGCTGGCGATCACGCCCAAATCAGTGAAACAGCGCCGCGGTTTTGAGGAGCGTCGTCCAGACGCCCCAGGCGAGGGGGACGCCGACGGCCGCCCAGGCGAGAACCAGCAGCGGCGATCCGCCCTTTGCGCCGGGCGGCGCGCGCGCGGCGATCGGCGGAGCGGCGTCGGGCGCAGCCGGCTCCAATCCCTCTTCGACAAAATCCTCGAAGTCAGCGTGAATATCGTCCTCTTCCTCGACGACTTCGGCGACCGTGACGTGCTTTTGCGCCGCGACCTCTTCGTCGCTCATGTAAAATTTCTCGGCGCAGGGCCGCACCAGCAGATTGCAGACGAGACCGCAGAGCAGCAGGCCCGCGAGCACAAACATCGTCTGATTATAGGCGGCTTCGCGCGGGACGCCGACGCTCAGCTGATATTCGCGGATGTAGTTGACGAGCACGGGGCCGAGCACGCCGGCCGTCGACCAGGCGGTCAGCAGCCGGCCATGGATGGCGCCGACATGATGGGTGCCGAAGATGTCGGCGAGATAGGCGGGGATCGTCGCGAAGCCGCCGCCATACATGGTGATGATCACTGCAAAGAGCAGGACGAAGAGGCCGACCATCGCCCCGCTCGCGGCGAAGGGGATCGCCGAATACAGCGCAATGCCGACGACGAAGAAGATCGCGTAAGTGAGCTTGCGGCCGAATTTATCGGACGCCGAGGCCCAGCCGATGCGCCCGCCGATGTTGCACAGGCTCAAGAGGCCGGTGAAGCCCGCCGCGATCGCCGCGATCTGCTTTTTCTGATCGGCGTCGAGCTGATCGAAACCGATGTCGAGGCCGATCAGCCTGCCGCCGAAGACTTCCTGCAGCATCGGCGAGGCCATGCCCAGAACGCCGATGCCGGCCGACACATTGAGACAGAGCACGGCCCAGAGCAGCCAGAATTGCGGCGTCTTCCATGCGACGTCGAGATGCACATGACGATGCGTCACCATGGCGTTCCTGGCCGCCGCGGGCGGCGCAAAACCTTCGGGCGCCCAGCCTTCGGGCGGCACCCGATAGCTGAGCGCGCCGGCGACCATGAAGGCGAAATAGATCGCCGCGAGCGTCACGAAGGTCTGCCAGACGCCTGGCGAACTCGGCGTGGCGTAGAAGCCCATCAGCCGGTCCGCGAGCGGCGCGCCGATCATCGCGCCGCCGCCAAAGCCCATGATGGCGAGACCGGTCGCGAGGCCCCGCCGGTCGGGAAACCATTTGATGAGCGTCGAGACGGGCGAGATATATCCGAGCCCCAAGCCGATGCCGCCGATCACGCCGGAGCCGATCCACAACAAAAAGATCTGATGCAGATAGACCCCGAGCGCCGAGATGAGCAGGCCGCCACACCAGCAGCAGGCCGCCGCGAGTCCGGCCTTGCGCGGTCCGGCCGTCTCCAACCAATGGCCGAAGACCGCCGCCGAGGAGCCGAGCAGGACGAAGAAGAGCGTGAAGGTCCACCCCAGCCAGCTGACCTTCCAGTCGCAGTCGGTGGCGACGAGCGTCGCGAAAAACCCCAGCGTTTCCGGACAGACCTTCGGCTGCGCGCCGCCGATGACGCGCGACAGCGGCAGCCAGAAAACGGAAAAGCCATAGGCCATGCCGATGCACAGATGAATGGCCAGCGCCGCCGGCGGCGCGAGCCAGCGATTGAAGGCGGGGGACGCGACGGTTCGAGCCCGGCTGAAGAAATCCGGGCGGGCGATGGCGTCGGCGGACATGAAGGCTCCTGCGGCGATGTTGCGGCGCAATATTGCGCAAGCGCTGTGCGCGGCACAAGCCCGCGTGTAACCCTCTCCCTAAGGGAGAGGGGACGCCGAAGCCGGCCAGGTGAGGGGTTGCAACGCTGATTGGCGAGCGTGGCGTCAAGCCAGCTAACTATCGACTTGGATACACCTTGCCCGGCTGCTCCGCAGCCGCCCTCTCCCCGTGGGAGAGGGTGATCTCGCACCCTAAACCGCCGCCTTCTCGATGATGTGGGCGAGGTCGGTCATGATGGCGTTGAGGTCGTAGTTTTTCGGCGTGTAGACCGCCGCGACGCCGGCGTCGCGCAGGAGCTTCTCGTCGGCCGGCGGGATGATGCCGCCGACGACCAGCGGCGCGTCGACGCCTTCCTGCTTCATCAGCTTGATCACCTCATGGGCGAGCGTGACATGCGAGCCTGAAAGAATGGAGAGGCCGATGCAATGCGCGCCTTCCTTCTTCGCCGCCTCGACGAGTTCGGCCGGCGTCGAGCGGATGCCGGCGTAGATCACGTCGAAGCCGGCGTCGCGGGCGCGCACCGCGATCTGCTCGGCGCCGTTGGAATGGCCGTCGAGGCCCGGCTTGCCGACCAGGAATTTCGCCCGCTTGCCGAGCTTTTGCGACACGCGCTCGACCTCGCCGCGCACCGCGTCGAGCGCGCCGCCGACCTGGCGCGCCGTCGAAGAGACGCCCGTCGGCGCGCGATATTCCCCAAACACGCCGCGTAAAACATTGCCCCATTCGCCGGTGGTGACGCCCGCCTTCGCCGCGGCGATGGACGGCTCGACCATATTGCGGCCTTCTTTCGCCGCGCGGGCCAGCTCTTCGATGGCTTCCTGCGCGGCCTTCTGGTCGCGGCTTTCGCGCCAGGCCTTCAGCCGCGAAATCTGCTCGGCTTCGACATGTTCCGGCACGACCATGATCTGGTCGTCGCCCGAGGCGAGCGGCGAGGGCTCGCCGCCGGTGAATTTGTTGACGCCGACGACGATCTGCTCGCCGGCCTCGATCGACTCGAGGCGCGCGGTGTTGGCCTCGACGAGCTTGCCCTTCATATAGCCGATTTCGACCGCCGCCGCGGCGCCGCCGAGCTCTTGGATCTTCTTGAGTTCGGCTTTCGCCTCGGCCTTCAGTTCGGCGACCTTGCGGGCGATCTCGGGATTGCCGTCGAAAATGTCGCCATATTCGAGCAGATCCGTCTCATAGGCCATGATCTGCTGCATGCGCAGCGACCATTGCTGGTCGAAGGGCCGGGGCAGGCCGAGCGCCTCGTTCCAGGCCGGAAGCTGCACGGCGCGGGCGCGGGCGTTCTTGGAGAGAACGACGGCCAGCATCTCGATCAATATGCGATAGACGTTGTTTTCCGGCTGCTGCTCGGTCAGGCCGAGCGAATTGACCTGCACGCCATAGCGGAAGCGGCGAAGCTTTTCGTCCTTCACCCCATAGCGCTCGCGCGTGATCTCCTCCCAAAGCTCGGCGAAGGCGCGCATTTTGCACAGTTCGGTGACGAAGCGCATGCCGGCGTTAACGAAGAAGGAGATGCGGCCGACGACCTGAGCGAAGTCTTCCTCAGGCATTCCCGCGGCTTTCACGCCGTCTAGAATGGCGACGGCGGTCGCGAGCGCATAGGCCAATTCCTGCGACGGCGTCGCGCCCGCCTCCTGCAGATGGTAGGAGCAGACGTTGATCGGATTGAACTTCGGGCATTCCTTCGTGGTGAAGAGAATGAGGTCCTGAGTGAGCCGCAGCGATTGCGCAGGCGGAAACACATAGGAGCCGCGCGAGAGATATTCCTTGATGATGTCGTTTTGCGTCGTGCCCTGCAGTTTGCCGCGCGGCGCGCCTTGCTCTTCCGCGGCGGCGATATAGAGCGCCATCAGCCACACGGCGGTGGCGTTGATGGTCATCGAGGTGTTCATCTCGCCGAGCGGGATGCCGTGAAAGAGCGTGCGCATATCGCCCAGATGCGAGACCGGCACGCCCACCTTGCCGACCTCGCCGCGCGAGAGGATATGGTCGCTGTCGTAGCCGGTTTGCGTCGGCAGATCGAAGGCGATGGAGAGACCGGTCTGGCCCTTGGCGAGATTGGAGCGATAGAGCTTGTTGGACTCGCTGGCCGTCGAATGGCCGGCGTAGGTGCGAAACATCCAGGGCTTATCGCGGCCAGCGTTCCGGCTCTTCTCAGCGGACATGTCGTTCACTTTTATGGCTCCTCCAGCCGTTGCTAGCATGGGGTGGGCGTCGGCGAAAGACGGCAGGCGCAGCAGCCAAACCGGCCTTGCCTTTCGCGCGCTCAAATTGCGCCGCTTCGGCGTCGTACCGCGCGATCTTGGGACGATCACGCTCATCGAGCGGCTTGCGCGAGGGCGGCCTTTATGCTGGACTTCGGGATATTTTTAGAAACTTTGGGACGAGCCCGATGTTGATGCCCCAACCATCGCATTGCGAAGTCGTGGAGGCCGGTTCGCCCGCCGCCGTTAAATCTCCGGGGGCCGGGCGGTGGGAGACGGCGGTGCGTTATGGCGAGCCTGACGCGTGGGGCCGAAGGCGTGAGCATCTCTTCTACGCTGCAGTCAAACAAGGCGGGGCGTTGGTCGCCGTCGTCTGGATTGCGCTGCGGCCGACGGGCTGGGTCGAGTGGTCCGGTTTTACATTGTTTTACGTGCTGAACGTGCTCGGCATGTCGCTCGGCTATCACCGCTATTTTACCCACAAGGCCTTCGAGACGTCGACGCCAATGCGATATGCGCTGGGCATATTGGCTCAATGCGGCGTCTACGGCTCGCTTAAGCGTTGGTGCGCCGATCACCGTCGGCATCACCTATTGGCCGATAGACCGGGCGACGTTCACAGCCCGTATTTCGACGATTACGGCCGTCCGCTATCCGGGCTGGAAGGAATTAAACATGCTCATCTCGGCTGGGCGTACGGCGAGGCGACAACCAATATGGACATGTTCGGCCGAGGCATCGTCGGCGACCCGGTGATCGAATGGTGTCATCGCACGCGTTATGTCTGGTTCGCCGTCTCGGTTGTCGTTATTCCAGCTTTGTGGGGATTGGCGCTCGGCGGATTCGACGCTGTTGCCGGATCGGTGATGGTCGCCGGATTCCTGCGTGTGGCTTTGGCGCTGCATGCGATCGCGGCGGTCAACAGTCTTGGGCATCGCTTCGGCTACCAAAATTTCAAAGGGCAAGACGAGTCGCGCAACAACCTGCTGCTCGGCTACCTGACGCTCGGCGAAGGCTGGCACAACAATCACCACGCCTATCCGCGGGCGGCCACGACGAAAATTCGCCCTTTCGAAATTGACCCAACAGGGTTCCTGGTGCTGGCGTTGGAACGAATGGGCCTTGTGTGGAATGTCCAGCATCTAGACGCTTCACTCAACGTGAAATGATCAGCAACGGTCTGCCTGCTTCATAGATACACCCTGCCGATCCAATAGAATTTTCGCGCTATGAAGCGCGGCGCCGGCCTATTATAAGCTCCGCCTGAACTTTAATCGCCGCAAGAGCAGGGGCGGAGGAGCGAAACCTTGACCGATAAAAAAGACCTTTACGAGATGGGCGAAATTCCGCCGCTGGGGCATGTGCCGAAGAACATGTACGCCTGGGCGATCCGTAAGGAGCGGCACGGTCCGCCGGAAACCGCCATGCAGCTCGAGGTCTTGCCGACCTGGGAGCTCGACAGTCACGACGTGCTCGTTCTGGTGATGGCGGCCGGGGTCAATTACAACGGCGTCTGGGCCTCGCTGGGCGAGCCGGTGTCGACCCTCGACGTTCACAAGAATCCCTATCACGTGGCCGGCTCCGACGCTTCGGGCGTCGTCTGGGCGGTCGGCTCCAAGGTGAAGCGCTGGAAGGTCGGCGACGAGGTCATCATTCACTGCAACCAGGACGACGGGGACGACGAGGAGTGCAACGGCGGCGATCCGATGTTCTCGCCCTCGCAGCGCATCTGGGGCTATGAGACGCCGGACGGCTCCTTCGCCCAGTTTTGCCGCGTGCAGGACCGCCAGCTGATGGAGCGCCCCAAGCACCTCACCTGGGAAGAGGCGGCCTGCTACACCTTAACGCTCGCCACCGCCTATCGCATGCTCTTCGGCCATGCGCCGCATCAGCTGAAGCCCGGCGACAATGTGCTGGTGTGGGGCGCCTCGGGCGGGCTCGGCGTCTTCGCCGTGCAGCTCTGCGCCGCCTCGGGCGCCAACGCCATCGGCGTCATCTCGGACGAGAGCAAGCGCGACTATGTGCTCTCGCTCGGCGCCAAGGGCGTCATCAACCGCAAGGACTTCAAATGCTGGGGGCAGTTGCCGAAGGTCAACACGCCCGAGTTCAATGAATGGACCAAGAACGCCCGCGCCTTCGGCAAGGCGATCTGGGACATCACCGGCAAGAAGGACGTCGACATCGTCTTCGAACATCCGGGCGAAGCGACCTTCCCGGTCTCCTGCCTCGTGGTGAAGCGCGGCGGCATGGTGGTGTTCTGCGCCGGCACGACGGGCTTCAACCTCACCTTCGACGCCCGCTATGTGTGGATGCGCCAGAAGCGCATCCAGGGGTCGCATTTCGCGCATTTGAAGCAGGCGTCGGCCGCCAATCGGTTCGTCCTGGATCGGCGCGTCGACCCCTGCATGTCGGAAGTCTTCCCGTGGGAGAAGATTCCGCTCGCCCACACCAAGATGTGGAAGAACGAACATGCGCCCGGCAATATGGCGGTGCTGGTGATGGCGCCCAAGCCCGGTCTGCGCACGGTCGAGGATGTGACGGAAGCCTATGAGAAGAAGTAGGCGCTTCGGCGGTCGATGAGCTACTCGACCTCGATGATCGCCATCAGCCCGCCGCCGCCTTTCGTCTCGGCGTTGTCATTGCTGGTGTGATGGGGGATGTGGCAATGGATCAGCCACTTTCCCCGCTCCTGCGCCCGCCAGATCACGTCGTAGCGCTGCCCTGGGCCGACATTGACCGTGTCGGCGAGATAGCGCGCGCTCCTGGCGAGCGTCTCGCCGTCGCGCGCCACGACTTCAAACGGGCCGCCGTGAATATGCATCGGATGAATGAAGCCGTTGTTGGTGCCGATGAAGCGCACTTTGAGCGTTTCGCCGCGCTTCATGCGGATCGTCTCGGTTGACGGATAGGATTTGCCGTTGATGGTGAAATAATTCGGCTGCATGCCGTCCATCGGCATCGCCGGAAACGTCAGGCCGTCGCGCCAGAGCCATTCCTGAAGCTGAATGACATAGTCGTGATCGGCGGCGTCCTCGGCGGGCGCCGCGGGATCGATGATCAGCGCGCCGTAGAGGCCCAGAGCCTGCGTGCGGTCCGGCTCGGCGTGGGGATGGTAGAAATAGGTTCCGTGCTGCTTCGCGGTGAATTCGTAATCGAAGACTCCGCCCGGCGGAATCGGCGCCTGGGTGATGTCGCTCGCGCCGTCCATGGCGTTGGGAAGAATGAGCCCGTGCCAGTGGACGGTCGTGCCCTCGGGTAAATCATTACGCACCCTGATGCGTATGCGGTCGCCTTCGCGAATATGGATGCGGGGTCCCGGTATCTGACCGTTGTAGGCATAGGCGTCGACGGCCACATCGGGCAGGATGCGCCAGCGGATGACGGACGCGGCGAGTTCAAAGACCTTGACGCCGGCGTCCATGGTAAAGGGCAGCTCCCGATCGCCGCGCGCGTCGATAGGAAAACTCGCGCGCACGCGCCGAGAATCCGCGAAGCTCATCTCGCGCATCGCGTCGGCGGTCGTGTCCCGATACATGAGCATTCCCGGCGGCATGATGAGCCCGCCCACCTCATGCGCGGAAAGCCGCATGTTCACCCAATTGGCGGGCGCGAGCATGCCGGTGGCGAGAAGGACGAGCGACGTCAGGCTGAAAGCGGCGATCTGGGCGCTCGTCGCCTCTGGCGTCGCATGCATATGCTTCGGGGCCGCGCCGGAGTCGGCGCGCGATCCATTCTCGGGATGCGTCGCGGCGCCCTCGCTGATGCCGGAATGTTCGCCGTGATGGTGATGCTGGTGACTCGCCGCATCCGATCGCACGTGCTCAGTCGCCTGACGTTCGCCGGGTTTCTCAAAGGGAACGCCTCGCTTTCGCTCGGTCATGAGCCCGTGCTTCAAACCCTGCGCGACCATCCAGACATTTGACGGATAGGCTGTGGCGAAGCCCGCCATCACGCCAAGCGACATCACGCCCCAGAAGATGAGTTCGGTCGGAACCATGGCGCGCATGTCATGGCCCATCATCAGGAAGCTCATGACCGGGGCCATGCCGGCCATCATGAAATTCATGCTGATGAATTCAGGAAAAAAGCTGCGCCGCACATTCTCCCAATAGGAGCCGCCCATCATTTCCTTCATGAACAGCGACTGAAAAATGAAGAGGCCGAAGGCGAAACCCGCGAGATATTCGACGATGAGATCGAGCCACATCGGCAGACCCATCCAGGCGACGATGACGGCGGCCAGAATGATGCCTGTCGCGTCGCCGGCGACGCAATGGATCGTCGAGCCGACGCCCTGCTTCCACAGCGGCCGCACGAATTGCTCATGCGCCTCGGGCCGCGGCTCCTTGTCGGCGATGACATAAAGCAGAAGGCCGAAAGGTCCCGTATAGAGCGTGACGAGAATGAACCCCCATTTCATCACGACCGGTTCGGGATTCTTGTAGCCGTCGATGGCGACGTAGAGCGTGCAGGCGGCGGTCACCGCAAACCATGCGGCAAGAAAATAGTCGATCGGCAAGAGGAGGAGCGAATGCATATCGTCTTCTCTCGATCATCGGCTGACGGACATGCGCCGCCTATTCGATCCATTCTTGGTAGAATTGATCTCGATGCAAGACGAGGCGGGAGACGGCGGCGTGGCGCGCTTGACCGCCCCCGCGCAAAGATGCAGTCTCGACGCAGAGATCATACTCGACAGGCGCGGGGCCACGCGCGCCGAGTCGGGGGGCTGTAAGGCGGAGCGGCGATGCTCGAAGCGCGCAATCTCACCAAGCGTTACGACGGCGCCGACGCGCCGGCGCTCGATCGTTTGAATTTGACCGTGCCGGCGGGCGAAGTGTTTTGCCTGCTGGGTCCGAACGGCGCCGGCAAGACGACGACCGTCAATCTCTTCCTGAATTTTATCGAACCCACTGCAGGTCAGGCGCTCGTCTGCGGAATCGACTCCGCCCTCGATCCCTCGGCGGCGCGCGCGCGTCTCGCCTATATTCCCGAACAGGTGATGCTCTATGGGGCGCTCACCGGCATCGAGAATCTGCAATATTTCACCGAAATCTCCGGCGCCGAGGCGCCGCGCGAGACGCTGCTCTCGCTGCTCGCCGCCGCCGGTCTGCCGAGCGACGCCTTTCAGCGTCCCGTGCGCTTCTATTCCAAGGGCATGCGCCAGAAGGTCGGCGTCGCCATCGCGCTCGCAAGGCGCGCGCAGGCGCTGGTGCTCGACGAGCCGACCTCCGGCCTCGATCCGCTCGCGGCCAATGAATTCGCCGCGCTCATCGAGCGGCTGCGCAAGGAGGGCATGGCGGTCCTCATGGTCACGCACGACCTCTTCCTCGCCAAGCAATGCGGCACCAAGATCGGCATCATGGCGCAGGGGCGTCTCGCATCGGTCTTCGGCGCTGACGACGTCGATCATCTCGGGCTGGAGCGCGCCTATCTCGATCTCTTCGCGAGCGCGGCGGCGTGAGCGATCTCGCTCTCGCCCCGCTCGCCACGACCGCGCCGGCGAAGAGCCGCTGGCGCGTCGTGCGCGCCGTCGCCGGCAAGGAATGGCTGGAGCTGTTCCGCGACCGGCGCCTCGTCTGGCTCTGCGCCTTCGTCGTGGCGCTGATGCTCGCCGCGCTCGCCTTCGGCTATGTCGAGAACGCCCGCATCCTGCGCGAGCGCGACGCCGCGGCGCAAGCCGATCGCGAACTCTGGGTAGGACAGAGCGCCAAGAATCCGCACGCCGCCGCGCATTTCGGCCAATACGCCTTCAAGCCGTTGAGCCCGCTGGCGCTCGCCGATCCCGGCGTCGACGCCTATGTCGGCTCGGCGGTGTGGCTCGAGGCGCATAAGCAGAACGAGACCCAGTTCAAACAGGCGCGCGACGGCGGCGTCGGCGCGCGGCTCGGTTCGCTCTCGCTCGCCTTCATCCTGCAGACGATCGCGCCGCTCATCGTCATTCTGATGGGCTTCGCAAGTTTCTCGGGCGAGCGCGAAAGCGGCACGCTGAAACAGCTGCTCAGCGTCGGCGCGCGGCCGCGCGACATTCTCGCCGGCAAGGCGATGGCTTTGATCGGCGCCATCTTCGCGCTGCTCGCGCCGGCCTTCGTCGGCGCGGCGCTGGCCCTCTTGTTTTTCGTCGATCGCGAGCGCCTGTCGCTTGCCGATCAATTCATACGGCTCGCCGCGCTCGGCGGCGCCTACGCCGCCTATCTCGCCGGCTTCGCTTTCCTCGCGCTCGGCGTTTCGGCGCTCGCCAGAAATTCTCGCGCCGCGCTCGTGACGCTGCTCGCCTTCTGGCTCGCCAATTCCTTCCTCGCGCCGCGGCTTGCGACGGACGCCGCCCGCGCCTTCGCGCCGACGCCGACCTCGCAGGCGTTTCGCGCGGCCATCGCGAAGGACAAAGCGCAGACCTTCGGTCATGACGAAAGCCATCCCGCCTTCCTCGCCTTTCGTGACGAGACGCTGAAGAAATACGGCGTTTCGCGTATCGAGGATCTGCCGGTGAGCTTCCGCGGCCTGACGCTGCGCAAGGACGACGAAAACGGCTATGCGATCTTCGACCGCCATTTCGGCGCGCTGCAATCGGCCTTCGACCGGCAGGACGCGCTGCGCGCTGCGCCCGGCTTTCTGTTTCCGCTTCTCGCGCTGCGGCCGATCTCGATGGCTTTCGCCGGCGTCGACAGCCGCAGCCAATTCGATTTCGCCACGGCCGCCGAGGCGCATCGGCGCGATATCCAAAATCAGGTCAGCGACAACATGATCCATTTCGCCCACGACAATCATTACGTCGCCGGGCCGGAGCTGTGGCGAAAGATCTCCTCCTTCGCCTATCGGGCGCCCGGCGCGGCCTTCGCGCTCGACCACAGCATCCTTCCGATCGTTGGTCTTCTAGGCTGGCTCGCACTGGCTGGCGCTTTCGCGCTCTTCGCGGCGCGGCGTCTGCGCCCGGTATGAGCGCGCCCATGTCTTCGGCTTTCCTCGCAGGCTTGCGCTTCGAGGCGCGCATGATGCGCCGCGACCGCGCCATCTGGTTCGCGCTCATCGCTTTGGCGGGCGTCGCGCTCTTCGCCCTCGCCATGGGCGCCTCGCGCGTCGCCGCGCAGCAGGCGGCGATCGCCGCCGCCCGCGCCGACGAGACGCAGCGCATCGCAAACCTTGAGAAGACTCTTGCGCAAATGCAGCAGGCCGACGCGTCCGGAAAGCCCGCGCCGGAGCCGCCGCCCTATCGCGATCCGCGCAACGCCGCCTTCATGGGCGGCGGGCCCGCCGCCACGGTGGCCGCACTCGCCCCCGCGCCCCTGGCGCTCGTCGCGACGGGGCAAAGCGACCTTCTGCCGCCCGCGATCCGGGTGACGACGGGCTCGAAGGACAGTTTTCTCTTCGCCGACGAGATCGACAATCCCGCCAATCTGATGTCGGGCGCGACCGATCTCGCCTTCGTCGTGGTCTTCGTCTATCCGCTCGTCATTCTGGCGATGGCCTTCAATCTGCTCGCCGGCGAACGCGAGCAGGGGACCTTGGCGATGACGCTCGCCTCGGCCCGCCGGCCCAGCGCCGCGCTCGCCGGCAAGCTCGCCGCGCGAATCGCCGCGCCGATCGCCGCGATGCTGCTGGCAGTCGCGGCGGGCGTCTGGATATTCGCCGGCTGGGAGCGGCTCGCTTCGCCGGGCTTCGCCGCATTGCTCATTGGGGTGCTGCTCTATGGACTCTTCTGGGCGGCGCTCGCGGCCGCGGTCGACGGGCTCGGCCGCGGCTCGGCCTTCAACGCGCTGACCCTGATCGGAGCCTGGGTGGCGATCACCATGATTCTGCCGGCCGCGATCAACAGTATCGCCGCCTTCGCGCATCCGGCGCCGTCGCGCATCGATATGGTCCTTGCGGCGCGCGCCGCCTCGACCGACGCCGATCGCGCCCGCGACGCCTCGCTCGCGCGCTACGCCGACGAACATGGCGGCGGCGCCAAGCCTGCGGGCGGCCCACAGGAGATGACGCTGCGGCGTCTGGCGACGCAGGAGGCGGCGTTTCAGCGGGTCGAAGCGATCGTCGCCGAACATGACGCGCAGCTCGCCCGCCAGCGCGACATGGCGGACAGGCTCGGCTATCTCTCGCCTGCCTATCTGATCTATGCTGCGATGGCCGACATCGCCGGCTCCGGGGAGGCGCGCTATCGCGCCTTTCTCGACCGCATTCGCGACTTCCATGTAGACTGGCGCGCGTTCTTCCTGTCCCGCGCCAAGGCCGGCGCGTCGCTGACGGCGCAGGACTACGGGGCCATGCCGAAATTTACGCAGGCGGACGAGGAACTGATGGCGCGCGCCCCGACCGGACTTGCCGGCCCGCTCATCGGCGTCGCGCTGCCGATGCTGATTCTCGCTGTTTTCGCTTGGCGGGGCTTCCGCCGCTGCCGGATTTGACGGGCGCGGCGCGCTTTTTTTTTGCGTCGGTTTTTCGCGCAGGTTCGCAGGCCGATCGGGTGAAGGGCTTCCTCATCCTGAGGAGCGTGCGCAGCACGCGTCTCGAAGGACGAGGAAGCCCGATTTCGCATAGTTTTCCTCACCCTCGTCCTTCGAGACGGCCTCTTCGAGGCCACCTCAGGATGAGGGTGAGGAACAATATTCGCCAGATCCGCCTGCGCAGGTTCGTCTGCGTCATTGAAGCGAATATCTTCGGGACGCAGGAGGCCCTGCGATGTTTCACGATCCGGATTTCATGCCCTTTGCGCCCAATGAGCGCCCGTCCTGGCGCTCCGCCAAGCGCAATTTTCTCGAAAACTGGCCGCCCGCCGCCTATCGCGAAACCTATTTCACGCTTGACGGCTTCTGGCCGTTCGTCGGGCGCACGCATTATCTCGCTGATCCCGAACTCATCGAAGACATGCTGATCACGCGCGCGGAGAGTTTTACGCGCGACTTCATCACAATCGGCGCGCTGTCGTCGGTCATCAACCGCGACGCGCTGTTCTTTGTCGAAGGCGCGGACTGGAAATGGCAGCGGCGCGCGCTCGCGCCCGCCTTCCGACACGACAATCTTCTGGCGCTCACGCCGACATTCGTCGATTGCGCCAAAGCCCAGGCGGAGGTTTTGCGCGCCTCGCCTCACGCTACGCCAGTCGACGTGATGAACGCCACGTCGAACGTCACTCTCGCGGTCATCGAGAAAGCCGTGCTTGGCGTCACGGGCGCCTTCGATCGCGGCAAATTTGTCGCCGCCTTGCAGGAGAGTTTCGCCGCCATCTCCTGGCAGCGAATCTTCATCCTGCTTCGACTGCCGACACGGCTGCCGTTTCCCGGTTCGTCGAAAATCAATCGCGACATGCGCTACCTCTACGACGAGACCGCGCGCCTCCTCGCGGCGCGGCGCGCGTCAGGCGGGCGAACGCAGGCGATCATCGATCGGCTGCTTGCCGCCAAGGACCCCGAAAGCGGCCGGTCGATGACCGACGCCGAACTCATCGCCAATCTCTATGGCTTTCTGGTCGCTGGGCATGAAACATCGGCCGTCGCGCTCGGCTGGAGCCTGTGGCTGCTGGCCAAGGATCAGGCGTCGCAGGAACGCGTGCGGGAAGAAGCGCGCGCGATCGCCGGCGACGCCGACATCAGCGACGATACGATCGAAAAACTGCAATTTACAAAGCAGGTGATACAGGAATCGATGCGCCTCTTTCCGCCGGCCGCCGCGATTGGGCGACAGCCGCGCGAAGACATGATGCTTGGCCCGCATAAAATCTCGAAGAACGAGCCGGTCTATGCGGCGCTCTGGGCGCTGCATCGTCACGAGAAACTCTGGGACGCGCCCAACGCTTTCGACCCCGACCGCTTCGCGCCGGACAAAGCCAAGACGCGCCATCGCTGCGCTTACATGCCGTTTGGCGCCGGCCCGCGCATCTGCATCGGCATGGGGTTCGCGATGCTGGAGATGGTCGCGATCCTTGCGACGCTCGTTCGGGAATTTCGCTTCACGCCGGTCGACGGCCACCGCCTCGAACTGGCGCCCGATTTCACGACGCGCGCGAAGGGCGGCCTGCCGCTACATGTCCGGCCGCTGTAAGGGCGCTGCTGCACCATCGGGCAGCGGCTTGATAAAGCGCGGCCAGCAGTGTCCTCAGTTTGAATTTCGGCTTGGGACCCATCGCAGTCGGCTGCCGAGTGGATAATGAATGGCTATATATGACCGAAGTGGACGTATTGTGGCCGACGCCTTAGTGGGGATGGCGCGTCTCCATCGAGAACTTCGGACAAGGTTGATTGCTATTTTAGCGCATCATAAACTGCCGCCAATAGGATAAATAGAAATATACTTCCTATAATTAGTTCAAAACCTATTGAGTAAACTTCTGGAGCCGAATCGCGAACGGGATCGAGAGCCACATCAACAGTCTCTCCTATTTTCCACATTCTATATGTTGCGCCTGTCCCTGACTCAAATATTTTCTTCTCTCCATCAAGACCCACATATTCGATGTTTGGGCACCACATTCTGCCATCATCGGTGTATACAGGTCGAAAATCGACAACGGTTCCCTTTACCATTACGGACCGTCGAAAATATACCCATCGCTTAAGTATGGGGAGGGCAATTATGCACAACACAAAAATAACGATAAAATCCTTCATGTAACATCCCTAAACATGGCCGGTTTTCAGGCAGAATATGCTCCTGTCTTGAGTTTACAAGAAGCGCAAGCGGCGATGATCCCTTCCTGGTGCAAAGCGGTCGCCAGCGCGATGGTTCGCTTTTGGCGGCGCTAAGTGGCCGTCCCGCCCGCCAATCAAGAGTTTCAGTTTTTCACCCCAACGCCGAAATTCAAATTGAAAGCGCTATTCCCCGCCGGCGCGGTTGCGTCTCAGGCCAAATGTCGGCATGTAGGCCGCAAACACCTCCCCCTTGATGGGGGAGGTCGATCGCCGGAGGCGATCGGGTGGGGGTGGCGGCCCGGATTGCTCGGCTGTATCACCCCACCCCGAACCGCTGACGCGGTTCGACCCTCCCCCAGCCAAAGTCGGCTGTTGCCGACTTTGGCCAATTTAAAATGCGCAAACCGGGAACACCCGGTTTGCGAGGGGAGTGTGAAGGTCCCGCCCCTTTGGGGCTCTTAATTTCGGAAAGCAAAATGACCGCAGCCGTCGCGACGAAACTTGAAGCCGCCGATTGGACGAGTGACGCGAAAGAGGCGCTCGCCGCCGTCGAGGCGCTCTACAAGGACGCGCTCGCGAGCGTGCGCGCCCGCGTCACCAAGGACGGCAAGCTTTCCAGCGAGCTGATCGAGGCCGACCAGCACGCCGCGCACGGGCTCGCCTGGCTCGCGACCTATATCCAGGGCCTGCGCGAACTCGTCGACTACGCCGAGCGCCTCTCCGGTGAGGGCGCCTATGGCGAGACCGAAGAGCTTTTGAACCGGATCGGCTTCGCCGAATTCCTCGCGCAAGTTTACGGCGGCATTCCGATGAGCCAGGGCGAGATCGTCCGGCTCAGCGATTTCGGGCTCACGGGCCAGCAGATCGCGGCCCGGCGTCCCGCTTGCGTCGACCGGTTGATCCTTACCGGCAACACGCCGGCGAACCGCGCCCGCCTCGCCGAACTCATCGACCATCACGCCGCGGCCGAGACCATCGGCGCCTCCGGCCTCGACGAGACGCTGGAGGCGATCCGCAGCGAGATGCGCAAATTCGCGGCCGACACTGTCGTCCCCCATGCGCATGAATGGCATTTGAAGAACGATTACATTCCGCTCGAGGTGATTTCCGGCCTCGCCGAACTCGGCGTCTTCGGCCTGACGATTCCGGAAGAATTCGGCGGCTCCGGCATGGGCAAGATCGCCATGTGCGTCGTCTCCGAGGAATTGTCGCGCGCCTATATCGGGGTCGGCTCGCTCGGCACGCGCTCTGAGATCGCCGGCGAACTCATTCTCGTCGGCGGCACGCCGGCGCAGAAGGAGAAATATCTCCCCAAGATCGCAAGCGGCGAGATCCTGCCGACCGCCGTCTTCACCGAGCCCAACAATGGCTCCGATCTCGCCGGGCTGCGCACCCGCGCGACGCTGGAAGGCGGCGCCTATAAGGTCTTTGGCAACAAGACCTGGATCACCCATCCGGTGCGCGCCGATCTGATGACGCTGCTCGTGCGCACCAATCCGAATGAGAAGGGCTACAAGGGCCTCTCCATGCTGCTCGCGGAAAAGCCGCGCGGAACCGACAGCGATCCTTTCCCCGCCAAGGGGATGACCGGCGGCGAGATCGAAGTGCTCGGCTATCGCGGCATGAAGGAGTTCGAGATCGGCTTCGACAATTTCGAAGTGCCGGCGGAAAACCTTCTCGGCGGCGAGGAAGGCAAGGGCTTCAAGCAGCTCATGGAGACCTTCGAGTCGGCGCGCATCCAGACGGCGGCGCGGGCGCTCGGCGTCGCCCAATGCGCCCTCGACCTCGGCCTGAAATACGCCAAGGAGCGCATTCAGTTCGGCAAGCCGCTGTTCTCCTTCCCGCGCGTCTTCAACAAGATCGTCTCGATGGCGGTCGAGATTCACGTCGCCCGCCAGATCACCTATTTCGCCGCGCGCGAGAAGGACGCGGGCAAGCGCTGCGATCTCGAGGCCGGCATGGCTAAGCTCCTGGGCGCGCGCGTCGCCTGGGCCGCGGCCGACAACGCCCTGCAGATACACGGCGGCAACGGCTTCGCGCTCGAATATCCGGTCTCGCGCGTGCTCTGCGACGCCCGCATCCTCAATATTTTCGAGGGCGCGGCGGAGATTCAGGCGCAGGTCATCGCGCGACGGCTGCTGGAGGGGTGAGCGGGCTAGCGCCGCATAGCGCGTGGGTGGCCGGGAAAAGCCCGGCCGTGACCGTAAAGGCCGCCATGAACGCGGGACGACTGAATCAAGAAGCGCAACTCCTCCGCGTCATGCCCGCGCTTGTCGCGGGCATCCACGCGCGCTCATTCGCCGCCGTCTCAGACTGAAGCTTTGCATCGCGCTGCGTGAGCGCTCTGGAATAAACCGGCGGCGGCGCGCATAATGCCGCCATGCGCGAGACAGATCTCTTCACATCCAGAATCGAGCCCGACCCCCTCTACGCGGGGCGGTTCCGCTGGACCGTCTGCGAGGGGTCACAGATTCATCTGCGGTCCCCGCATTCCTACGCGACCAGGCGCGAGGCCGAGCAGGAAGCGGACAAGGCGCTGCAAAAACTCGCGTCCACATGGACGGGCAAGCGCTGACAAGCCATCGCGCCGCCGCGCGCTCGACGAATGGGCAAAGCGCCTGTTCGGCATCGCCTCGGGCGAAATCGAAGTCCTTAGGCGGCGCGGCGCATCTGGTTTCACCGCCTTTCTCGCAGGCGCCCGGCGCCTTACCTTCCGCTCATGAGCAAGCGCGTCTATCGCCTCGTTGACGGCTCGCGCGGGCCGCGGCGGGATTTTCGCATCACCGTCGGGCTCCGCGAGGGCTGGGAGGCCGAGGGCCGCGTCTATGACGTCTCCGAGGCGGTGCGCTGCGCGCGCGCCTGGATGCGCCGCCGCGTCGAAACGGGCCAGCCCGCGCTCTCCGGCATGTTCACCCGCGGCGAGGTCACCTACGCCTGGCCCAGGGACGACGGCACGGTCGGCTCCGACCGCGAGCCGGTCGCGATCTTCACCGGCGAAGCCGTGCACGCCTATCTCGGCGGCCTTCCCGACGCGCAGATCGAGGCGATGCTGAACGAACTCGCCGGCGAACTCGGGGCGGCGCTCGGGCAGGAGCGCCTCTATGTCGCCTTCTGCGACAAGACCTGGATTCTCGATTGCGGCGAGGAATAGACGCGACCCTCCCGCGGGCCGCCGCCCTATTCTAAGAGCGACGCTCTCAAGGGGAGGCCCTCATGCTCACGCTCTACTATCACACAGGCGCGTGTTCGCTCGCGCCGCATATCGCGCTCGAATGGATTGGCGCGCCCTACGAGACCAAGGCGGTCGAGTTCGGCGACAAGGACTATTTGAAGATCAATCCCGCGGGCGCAGTGCCGGCGCTCGACACCGGCGAAGGCTGGATTCTGACCCAGGCCGCGGCCGTGCTGCGCTATCTCGCCGGCCGCTTCCCGCGCTCGGGGATCGCCCCCGACGGTTCGCCGCGCGACGAGGCCGAGGCCGACCGCTGGGCATCCTTTATCACCGGCGATCTCCACCCGGCCTTTTTCCCGCTGTTCCTGCCCGACCGCTATACGCGCGCCCGGGAGAAAGAAGAGTTCGACAATGTGCGCGAGGCCGCCAAGGCGCTGATCCGCAAGAAGTTCGGCATTCTCGACGCGCATCTGTCGGGTCGCCGCTACATGGTCGGCGACAGGCGCAGCTATGTCGACGCCTACGTCTTTCCGATGGAGCGCTGGGCCGCGGCGATGCTTGAGGACGGTCTGTCCAAATACCCCAATGTTCAGAAGCACCACGACATGATGGCGGCGGACGAGGGGGTTAAGCGCGCGCTGGCGGCGGAAGGGGCCTGACAAACTTTTCCGACGACCTCTCGCGAGCTTGACCGCGACGATCGTCGCGATAAGCGTGAACTGCCGCCAAGCTTGGGAGAGGCTCATGGCTCGATTTGACGGTAAGGTCGCGCTCGTGACCGGCGCGGCGAGAGGCCTCGGGCGGGTGACGGCGCTGGCCTTCGCGCGCGAGGGGGCGAGGGTCGCGATCGCCGACCTCGACGAGGCTGGCGGGCGCGAGACTCTCGATATGATCCGCGCCGAAGGCGGCGAGGGGCTCTTTACGCGCGCCGATATGCGGATCGAGCGGGACGTCGAAGCCATGGTCGCGAAGACGGTCGAAGCCTACGGTCGCCTGGACTGCGCGGTGAACAACGCCGGCGTCGTGCGCTTCAAGCCCATCGCCGAGGAGACGGAGGAGGGCTTCAACTTCCACATCGACGTCAATCTGCGCGGCGTGTTCTTCTGCATGAAGCACGAAATCCGGCAGATGCGCCAGAACGGCGGCGGCGCCATCGTCAACCAGTCGTCGATCACCGGCAGCCTCACCGGCAATCCGGCCGAAGGCGCCTATGCCGCCTCCAAGGGCGGCGTCGACGGCTTGACCAAGACGGTCGCGCTCGAGGTCGCCAAGGACAATATCAGCGTCAACGCCATTTGCGCCTGCGGCATCGACGCCCCCGGCGACGTCTTCCATCAATGGATGGAGAAGGAGCACATCAGCCCTGAGCAGGCCGGGAAGCTGTTTCCCATCGGACGCATGGGCAAGGCCGAGGAGCTGACGGAGGCCGTGCTGTTCCTGTGCTCCGAGCAGGCGCGCTTCATCGTCGGCCACCTCCTCGTCGTCGACGGCGGATGGATCGCCCGCTGAAGTTTCGCGCTCCGCCCTTGATTCTCCGCCGCGCCTCCCGTAACGTCGCCCGTGAACAAAGGGGCGGAACGCGTAAATGAACGCAATTCTCGTATTTGAAGCGCCGGGGACGGAGCAGGGCTAGGCCCGGCCTTCCGCCAATGGCGCTTGACCCAAGGCCCCAAGAGGGCCTTTTTTGTTGCCCGAAGACGAAAAGCATCCTAGTCGCCCGCCGCGAGAAGCAAGACGGAAAATGATGATGTCGAAAGAAATGTCCGGCGCCGAAATGGTGGTCGAAGCCCTGAAGGACCAGGGCGTGGAGATTCTTTTCGGCTATCCGGGCGGCGCCGTCCTTCCGATCTACGACGTGCTCTTCCAACAGGAGAAGGTGCAGCACATTCTCGTGCGCCATGAGCAGGGGGCCGCCCATGCCGCGGAGGGCTATGCGCGCTCCTCGGGCAAGGTCGGCGTGCTGCTCGTCACCTCGGGTCCGGGCGCCACCAATACGGTGACGGGCCTCACCGACGCGCTGATGGATTCGATTCCGATCGTTTGCATCACCGGCCAGGTGCCGACGCATCTCATCGGCTCCGACGCCTTTCAGGAATGCGACACGGTCGGCATCACCCGCCACTGCACGAAGCATAATTATCTCGTCAAGAACATCGCCGATCTGCCGCGCGTGCTGCACGAGGCCTTCTATGTGGCCTCGTCCGGCCGGCCCGGACCCGTGGTCATCGACATCCCCAAGGATGTGCAGTTCGCGCGCGGCGTCTACGCCCCGCCGCGCAGCGCCGCGCACAAGACCTATCA
Organism: Methylocystis sp. SC2; assembly: GCF_000304315.1. Classification (NCBI taxonomy): domain Bacteria; kingdom Pseudomonadati; phylum Pseudomonadota; class Alphaproteobacteria; order Hyphomicrobiales; family Methylocystaceae; genus Methylocystis; species Methylocystis hydrogenophila. The sequence continues at coordinate 2,003,195 of NC_018485.1, read as the reverse complement.
TCCCAAGCTCGACGCCGACGTGGAGGCGATGCAGCAGGCCGTGCGCATGATGGCGGCGGCCAAGCGTCCGATCTTCTACACCGGCGGCGGCGTCATCAATTCCGGACCTGCGGCGTCGACCCTGCTGCGCGAACTCGTCGGCCTGACGGGCTTTCCCATCACCTCGACGCTGATGGGGCTCGGCGCCTACCCGGGGTCGGGCGAAAACTGGCTCGGCATGCTGGGCATGCACGGCACCTGGGAAGCCAATCACGCGATGCATGACTGCGATCTGATGATCGCGGTCGGCGCGCGTTTCGACGACCGCATCACCGGACGTCTCGACGCTTTTTCGCCGGGCTCGAAAAAGATCCACATCGACATCGATCGTTCGTCCATCAACAAGAACGTCAAGGTCGATCTCGCCATCGTCGGCGATTGCGCCCACGTGCTCGAAGCCATGGTGCGCCTGTGGCGCGCCGAGGCGATGAGCGCCGACAAGCAGCCGCTCGATGAATGGTGGGCGAAGATCAACGAATGGCGGGCGCGCAAATCGCTGGCCTTCCGCAATTCGGAAACGGCGATCAAACCGCAGCATGCGGTGCAGCGGCTCTATGCGCTGACCAAGGACCGTGACGTCTATGTCACCACCGAGGTCGGGCAGCATCAGATGTGGGCCGCCCAGCATTATCATTTCGAAGAGCCGAACCGCTGGATGACGTCGGGCGGACTCGGCACGATGGGCTACGGCCTGCCGGCGGCGATCGGCGCGCAGCTCGCGCACCCCGGTTCGCTCGTGATCGACATCGCCGGCGAAGCCTCGATTCTGATGTGCATTCAGGAAATGTCGACGGCGATCCAATATCGCCTGCCGGTGAAGATCTTCATCCTCAACAATGAATATATGGGCATGGTGCGCCAGTGGCAGGAGCTGCTGCATGGCGGGCGCTATTCCCACAGCTATTCCGAGGCGCTGCCTGATTTCGTCAAGCTCGCCGAAGCCTTCGGCGCCAAGGGCGTCCGCTGCTCTGATCCCGCGTCGCTCGACGCGGCGATAATGGAGATGATCGACTATGACGGACCGGTGATCTTCGATTGCGTCGTCGACAAGGTCGAAAATTGCTTCCCGATGATCCCCTCCGGCAAGGCGCATAACGACATGCTGCTCGCCGATCTCTCCGACGACGCTGGGATCGAGATCGGCGCGGTGATCGATGAAAAGGGAAAAATGCTCGTTTAGGCAGTCGGGCTTTGGCAGTCGGCAGTCGTAAGAACCGCGCTGATTGCCGACTGCCTATCTGCCGACTGCCGAAGGACCGAAATGAACGCTCCCGCTTCCCCGCCATCTCCCTATTCCGCCGCCGTGCCGAGCGCGAAGGCGGAAGCGCATACGCTCTCCGTGCTCGTCGACAATGAGCCGGGCGTATTGGCGCGCGTCGTCGGGCTGTTTTCCGGCCGCGGCTACAATATCGAGAGCCTCACGGTCGCCGAAGTCGCCCACGCCGAACATCTCTCGCGCATCACCATATTGACCTCCGGCGCGCCGGAGACGATCGACCAGATTCATCATCAGCTCGAGCGACTCGTCCCCGTGCATCAGGTGACCGACCTCACCATCTCGATGCGCTCGCTCGAACGCGAACTCGCCATGGTCAAAGTGAAGGGCCGCGGCGAGCATCGCACCTTCGCGCTGCAGCTCGCCGAGGCCTTTCGCGCCCGCATCGTCGACGCCACCACCGAGAGCTTCATTTTCGAATTGACCGGCAAACCGCACAAGATCGACGAATTCATCGACCTCATGCGTCCGATCGGACTCGTCGAGGTCTCCCGCACAGGCGTCGCCGCCATCTCGCGCGGGCCGGATCCGATCTAAGGCGCGAGAATTTTGACCTTGTCGGGCCGCCCGCGTAGAAGGAGCCCGCCAGCGAATTCGACGGCGCCGGGCGCGCCGTTCCCCTAAGAGCGCACGCACATCAAGGAAGCAGAGCACATGCGCGTTTATTACGATCGGGACGCCGACATCAATCTGATCAAAGGCAAGAAAGTCGCCATCGTCGGCTACGGCAGCCAGGGCTTCGCGCATGCGCTCAATCTCAAGGAGTCCGGCGTCCAGGAAGTGGCGGTCGCGCTGCGTCCCGGCTCCGCCTCGGCCGCAAAGGCGGAAGGCGCCGGCCTCAAGGTCATGACCGTCGCCGAGGCCGCCAAATGGGCCGACGTCATCATGATGCTGACGCCCGACGAACTGCAGGGCGAGATCTACGCCAATGAGATGGCGCCGAACCTGAAGCCGGGCGCGCTGCTGCTCTTCGCCCACGGCCTCAATATCCATTTCAACCTGATCGAGCCGCGCAAGGATATCGACGTCGCGATGATCGCGCCGAAAGGCCCGGGCCATACGGTGCGCGGCGAATATCTCAAGGGCGGCGGCGTGCCCTGCCTGATCGCGGTGCATCAGGACGCGTCCGGCAACGCCAAGCAGATTGCGCTGTCCTATGCTGCGGCGATCGGCGGCGGCCGCGCCGGCATTATCGAGACGACCTTTCGCGAAGAATGCGAAACGGATCTTTTCGGCGAGCAGGTCGTGCTCTGCGGCGGTCTAGTCGAATTGATCCGCGCGGGATTCGAAACGCTTGTCGAAGCCGGCTATGCGCCGGAAATGGCGTATTTCGAATGCCTTCATGAAGTGAAGCTGATCGTCGACCTCATCTATGAAGGCGGCATCGCCAATATGAATTATTCGGTGTCGAACACGGCCGAATATGGCGAATATGTCACCGGTCCGCGCATCATCACCAAGGACACCAAGGCGGAGATGAAGCGTGTGCTTGACGATATTCAGTCGGGCAAATTCACGCGCGATTGGATGCTGGAGAACAAAGTCGGCCAGACCTCCTTTAAGGCTACGCGCGCGCGTAATAACGCGCATCCGATCGAAGAGGTGGGCCTGCGCCTGCGCGGCATGATGCCCTGGATCGGCAAGAATAAGTTGGTCGACAAGGACCGCAATTAGCGCATAATGATCCCAAAAAGGCGAGCGCGCATTCGGGTTTGGGGCGTTGCCGAGGGGCGGTCGGCGCATCGACAGACGCATCGCCATAGCGGGGGATGAATGCACGGGCCGGGCGGGCGGTCGAGTCATGTGATCGAGAGCGAAACGCGGCGGCGCGTACATGAGATTGTACGGAGCCGGATGACGTACGACGTCTCGACATTGGTGGAACATTTCGTCGAAGACGTCGAGCTGAACTACAGCTGCTCACGACTCGGCGTGCTTCCCCCGGGACAATGGCGCGGGCGAGACGCGCTGCGCGCGCATTTGCGTCGCGTCGATATCGATTATGAACCGCTCGACGCGGAAATCCTCACGGTTCTCGTCGAAGGCGACAATACGGTGGTGAGATGGATCAGCCGGTGGCGTCACCGCGCCACCGGCCATATCCACAGCATGGACATGGCGCATTTTCTGCGCTGGCGTAACGGACTCGTTTCGGAAATGTACGAGTTCCGGGATCAGCGCTGCGTCGCGCGCGGCGCCGATTTCTTGCCGCAAAGCCTCGACGACATTCTCACCCCCCGCAGCCCGGGACTGGCGCGCGATGAAATGGCGCGCCGACTGATCGCCATGGGCAGTTTCTCCCGCAGCCCCGACATCGCCCTGATCCGTGAGCTGTGCTCGCCCGACGTCGTGTGCGAATTCGTTGGCGACCGCACGGCGATTTCGCACGCGGGGCGCCATCGCGGCGTAGAGGCGCTGATCAATATCGTGCGCAGCATCGAGGTCGATTTCGAGCAACTCGGATTCGCGATGCCCGAGGTCATCGTCGACGGCGCCGACGCCGCTGCGCGTCGAATCGTCGAATGGCGTCATCGCGGCACCGGTCGTCGCGGTCAGGTGCAGCTTGCGGATTTCGTGCGCTTCGAAGACGGCCGCATCGTCGAGATCGTCGAGTTTCGCGACAGCATGGCGCTTCTGCAGATGCAGGCGTAACGACGCGCGTGACATGTGCGATGCGGCTTAGTCAATCCAGGCGAAATCCGGGGTGCGGCGCGGGCAATCGCGTTCAGTACAGATGTGACGGCGAGGCGCGCCGTTGCGGCCAGGGAGCGGCCCGCCTGTGACCATCGAAATCGCCGAGATTGATCGCCTTGAGTGTCGCTGCGTCGATCATCGCTGGGGCTTCGTTGAGGAGCGCGCCGCCGACATCGAGCGCCATTGGGAGGAGCGTCGATGCGCCAATCCGGCGCTCTACGACGGCTCGGTGCTGCTCGCCTGTCGCGTCGAGCGGACGACGGGCGAAGATGGGGCGCGCATCTTGCGTATGGCGTTCTTCGAGACGCCTTTCTCGAGCTTTCTTGCCTGGCGAGAATTCGGCTGGCCCGACGAAGCCGTATATAATTGCTTCTCGATGCCGGCGGCGCGGGCCCGCGACGGCGCCTATCTCCTCGGGGAAATGGGGCCAAGCCACTCATTCGCCGGCCAGCTCTATTTTCCCTGCGGCACCCCCGACCCTTCAGACGTCGTATCGGGCGGCCGCGTCGACCTCGCCGGCAGTCTTATGCGCGAGCTCGCCGAAGAGACGGGCCTCGCCGCCGCGGACGCGCATGCTTCGGCCGGCTGGACGGCGATATTCGATCGCCAGTATGTCGCCTGCGTCAAGCGGTTGGATTTCGACGCGCCGTCGCACGCCCTGCTCGCCCGGGTGAAAGCCTTTATCGCAGCCGAAAGCGCGCCTGAACTCGCGGACGCGCATATGGTTTCGAGCTTGACGGCGCTTTCCGACCCGCGCCTGCCCGCCTTCATGGTCGCGTATCTTTCGCACGCCCTCGGCGGCGTGGATGAAATTCCGCGCGGCGCGGGGTAGATTTGCGCCAATGACTCGACCGCAACACTTCGGCGTCGTCCTTCCAGCTCCGCAAGCGTCCAGCGACGAGCGCGCCTTGGCCGTGCGCGCCGCTCTGAACGGCAAGGCGATCGTGCTTGTCGGCATGATGGGCTCCGGCAAGAGCGCCATCGGCCAGAGGCTCGCCGTGCGGCTCGGCCTTCCCTTCGTCGATGCGGACGCCGAGATCGTCGCCGCGGCGGCCGGCATGTCCATTCCCGAGATTTTCGCCAAATATGGCGAGCGTTATTTTCGCGACGGCGAGCGGCGCGTCATTATGCGCCTGCTGAACGGCGGCCCGGTCGTGCTCGCCACCGGCGGCGGCGCGTTTCTCGACCCTCGCACGCGCGACCGCATCGCCGAACGGGGCGTATCGGTGTGGCTCGACGCCGATCTGAAGACTCTGCTGAAGCGCGTGCGCCGCAAAAACGATCGTCCCCTGCTGCAAACGGACGATCCGGAGGAGACGCTGCGCCAGTTACTGGAGGCGCGACGCCCCCTGTACGAACTCGCCGATCTTCGCGTCGAGTCGCGCGAAGTTCCGCAGGATGCGATGGTGGATGACACGCTCGCCGTTCTCGCCGCAGGCTTGCCGATGTTGGAAGACTTGCGGCAGCGGGCGCAAAGCAGAGGTTTCGCCAAGGCCATGACGCATCTGTATCCCGCGCGCGCCGAAGGCGACGCCCGTCGCCAGGAAATTGTCCGGGTCGCGCTGGGCGGACGCTCGTACGACATCATCATCGGCGACGGGCTGCTGCAGCGCGCCGGCGATTATATCGCCGAAATCGCGCCCGGAGCGGCGTGCGCCGTCATCACGGACGAGAATGTCGCGAGACTGCATCTGCCGACGGTTGAGCAGAGTCTGAAGGACGCTGGCCTGCGGGCGACGATCATCATCGTTCCGCCTGGCGAGGCGTCAAAATCGCTTTCGGTCTATGGCCGCGTCTGCGACGACGTGCTGGCCGCGAAGATCGAGCGGCGCGATCTGATCGTCGCGCTTGGCGGCGGCGTCGTCGGCGACCTCGCCGGATTCGTCGCCGCGAGCGTGCGGCGCGGCTCGCGCTTCGTCCAAATTCCGACGACCTTGCTGTCGCAGGTCGATTCTTCGGTCGGCGGCAAGACCGGGATCAATTCGCGTCACGGCAAGAATCTGATCGGCGCCTTTCACCAGCCCGCGCTGGTTCTCGCTGACGTCGACTCGCTGCGGACATTGCCGCTGCGCGAGTTCCGCGCCGGCTACGCCGAAGTCGTGAAATACGGCCTGATCGGCGACGCCCGGTTCTTCGATTGGCTCGACGCCGACTCGGACGCGGTGTTCCATAGTCAGGCGGAACAGATCTGCGCTGTCGCGGTGAGCTGCGAGACCAAGGCGACGATCGTCGCGCGCGACGAAACGGAGCAGGGCGAACGGGCGCTGCTCAACTTCGGCCACACATTCGGCCACGCCTTCGAGCGCCTGACCGGTTACGACAGCGCCCGCCTGGTTCACGGCGAGGGCGTTGCGATCGGCATGGCTTGCGCGGCGCGCTTTTCCGTGCGCCGGGGTCTGTGCGCCGAGGCGGCGGCGGAGCGCGTCGAACGCCATCTGAAGGGCGTCGGTCTGCCGACGAAGATCCACGACATTCCGTGTTGGCGCGACGACGCCGAGGCCATTCTCGACGCCATGTATCAGGACAAGAAGGTCGAGCGCGGCGCGCTGACGTTCATTCTCTTGCGCGGCATCGGCCAGGCGTTCATTGCGAAATCCGTCGACGCCAATGAAGTGCTTGGCTTTCTCAAAGACGAGCTAAAGCGGATATAGCGCCATGCATGGGCTCGAATCCGGCGCGCCGCAGGTCGATATATGGACTGCGGTCGGCATCGTCATCGTTTGCGTGTTCCTGTCCGCGGTCTTTGCCGGATCGGAGACGGCGCTGACCGCCGCGTCGCACGCAAGGATGCACTCGCTGGAAAAAGAGGGCGACAAGCGCGCCGCCGCCGTCAATCGGCTGCTGCGCCAGCGCAACCGCATGATCGCCGCGCTGTTGCTTGGCGGCACCCTCGTCAATATTGGCGGCTCCGCTTTCACCACGAGCGTGCTGGTCGTCGTCGCGGGCGACAATGGGGCGGTGTATGCGACCGTCATCATGACCGTGCTGCTGCTCGTCTTCGCCGAGGTTCTGCCGAAAACGCTGGCGATCAACCACCCCGACGAAACGTCGCTGCGCGTCGCGAAGTTTATTGCGCCCTTCGTGCGCGTCGTCGGGCCGCTCCTCGCGGGCGTCGAATATATCGTGCGCACCGTGCTCGCGCTGGCGGGCGTCGAGGTCGGCCATGGCCGAACGGTTCGCTCGCCCTATGACGAACTCAAGAGCGCCGTCGATATTCTGCATGACGAGGGCAATGTCGAGCGCGCCGCGCGCGACATGTTCGGCGGCGTCCTCGATTTGCAGGTGCTGCATGTTTCGGACGTCATGATCCACCGCACCAAAATGCACACGATTGACGCGGATCTGCCGCCGGACCAGATTGTGCGCGAGGTGCTGTCGTCGCCCTTCACCCGCATGCCGCTCTGGCGCGAGCGACCGGATAATTTCGTCGGGGTCCTTCACTCGAAGGATATGCTGCGGGCGCTGAACGCCGCAGGCGGCGACGCCTCCAAAATCGATGTCGACGTGGTGATGTTCGCCCCGTGGTTCGTGCCGGAGGCGACGACGCTCGAGGATCAGCTCGAAGCCTTCCTCAAGCGCAAGACGCATTTCGCCTTGGTCGTCGACGAGTATGGCGAGGTGATGGGACTCGTCACGCTTGAAGACATTCTCGAAGAGATCGTCGGCGATATACGCGATGAACATGATCTCGCGGTGCAGGGCGTGCGCCCGCAGCCTGACGGGTCGGTGCTGGTCGACGGCGCCGTGCCGGTGCGCGATCTCAATCGCGTCATGGCGTGGGATCTGCCTGATGAGGAAGCGACGACGATCGCGGGACTCGTGATCCACGAGGCGGGGGCGATTCCGGAAGCGGGACAGGTGTTCACCTATCACGGCTTCCGTTTCGAAGTGATGCGCAAGATCAGGAATCGCGTCACCGCCCTGCGGGTGACGCCGCAGCAAGCCGCATGACGAACGCGCCGCGGACTATCCTTAAATTTCGGCGGATAATTCGGCCTGCAGGCCTTCGGCGCGATACGAGAGCCTGACGTCGCCGCCCATCTGGCGCGCGAGCACATTGGTGATCAGAAAATGCCCGACTCCCGTTTGCTCCGGGCTTTCGACCTTCGGCCCCCCCATTTCTGTCCAATTCAAGATGAGACGTGGACGATCCTCGTCACGATCGATCCGCCAGCTGATCGCGATTCGGCCGTCGTCATCGGACAGCGCGCCGTGCTGCTCGGCGTTGGCGAGCAGTTCGTTGATCGTCAGACCCAAGGCGGAGGCGACCGCTGAGCGCAATTCCACATCTTCGCCCGACAGCGAGATGCGGTCGGCGTAGTCGTGGCTGCCGCAAGACAGCGCGATCGTGAGCAGGTCGGTGAGCGGCGTTCGTTCCCAGGAGGTCTGCACGAGCAGCGTGGAGATGCGGCTCAGACATTGCACGCGGTGAGAAAAGCCTTGCTGAAAGCTCGAAAAGTCCTGCGCCGTGCGCGCCGTAATATTGGCGATTCCCTGGATCATCGCCAGTGAATTGTTCACCCGGTGATGCAGCTCGCGATTCATCATCTGATTGTGCATCTCCGTATTCTTGATGTCGTCGACGTCGGTGATGGCGACGATCGCGCCGATCACGGCGCCCTTGTCGTCGCGGATCGGCGCGCCGACGATGTTAACCCAGATGTAGGCGCCGTCGCCGCGCTCGATCTTGCACTCGAGCTGCGGATGGTTCTCCCCGGCAAGGGCGCGCGCGAGCGGATATTGCTCATTCGCGACCGGTTGGCCGTCCTGATGAATGGCGTTCCATTCGGAATAGGCTTGGGTGCTTTCCGAGTAGCGAACAGGGCGACGCAGAATCGTTTCGATGATGTGATTGCCCTCGACGATTCGTCCGCTTGGCGCTTCGGCGATGATGATTCCGACCGGTACGGCGTCAAGCAGCGCGCGCAGTTGCAGATTCGCCCCGGCGCGGCTGACGATCGTCGAGCTTTTCATCAGCAAATCGTTGAGCTCGGACAGTCTCTTGCGCTTTTCGCGCAGGCGCTCGTCCATGTCCTGAATGCTATGCGCGATCGCATCGACCTCAGGAACTCCGGTGTCGCTCCAATGCGAGGCGCCGCGCGCTTCCACGGCCAGAGTCAATTCGGCCAGTTCATGTTGCGCCCGTTGCGCCGCCCGGCGCTGTCTCACCAGCCAGAAAATCACCGCAAGCGTCATCGCCAGCGCGACGGCGAGCGCGCCGACGACCAGACGCCAGACCTCTGCCGTGGTCGCCGCGCCCTCCGCAGCGCGGGCGGCGGAGGTCGTCGCCAGCACGAGCGCCAGCGCAGCCCGCAGGGCGGCGGCGCCCCGCGCCCGCGCGTCCGCATTGGCCGTCGCCGACACGGGCGGCGACCGCCGGGTTGAGTGACCGTCACGGCCGTGCGTCATCACGCTGCCAAATTCTCCCGACCCTGCAGGGGCGTATCGTCAGATAGCGCGAATTTTGGCTCGCGCATCCCACGTGAAGTCTTGGCCTGTCAAACCGCGCGGGAGGGTCGGCGCGCTGCGAGATCCGATACAGTGGGATCGGTGTCAATGTCGCTTGGCGTGAGCAGGCCCAGATGCTCGGCAAGCTTGGCGCGCGCACGGTTCAACCGGCTTTTGACCGTGCCGATGGCGACGCCGCAAATCTCCGCCGCTTCATCGTAGGAGAGTTCGGTGATCCCGATCAGCAACAGAATCTCCTTGTGTTCGGGGGCGAGTTTATCCAGAGCCGCCTGAACGTCCGTAAGCGTGAGGGCCGACTCCTGACCGCCTTTCACAGGGATCTGCTGGGCCAGAAGATTGTCGCTGTCCTGCACTTCGCGCGAGCGTTTCCGATAGCTGGAAAAATAGGTGTTGCGCAGAATGGTCACGAGCCAGGCGCGCAGATTGGTGTTTGGCTGAAAGGAGTCGGCGTGCGACCAGGCCTTGACCAGAGTGTCCTGAACCAGGTCGTCGGCGAGGCTATGAGATCCGCACAGCGAAATTGCGAAGGCCCGCAGATAGGGCATCTGCGCCACCATCTGATCTCCGAAGGCCTCGTCGCTCATTTCTTTTCGCGCTGTTTGGCTTCCAGCTTGGCCAGCAGCACAGTGAACTTATCCGGGATGGGTTGGTGGATCAGATCGTCGCAATAGGCGCGAAAAACGCGCCCGAGCTGAGCTTGAACCTTTGGGTCTAGCGCGGCGCCGTCCGCTTGGCAGCCGTCCGCATCCTGGCAGCCGTCAGCATCCGGCTCCTCCCGACCTCCAGCCTTATTGTTCAAGTTTGGTTCGGCGTCGCGGGAGGGGCCATCGTTGTCGTGAGGATTTTCGCGTTGGCTCATTCTCGACCCCGAGTTCGCCCCGAGACTGGCCGCCTCTACCCGGGGCGGCCGAGCGACGACCTCCCTTGTTGGAACGCGTAAGAACACTAATTGTTCCGCAATTGCAAGCGAGGAACATTGCGACATAACAACCGGCGCGTGAATTGACTTGGGCATTCGGCGCCATAGGATGAAGACATGAACCTCTCCCGGGAAATAGCGGTGCATCTGCCTTACCTCCGCCGCTTTGCGAGGGCGCTCTGCGGCTCGCAAAAGAGCGGCGACGCTTACGTCGTCGCCACGCTCGAGGCGCTGGTGGTCGATCCGGATGCGTTTCCACCGAACATGTCGCCCAAGGTCGGGCTTTACCACCTCTTCATGACGTCGTGGTCGTCGATTCGGCTGAACACCGAAGCTGCGCCCGATGACGAGATCTCCGCGGCACAGCGGAATATCAGCTTACTGACGCCGCGATCGCGACAGGCTTTTTTGCTGCGCACGGTCGAAGGGTTTTCGGTAGCTGACGCCGCCGCCATATTGGGCGCGACCGAAGAAGAGGTCGAAGCGCTCGTGACGGAGGCCGGCCGGGAAATCGCCGAACGCGTCGCGACGGACGTGCTCATCATCGAGGATGAATCGCTCATCGCGCAGGACATCGAGTTCATCGCGCGCGATCTGGGCCACCGTATCATTGGCGTCGCCCGCACCCATCAGGAGGCGGTGGATCTCGCGGCGCGCAAGCGGCCGGGGCTGATTCTCGCCGACATTCAGCTGGCCGACGGCAGTTCCGGTCTGAACGCCGTCAATGAAATGCTCGAAAGTTTCGACGCCCCGGTGATTTTCATTACTGCATTTCCCGAACGACTGCTGACCGGCGAGCGGCCCGAGCCGGCGTTTCTCATCAGCAAGCCCTACAAGGTCGATACGGTCAAGGCGACGATCAGCCAGGCGCTGTTCTTCGAGCGCAAGGCGTCTCGCGCGGCTTAGCCGACCCCCGCAGCTATCGTTCCGGCGAACCTCCGCGTTCATCCATCCAGCGGCGCCGCGGATGACGGCCCGCGCGTTGATGCGAGGACGCCATAAAAGCGGTGACGCCCAGCAGCGCAGGGCGATGCGTTGGGATCGGAAGAATTCACGCCAAGCAGCGCGTCTCGAGCGCACGCCGCCGGCCCGCATGTCGCGAGCCGCAATCTGCAAAATCGGGGCGCTTGTTCGATGACGCCGCGCGTCGTCGTTGGGCGCTAGGCGTTCGCTGCGCATGTATCCTCAACTGTGCCCAACGATACATATATCGGGCTTCCCAAAGGACTTATCGTTTGTTCTGCGTCGATGAGCAGATGCGACACGCGTTTGAGCGGCGCAGATTCCTTTGACCCTTTGGGAGGATCAGATATGCAAATGGCTTACAACGGAGCAACGCCGTCGGTCGCGCCGATGGGCATGGTCGCCGATCAGATGTTTGCGCCGCAAGGCTTCATCGGCGGCGCGCTCGGCAGCGCGCTGGGCGGATTGGGCGGCGGCGCGCTCGGCCGCGCCCTGGGCAATCAGAATCTCGGTCGGCAGATCGGCAGCGTCGCGGGAGGCGTGCTCGGCGGCTTGCTGCCGTTCGACGCCGGTCCGCAGGCGTACGCCGGGACCTATTACGTCCCGCAGACGGCGGCGCCTGGATTCGCCCCGCAGGGGATCGTCGGCGACGCGCTCGGCGCGCTCGGGGCGCCGCTCGGCGGCTTCATCGGCGGCCGCTTCGGCAACGCCGGTCTCGGCCAGACGATCGGCGGCGCGGTGGGCGGTCTCGCTCAGCGCTTCCTGCCGTTCGACGCCGGCCCGCAGGGCTACGCCGGAACCTATTACGTCCCGCAGACGGCGGCGCCTGGATTCGCCCCGCAGGGAATCGTCGGCGACGCGCTCGGCGCCATCGGCGGACCCGTCGGCGGCTGGATTGGCGGTCGCTTCGGCAACGCCGGCCTCGGCCAGACGATCGGCAATACGGTGGGCGGTCTCGCTCAGCGGTTCCTGCCGTTCGACGCCGGCCCGCAGGGCTACGCCGGGACCTATTACGTCCCGCAGTCGGCCGCGCCTGGATTCGCCCCGCAGGGGATCGTCGGCGACGCGCTCGGCGCGATCGGCGGGCCCGTCGGCGGCTGGATCGGCGGCCGCTTCGGCAACGCCGGCCTCGGCCAGACGATCGGCAACACGGTGGGCGGTCTCGCCCAGCGGTTCCTGCCGTTCGACGCCGGCCCGCAGGGCTACGCCGGGATCTATTACGTCCCGCAGACGGCCGCCCCTGGCTTCGCCCCGCAGGGGATCGTCGGCGACGCGCTCGGCGCCATCGGCGGACCCGTCGGCGGCTGGATCGGCGGCCGCTTCGGCAACGCCGGCCTCGGCCAGACGATCGGCAACACGGTGGGCGGTCTCGCTCAGCGCTTCCTGCCGTTCGACGCCGCGCCGCAGCCCGTCTACTACGCGCCGCAGATGCAGGCGCCGATGTACGGCTGAGGTCTGAGCGGCGCAATCGACGCGACGCATGAAGGATGATCTGCTGCCGCTTCCGGGCCGACTCATCGGCCCGGGAGCCCTCAAGAGATCAGGATCGCGACACCATGAGCGCAACGAACGGCATCGATCAATTTCTGGTGGCGCCGCGGAATGCGGCGGGCGCAGGAGATTTAGCTGCTTTCGAACAGGCGATGCGGTCTGTCCCCGGCGCCGCAATTCTTCAGCGCGCCGGCAAGGCCGGCCAACCGAGGCTGGTCGTCGCTCTGCCGACGGCGAGCGCACGTCAATTGCGCGAACAATTTGGCGCGACCCTGATCATCGAACCAAACGCTCCGCTGAAAGCATTTTAAGCGCCGGCGCCGCAAGCTTCATCGCGATGCGCAGGCTGGCCCGATTTATTAGGAGAGTCGAAATGGCTGGTCCCGATACTGCTAATCCTGCGCCGAATGGTCAGAGTTCCGGTCCCGCGGCGCCGACGCCCAATGGCGCCGATACGCGCGTGGAGCCGATGGCGATTGCGCCGACGGAGCGCTTTATGATCGCCTCGCGGCGCGTCCCCGGATTCGCGCCCGCTTCTGCGATGGATCTCGCCAATGCGCTGCCCGACGTAAAGATCGTGCGGCGGATTCAGCCGCGCGGGCTCACCGCCTTTTCGGCCGGCGGACCGTCGTCTCAGACGCCGGAAATTCTCGTCGCTGAGATGGACCCTGCGCGCGGCGCAGCGCTGCAGGCGTCAGCGCCGCCCAACGTCGTCGTGGAGCGCGACGCCTTTCTTCGCGCCTCGGACGATTTTCGACCCTTCGACTTCAACGGAGTCATGCCGATTGCGGCGGGCGTCGGAGTGGACGTGCTGCTGCGCGTCGTTGGCGCCGGCGGCAAGCCGCTGCCCAAGGCCACCGTCTATGTCTATGGTCAGGGCTTTCCCGGCCAAGGCGTCACCAATGAGCGCGGCGAAGTCGTCGTGACGGTTTTCGGCGGCCCGATCGAGACCATCCAGGCGATTTACGTCAAACCCGCCGCCGATCACTGGGATCGTATGCTCCGCGCGCCAGCGCTTCAGGCCGGCGCGGTGAACACTGTGCAGTTGCGCCCGCTGACGGAACGCTTCAACGGTTTCCCCCAAAGCGGGATGGTCGGCTGGGGTCAGCGCCTGATGAAGCTCGACCGGCTTGATCCTTCATTCACCGGCGCCGGCGTCAAGATCGGCATCATCGATTCCGGCTGCGACAGCGCGCACCCGCAATTGCGCCATGTGACGCGCGGCGCCGATCTCACCAATGGCGGCGACAAGGCGAGCTGGTCGAACGATCAGATCGGCCATGGCACGCATTGCGCCGGCATCATTACGGCCGCCTCCGAGGGCGTCGCCGGCATTCGCGGCTTTGCGCCGAAGGCGGAAGTTCACGCGTTGAAAGTGTTTCCCGGCGGACGTTTCAGCGATCTCATCGACGCGCTCGACGAATGCATCGAACGGCAGCTCGACGTCGTCAATATGAGCCTGGGCAGCGGCGATCCTTCCGAACTCGTTGCGCAGAAAATCGCCGAAGCGCGCCAGAGCGGCGTCGCCTGCATCGTCGCCGCCGGAAACTCCAGCGGACCGGTGCAGTTTCCCGGCATGCTGCCAACGGTGCTGACGGTCGCCGCGATGGGCAAACTCGACGAGTTTCCTTCCGACAGCTATCACGCGCAGACGGTCGTTCCGCAACTTGTCGCGGGGACGATGTTCTCGCCGAAGTTTACGTGCTTTGGGCCGCAGATCACTGTCGCGGCGCCTGGCGTGGCGATCGTCTCCACCGTGCCCGGCGGCGGTTATGCGGCCTGGGACGGCACCTCGATGGCGACGCCGCACGTCACCGGCATGGCGGCGCTGCTTCTCGCGCATCATCCGCTTTTGGCTGGCGCGCGGTCGGCGCGCAACGAGCAGCGCGTTGCGCAGCTCTTCTCGCTGTTGGCCTCGTCCGGCGTCCGCTATCTCGGCGACTCTACGCGTGAAGGCGTCGGCGCGCCGGATTTTGAGCGCGTGCCCAGTCTGGCCGCAACTCAGCCGATGGGCGCAGCGGCGCCGGCCGGCGCGGGACTGGCTCCCGCGGGAGCGATGATCGGCGGATTTGCTCCGATGAGCGCGCCGGCGCCTTGGGCGATCGATCCTGTGATGATGCAAAGGATCAATCCGGCGATCATCCAGCGCATGATGCAGCTGCGGGCCGCGGGCGTTATTTAGCCGCAAGCGCGAGCGGTCCTCGATCGATCGGCGAATCAAGCGCTTCTCCGTGATCTGCGGCGGAGCGCTTTCGCATCGAGTGCGCCGCTTCGCCGCGGCCGCGCACTTGCAGCTTCTGCAGAACATTGTGCACGTGATTCTTCACCGTGCCGAGTTCGATGCGGAGCCGACGGGCGATCTCCTTGTTCGAAAGCCCGCGCTCAATCAGTTGCAGTATTTCCTGCTCACGCGCCGTAAGCGCGTCCTTTGCGTCTGCGGCGGACGCGCGCGCCTCCTTGCCGATCGGCCGCCGCTCCTCCGCAGCATGAACCGCAGACGCTGCGGTCAAGCGCTCGAGCAGGTCGACGACGTCGTCAATCGAACCTTCGCGCGGAATGACGCCGACGATTGTTGGGCAAGCAGCCGCCAACGCCGCGCCGGCGGACGCCGGCGCGCCGATGGCGACGATTTGCAAATCTGGATGCTGCGCGGCGAGACCTTGCGCGATCGCGAGGCCTTCCAACTCGCCGACGTCGAGCAGAGCAATATCCGGCTCCAGATCCGCCGCTACCGACAACGCGGCGTCGCACTCGACGACCGCGACAACGGACATTCCCTGATGCTGCCCGAGACGCAAGCCAAGCGCCTCGCTGAACAGCCGCATGTCGCTGACGATCAAGATGCGCGCGTTGCGCGGTGGATTCGCCGACGCAGGCATAAATGCGCTCCGCGCCGACAGGCCAGTGGCGGAATCGTCTCGGAAAGCCGCAAACCGAGGCATGGAACTACTCCTGAACGCTATGTCTGAAGGGGCGCCTTATACGTTGGCGCGTTCTGAAAGGCGCAACGCTCTTGCGTCATCGCCTGCAATTCTTCGGTCTCAGCGTCATGGCCGTTGCTAAATCGCATCGGCGTTCAGCCATCACGACGCCTCCAGAAGGCGTATGCTGCGATCGTCAACATGAGGTTTCATAAGCCCGCTTTCGGGAGCTTTGTCCTCCTGCAAATGAATGGCTTGAAGGGAAAGCCGCGACAGCTGTTTCATTTGCTTGCTCTCAAGAAGCCAAGGCGCAGTTCGCGACGAACGATACCGATCGGGCGTCGCTACTTTCTTGCGATCATTTCTTCTTGCGATGGAGAATGACATGCTCCTGTTCGTCGCCGTCGTTGCGGGCGACGATTGCGATCGCTGCTTCGCTGTCGCTCAAGTTTATGGGCTGATGCGGCACGTCCGGCGGAATGAAGATAAAATCGCCGGCGACGTTCACGACGCTCTTTTCAAGATTTTCGCCATAGCGCGTCTCGACACGGCCTTGCATGAGATAAATCGCGGATTCATGGCCCCTGTGAGTGTGAGCCTCCGCCTTGCCGCCCGGAGGGATCACAACCTTGAGCAACGACAACCCCTTTGCGCCGGCGGTTTTCGTCGAAATTCCAGGGAAGATCGGAAGCGCCTGTTTGGACCGCGAGGCTTCGCCGACGCGCACCGTCACGATGTCCTTCCCGTCCTTTTTGCCTATGATCGACGTCTCGGACTCCGCCGGCGCAACAAGGGCTGCGAAGATCAAGGAAAGAAGCAATGTGGCGCGCATGGCGTTCACTCCAGAGGTTTCAGGCGCGAGACTATAGCGCAGGCGCGAGACGCATCGACAAGCGGCTGACTGGGCGATGACGAACGTTTCTTTGATGATCCATGGCGGCGCCGGCGCGATTCGCGATCCGCATCGCTATGAGGCTTCCCTGCGCGCGATCGTCGAATCGGGCGCCAGTCTTCTTGCAAGGGGATCGTCGGCGCTCGAAGCGGTCGTTCACTGCGTCGCGCTGCTCGAAGACGATCCGCTTTACAACGCCGGCCGGGGTTCCGTGCTCAACGCCGAAGGCGCCGCATTATGCGATGCGTCGATCATGGAGGGCCGCACGCTCAAGGCTGGCGCGGCCGCGGCGGTTCGCGGCGTCAGAAATCCGGTGCGCCTTGCATATGAGATCATGGAAAAGAGCGGCCATGTGCTGCTCGTCGGCGACGGCGCCGAGCGCTTTGCGCGAGAGCAGCAGTTAACGTTCGAAAGCGAAGATTATTTTCGAACGGAGGAACGCGTCGCGCAGCTCGCCAGGGCGAAGCGAAAGCATGAGACCGCGCTCGATCATTCCGACCCGGGCGATACGAAACTTGGCACGGTGGGCGCCGTCGCGCGCGATCGCAACGGCGATCTTGCGGCGGCGACGTCAACTGGGGGCGTCGTGAACCAGCGCTTCGGCCGCGTCGGCGATTCGCCGCTCATCGGCGCGGGAACATTCGCCGATAACCTCAGTTGCGCGGTGTCCTGCACCGGCGTCGGCGAGGATTTCATCCGCACGGCGCTGGCGCGCACGGCCGCCTGCTTCGTCGAATTTCGCTCGATGCAGGCTGAAGAAGCCGCTCGCGCGGCGATACGCTATCTCGTCGACAGAGTGGACGGCCGCGGCGGCCTCATTCTTGTCGACCGCGAGGGGAGATGCGGACGGGCGCACGCGACTGCGGGGATGCTGACGGCGGCGTTCGCCGACGGCGTCATACGGGTCGAAACAACATAGGCGCAGTCGTCTCAGGTCTCCCCCATGCGTGGCGCACGCCGTCGACGCTCGGCGACCCTTTGTGCCAGCGGGTGTCTCCGATCGAGCGCAAGTTGCGTCAATTGCGCGACGAAACTTGAGGCGTCGGTTTCACCGGCGATCTCGAAGCGGCACATCAAACCCTGCGGTCCGCCCGCATCGAAGATGTCGACGACGACGAGCCGCGGCGCGCTTCTCCCGACCGCGCCGTGCGCGCGCAGAAATGCGAGGAGCGCCGGCCGGGGACGAGCGGAGAGCGGCAGGGCGTCGCGCAGACTGTGGATAAGACTTTCCCGATTGACGCGATCGAAATCCATTTGCCGCTCCATCAAATTAAAAAAAGTCGATGCAATCACAGGCGTTTAGCAGTCTTCAAAAAAGAGACGCGGCTTTAAACCATCCGTCAAGCTGAGCGGCGGTCGTTTCCTGTGCATAGAACGGCGTCGCCAAGCCGTCGGCGCCGAATGACATCTATCAAGTCAACAGCGATCGCTTAGCGATATTTGGAGATGAGATCCTGACGGAGAGCGAAATTCTGCGCGCGTTCAGACGTCAGCCATGGAACCCTACCCGATCCGTCCGTGAAAAAACGCCGGATTCGGTCAGTCCAGTTCGAACTTCTCTTTATAATCGTGCTTGAGCGATGCGTCCTGATCGTCTTTGCGCAAATAGCAATCGCCAATGACCAGCGTGTCCATCTCCGTGCCCATGAAGCAGCCGAAGGCGTCCTCCGGGGTGCAGACGATGGGTTCGCCGCGCACATTGAAACTCGTATTGACGAGAACGGGACAGGCGGTCATGCGCTTGAATGCCGAAAGCAGCGCGTGATAGCGCGGATTCGTCTCCTGGTGCACGGTCTGAATCCGCGCGGAATAGTCGACGTGGGTCACGGCCGGAATGGAGCTGCGCGGAACATTGAGCTTGTCGATGCCAAACAGCGCCTGCTGCTCCGCCGTCATTGGGTGACGATGCTTTTCGGCGACATCGGCGACGAGCAGCATGTAAGGGGAGTCGCCTTCGAGTTCGAACCAGTCGGCGACATCCTCGCGCAACACCGACGGCGCGAAGGGCCGAAACGACTCGCGATATTTGATTTTGAGATTGAGCGTTTTCTGCATCGTGGCGGAACGCGGATCGCCCAGGATCGACCGTCCGCCAAGCGCGCGCGGCCCGAATTCCATTCGGCCCTGAAACCAACCGACCGCTTTCTCGTCGGCGAGGTCCCGCGCCGCCGCTTCGATAAGATCGCCTTCCGGGATCGGCTGGAATCTGGCGCCGACGGCTTGCAGCCGACGCTCGATCTCGGCTTGCGGGAAGGAAGGACCGAGATAGGAGCCGCGCATGGCGTCGCCGCCGCCGTTGAGGCTTCGGGAATTTTTCTTGTGGTGATAGTAGCCGGCGAGCGCTGCGCCGAGCGCGCCGCCAGCGTCGCCCGCCGCCGGCTGAATCCAAATCTGGTCAAAGCTGCCGTCGCGCAGCAGCTTTCCATTGGCGACGCAATTCAGCGCGACGCCGCCGGCGAGACAAAGATTGCGCGCGCCGGTCTCCTTGGCGAGCGCGCGGGTGAGCCGAAGGACGATCTCCTCGGTGACCGCCTGTATCGAGGCGGCGATGTCCATGTGCCGCTGCGTCAGGAGTTCCTCCGGCTTGCGCGCCGGGCCGCCGAACAGTTCGTCGAACTTGCCGTTGGTCATCCGCAAGCCGGTGCAATAGTCGAAATATGACTGATCGAGCCGAAAGGTGCCGTCCGGCTTCAGGTCGATCAAATTGTCCAGGATCAACTCGGCGTATTTCGGCTCGCCATAAGGGGCAAGGCCCATCAGCTTGTATTCGCCAGAGTTTACCTTGAACCCGGCATAATAGGTGAAGGCCGAATAGAGCAGGCCGAGCGAATGCGGGAAGCGCAATTCGCGCTGCATGGTCAGCTGATTGTCACTGCCGAAAGCGACCGACGTCGTCGCCCACTCGCCGACCCCATCCATCGTCAGAACGATCGCGTCCTTGAAAGGCGAGGGGTAGAAGGCGCTGGCGGCGTGGCTGAAGTGATGCTCGGCGAACAACAGCCTTTTCGCCCAGTCGACATCCGCCGAATAGGCCTTCATCTCTTTCAACAGCAGCGATTTTTGAAAGAGCTTTTCGCGCAGCCAGAGCGGCAGCGACATTTTGAACGACTGAAATCCGCGCGGCGCAAAGGCGATATAGGTTTCCAGCAGCCGCTCGAATTTGATGAACGGCTTGTCGTAGAAGGCGACGAAATCTATGTCCTGAGGCGTCGCGCCGGCGGCCTCAAGACAATAGTCGATCGCGTGACGCGGAAAGCGCGAGTCGTGCTTTTTACGCGAGAATCGCTCTTCCTGAGCGGCGGCGATAATTTCGCCATCCTCCACCACGGCGGCTGCGCTGTCGTGGTAGAAGGCGGAGATCCCAAGTATCCGCATCGCGCTTTAAAAGAGCGTATAGATGAACGGAGCGACCGCGGTGCCCTGCAGAACGATCAGCGCGCCGATCAGCAGCATGATGACCAGAACCGGCGCCATCCAGTATTTCTTGCTGGTCTTGAGATAATCCCAAAGTTCGAGCAGGAAACTCATTTTATCTCTCTCCTCAGAACTGCTTGCTCATGTCGCTCGTCCCTTCGGGCGTATGGCGCATGGTCCAGTAGGACGTCGCGTTCTTGTCGAACGCAAGTTTGAGCGGATCGGCGCGGCGCAGTCGGAAAACCACTGCGATCGGGAGGATCACGCCAAAGAACAGGACGCCCATGATGATCGGGTTGGTGATTTTGTGCAGCGCCAAGCCCAGCTGGTGCCACAGTCGGTTCAGCGGCCGCAGTTTGGCGGGCGCGAGGAACGCCGCCGCGGCGAAACCAAGCGCTGCGGCGAGTCCCCAGAAATGAGGCGCCTCGCCGTGCCGAAGCGGCAGCATGCTGATGATGGCGATCGCCGCGGCGATCACCAGACCGAACGAGCGATCGGATCCCATGGCGGCGGAACGGGCTCTCGAATAGTCCTCATGCGACATTCAGACGAGACCCCCCACGCCGCCTCGACAACAAATTATCCGCAAGGCTGGCGAACCGCAAATTTTGGCGACTTCCCCACGACTCGCCGCCCGCGCCCTCATTCGTAATTCTTAATGAGACCTTGCGCCAGGAGCGCGTTGCCCTTCGCGTTGAAGTGAAAGTCTCCCCAGAAATACAATGATCTAATGAAATCAGGGTCTTGCGCTTTATAGGCGAAAAAATCGGGAAAGTGATCGAAAAATTTTCTGCATTTGCCGGCGCACCAGTCGCGCCAGATGCGCGCCTGCCGCGAATTTTCAACGTCGTAAAGCAGCTGCTGCGGCCATGGATAGACCCCAACCGAAAGCGCGATCCCGCGCGACGACAGGAGTTCGTAGAGGCGATCCAATTGCTTCTTGGCCTTGTCGATGGACGCGTCGATCCCCAAGGGGCCATAGCAGCTTGAATTGTCGCTATATGTCCAGCTCGCGCGCGTGTAATCGGGGCTGTAGACGACGCCCGATTTTGAAAGGTCCTCGAAAGTGGCTCGCTCGAGCGCTCTAGCCACCTCCGCCGAGTAGCGCATCTGGCCAAAGAACTCGGCCACATAAGAGACTTTCTCCCACCACCTCTTTGGTGGTTGCGGCAGCGGCGGCCGCGGGACAGGGGAACAAACGTTTGCAGTGGGCTGAAACACGCCCATCTGCAATACGCCATTTTGATCATACGAATAAAAAACGCCTTCGTCCTGTATGTCGGAGATATCAATGTAAACCACGGCCTCGTCGAACTTAAGGCCGGCGTCGATGAAATATTTGAGTTTCTCGTAATAGACCGACGGCGCGTAGCTCGATACTCCCGCATTCAACACATCGAGCGCGGGAAAAGCCTGCGCGAAAAGGCCGACGAAAGACTGTTGATAGGGAACGCCAGGACTCTCAGTGAAGGAATCGCCGATAAAGATGACGCGCTTGCGGTCCGCCGTCATCGGCACGCTGCGTACGGCGGCGTCTCTAAAGCCCAGTGAATTGGTGAAAATGGGAACGATATTGGAGCCCCACGCGTCGAAGCCGTTAAAATTGGGCTTCAGGCCATGGGTGTACTGCGCATCGCGAACCCGCAACTCGTTTTTCACAGGCGCCAGAAACGGATTGCCGCCCGTGTAGACGAGATGAAGAACGATCTCCGCAACGACGACGAGACTGACGAGCAGGCCAAAGTTGATGAAAAGAATGCGAAATAGCTTGTAAGCTGAGTTTTTGCGCGACCACGACATCGACATGGGCCAAATCTGGCTTCCCCGGGATTGTGAGCATCACTCTTGTCATGGATCGCCTGAAATGAGCAAGCTTCCTTTGCAAAAAAGTATATTGCGGCGTCGAACGCCGGAAGCCTTTGCGGCGCGCTAAGACGCCGCAGTGATTCGCGTCTCGGAGCTGGTCATGACCCCGCGTCTCAGTCGTTCGCTTGCTGAAATCCTGCCAGGCTCCGCGTCGTTGCGGATGTTCTGCGCGGCCCTCGCCGTCGCGTGGGGCGGTTGCGCCGTCCATGCGCGCGATATGTCGCGCGCCGCCGCCGAGAGAGACGTCTCTGCGGCGCTGGAAGGCCTGCGCGGCAATGGCGCCGCGCTACGCAACTTCCTTGTCGAAATGCCCAAAGGCGCCGATTTGCACAATCACCTTGCGGGCGCCGTCTATGCGGAGAGCGCCTTGGCTTGGGCGCGGGCCGCGGGGTGGTGTTTCGACGACAAGAGCAAGGCGGCGCTGCCGCCGCCGTGCGACGCGTCGAAGCCACCTCTGGCCGAAGCGCTGCGCTCGACGCAGGCCTATCGAGACGCGATCAACGCCTGGTCGATGCGCGACGTCATCACCGCGCGCGTAAGCGGCCATGATCAGTTCTTCAACAGCTTCTTCCGATTCTCGGACGTGACGGGGAACAATATCGGCGCCGCCCTCGCCGAGGTCGTCGAGCGCGCCGCCGCGCAGAACGTCTTGTATCTCGAATTGATGATCAGTCCGCTGATGGGCGAGGCGCGCGATCTTGGCGAGCAGATCGGCTGGAAGGACGATCCCGACGCGATGCTGGCGGCGCTCGACGGCAAAGGTCTCGGCGACCTCGTCCAGCGCGCGGCGGAGAGGGTCGTCGCCGTCGTCGCCGACAAGGACCGGCGACTCGCCTGCGGCGACGCGGTTCAGCGTCGGCCCGGATGCGACGTCGCGGTACGGTTTCTCGCCCAGGTCTATCGCAATGTCGACCGCGCGAAAGTGTTCGCGCAGACGGCGCTTGCGGCGCGTCTCGCCTCACGCGGCGGGCCGGTTGTCGGCTTGAACCTCGTCGCGGCTGAGGACGATGAAGTCACGCTGGGAAATTATAGCGAACAGATGCGGATCGTCGGCGACATCGGGCGCCGCCACCCGAAGGCGCGGATCAGCCTCCATGCCGGGGAGCTGACGATGGGGCTTGTTCCTCCCAAGGACCTGACCTTCCATATCCGCGAGGCGGTCGAGGTCGCCGGCGCGGCGCGCATCGGCCATGGCGTCGACATCGGCTTCGAGCGCGACGCCAAAGGTCTGATGGCGAGAATGGCGCGCGATAGAATCATGGTCGAGATCAATCTCACGTCCAATGCGCAAATTCTCGGCGTCGAAGGCGCGGACCATCCGTTCCCGCTCTATCGCGACGCGGGCGTGCCGACGGCCTTATCGACCGACGACGAGGGCGTATCGCGAATCGATCTCACGCACGAATATCAGCGCGCCGCGCGCGTCTACCAGCTTTCCTACCGCGACGTGAAACAGCTCTCGCGAAACAGCCTGACGTATGCTTTTCTTCCCGGCGACAGCCTGTGGCGCGATCCTGCGGCCGCGCGCCCCGTTTCGGCTTGCCGCGACGCACAGTTTTCCGGAACTCCGCCTTCCGCCGAGTGTCGTCGTTTCTTGGCCGGTTCCGAAAAAGCCAGACTGCAATGGGAGCTCGAGACGCGCTTCGCGCGCTTCGAGTCGAAATGGAGCGTGCGCGAGGGAAAGCCAGCGCATAGCGCTGCGCTCGCTTCCCCGCCTTCGTCGTCGGCTAGGCGTGAGCGTTCCGCGCGCGGCGTTCGCTAAAGAATGCTGCGGCCCTGAATGACGCGCAGAATGATCACGATGATCGCGATGACGAGCAGAATGTGAATGAAGCCGCCGAGCGTATATGAGGAGACCAGCCCGAGCAGCCACATGATGACGAGGATGACAGCGATCGTTTCAAGCATTGTTCAGCCTTCCATTTGGCCAGCAAGGGGTGTTACAGCTTTTTGCCAAGCGACTTTGCGTCGGCCTCGACCTTTTTCCAAGCGTCCTTGAGCTTGCTCCAGAAGGACTCTTGCGGCGCCTTCTTGCAATCGTCGATGATTATAGGAATGACCTTCTCCGTGCCTTCGATATCGACGTCCGTTGCGAGCGGCTTGCCTTTCTTGCTCTGCGCAGAGGACCAGTAGATCACCTTGGGCTGAAACTGGTCGTCGACCGCCAGGAAATCCTCGCATGTCCATTTGGACGTCGGCTTCTTCGTATCGGCGAGCCCGTTCGTCGCGTAAAAAGACAATGCGGCCGCGGCAATGACATACACTGGCTTCATAGGATGCTCCTTCGAGTCGACGCGTTCTGCGCAAAGCGTCGCCGAGAGACTATTGCGGAATTGAGCCGGCATCCAGTTGGAGCCGGCGCCGTCGCAGACACGCTATTCCACCGCCAAAATGACGTCCGCAGCGTCGAAGGTCGCCAGCGCGGCGTCGCCTTCTTTCAGCCCCATGTCTTCAACGAGGCGGCGCGGCGTCACGGCGGTCATCGTCTTTCCGAAACCGACGTCGAGCAGGATCTCGCTGTTGCGTTCGGCGTCAATCCGCTGCGTGACCACGCCGCGGAAGCAATTGCGCTGCGGCGGCGTCGCATCGCCGGCGAGCGCCAGATTTACGAAGGACGCCTTGATCAGCGCCAGCGCCTTGCGCCCGCGAGAAAGGCCCAGTCGCTCGGTTGATTCATTGGTGACGATCGCCAGGATCGTGTCCTTTTCCGACACGCGCAGCGTCACTTCGACGTCGACCGGCCACTTCTTGACCTGGGTCACTTCGGCGCGAAAAACATTGCGCGCGGAAATCGTCATGCCCGTGGTCCACAGCAGAAAATCCTCGGCGCCCGCAAGACCCTCTTCGGCGATCGTCTCGGAGATGCGCGCAAGCTTCTCTTCGAGGCGGTGGAAGGTGGCGATCAGCCGACGCCCTTCCTCCGTCACCTCGGCGCCGCCGCCGCTGCGGCCTCCAGCCTTGGTGATGAAGGCGGGCGTCGGCAAAAGATTGTTGATCGCGTTCACCGCGTCCCACGCGGCCTTGTAGCTGAAGCCGACGGCCTTGGCGGCCTTGGTGATGCTGCCGTGAAGGGCGACGGCTTCGAGAAGCTTCACGCGGTCGCGGCCGACAAGGAGTCGGCCCTCGCTCCGCAGCGCCAGTGAAGCATCAATCTTGCCTTCGGCCATGTCAGCGCCCCGCCTCATCGCCCCGATACAGGGCAAGACGGCCGGAAGCAACTGCAGCTCAGAATGTCTGGGTCAGTGAAGCGTTACTTTGGCGCGGCGTGGTCTGCGTCCCCCCGGCGGCGACTCGGCGATCGCCCTGACCACCGCCTCGGCGATGGCGCGGCCGCGTTCGTCCGTTCCGGTCCAGTTCGAGGCGCGTCCGCGCGGATCGATTTCAACGAGCTTGACGCCCAGCGCCGCATGGACTCCGTCGCGCGCGATCCCGCGCAGGAAGCCGTCCATCGGCGCCTGAATGGGAAGGCCGTCGAGTCGGCCGAGCAGATAGTCCTTGAAAACCCGGGCGCCGATGTCGAGCGGCGTCCGCCAGACGCCGTCGCGCGCCGCATAGATGAAGCGCTCCTTGCCGACGCCGCCGAGAACGCGCGCGACGCCGTCCGAAGGCAGCGTGGCGCCGTTTTCGAGCAATTCGCCCGTATGCGCCGGATGAGTCTCGATCGCCACGTCGCAGTTCCAGCCCGCCCTGAAGTTTGGACCCATCCCGATCACGAGACCCGCGATCCCGCGCAGATCCGGCGTGACGCGGTGCTTTTGCATGCGGGCGTCGATCAGAACGTCGGGCGCGCGCAGAGTGATGAGATCCGTCAAGGGCAGAGGCGAAACGGCGACGCGTCCCGGCCGGGACAAGACGTCGACCACATCCAGCGTCGTTTGCGTCAGATCGGCGATGACGCCGTCGACTTCCGCGCGGTCTCCATAAAGCGCGTCGTGAAAGGCCATTCCCCGCCGGATGACCGGCGGGTGTGCGTCATGGCTGAGAACCACGCGGCGGCGCTCCCATGTCAATCGCGCCGCGACCGCGGAGGCGATCTCGTTCGTGCCGAGGATGATGACGAAATGCTCGCTGCAGTCGGAGAGGAATTCTTGTGCTGAAAAGCCTGGCATGGGGCGCCTCCCGCGCTTTTTTCAGCAAATCACGCGCCAAGTCGCACGCCTTTGCATTGCAGGCAATCCGGCGCCCGCCAGGCGACGGGAGAAGGCTTGTTTCGCGCTTCTTGTAATGAAGTCGACAAAAAACCGACAAAAGCCGCCACTGACCCGCACAGCGCTGGGCCGACTCAGTCTATCTTATTGATAAATAGCTTTATTTTCTCACGAATCGATATGTTATAGGATTATATATCAATTACCGATTGGCCTATGGCGTTTGCATATATACTATTCATGCGCTGCTTAAAGTTCGGACATTGACTTTTATACCACTCGTTTGTAGTCAAGCAATATGTAAGCAATCTACATAATGGTTCTCGATCACATGATCCGCGCTGTCGTCGTCGCTGCATTCGCAAGCCTTTTCAGCATTCTCGGCGCGGCGCCCTCCGGCGGGTCGACCAGTGAAACGTTCACCGTGGTCACAAGCTTTCCTGAAGAACTGACGACCCGCTACGAGCGGGAGTTCGAGCGCAGCCACCCGCAATTCCACGTTCAATTCGTCTGGAAGCAGTCGCGCGACGCGCTCGCCGAACTCGCCAAGCCCGAACAGGGCGGCGCCGACGTCTATTGGGCGCCGGCGCCGGCGAATTTCGCGCGTCTTCGCGATTGGGGGGCCTTTCGCAAGCTAATGGTCGACCGCGCCGCGCTTCCCGGCCGGCTCGGCCGGCAGCAATTGTCCGATCCCGCCGGCCTCTATGAAGCCTATGACGTCGCCGGCTATGGGATCGTCGCAAATCCAAGCGCGCTGGCGGCGGCCGGCCTGTCCGCGCCGCGACGCTGGGACGACCTCGCGTCGCCCGAATATGCGCGCCGGCTCGCCATGCCGATCGCCTCAAAGGTCGGCTTTTCGCCTGCACTCTATGACATCGTTCTGCAGAGCGAAGGTTGGGACGCAGGTTGGCGTCTCCTCGGCGAGATGGCCGGCGAGGCGACGCTGCTCGATTCCGGATTGGCGCCGACGGCCTCAGTGCGGGAAGGCACGGCGGCCCTCGCGCTGACGATCGATTTCTTCGCCGAGATCGCCAAAGCCAATGGCGCGGCGGTCGAGATGATCTATCCCCAGCGCACGGCGTTCCTGCCCGCCCATGTCGCGATGACCGCCGCCTCCAAACATGTCGCCGGCGCGCAGGCCTTCATCGACTTCCTGCTGTCGACGGACGGCCAGCGCCTGATGATGGAGCGCGACAGCCGCCGGCATCCGGCGCGACCCGACGCCTATCAGAGCGCGTCGCAGGGCTTTGCGAATCCTTTTGCGCTGCCGGCGTCAGCGCTCCTCGATTATGATTCTGAGATCGGCCGCCGGCGCCCGCCGC
Source organism: Methylocystis sp. SC2 (assembly GCF_000304315.1). Classification (NCBI taxonomy): domain Bacteria; kingdom Pseudomonadati; phylum Pseudomonadota; class Alphaproteobacteria; order Hyphomicrobiales; family Methylocystaceae; genus Methylocystis; species Methylocystis hydrogenophila. The sequence goes on along the minus strand of NC_018485.1, from coordinate 1,975,781 downwards.
TGATCGCGCTGCTGTTCGACCTCGCGATCGTCGACGGCCATGACGAGAGCGCCGAACTGTGGCGCAAGATTCACGACGCCGAGAAAAAATTCGCCGGCGATGCGAAAGCCTTGGCGGCGCTGGGCGAGGCGAAGCGACTCGCCGGCTTCGTTCCGGTGTCCGAAACCGACGCGCGCGCAACCGCCTTCCTCGAGCGCTTCCAACGTCGCGACGCCATCGATGCGCGGCAGATCACGCAATGGCGCGAGGAGATCGGCGCGGCGCGGCGGCAGGCGCGTGACCTCGTCAAAAGCCTGGAGCCGGCGCCATGAAACGCTTCGGCGTCCTTCTATGCGCCGCGATGCTTGCGGGCGCCGCGCGTTACGAGACGAACGGCCCTGACACCGAAGCCTTTGTCAGGCCGATTGAAGGATTGGACGGCGAACATGCCGCAAGCTTTCGCAAGGGCAGCGGCATCTTTCGCCAAGCCTGGGTCATCGGACCGTCGCAGGACCATCCCGACTTTGTCGGTCTCGGTCCGCTCTATAATCGGCTTTCCTGCATCGCCTGCCACGTCAAGAATGGTCGCGGCGCCGCGCCAGACAGCGAAAACGGCGTCGCGCGCACCATGGCGGCGAGGCTGAGCGTCGAGGGAAAGGACGCGCATGGCGGACCGCGCGTTCATCCCGACTACGGCGCTCAGCTCAATCCCGAAGGCGCGCCCGGCGTCGCGGGCGAAGGCCAGGCCGTCGTCGACTACGCCGAATTCGATGTGGCGCTCGCCGATGGCGCGACAGCAAGGCTTCGTCGGCCGACGCTCTCCTTCCGCAATCTTGCTTACGGTCCGCTCGGGCCCGAGACCAAGACGTCGCTGCGCAATGCGCCGCCGGTTTTCGGCCTGGGTCTGCTCGAGGCTGTCGCCGACGCCGAAATTCTCGCCGGCGCGGGCAGACCGAATTTCGTCTTCAACGTTGAGACCGGCCAGAGAACGCTCGGCCGCTTCGGGCTCAAAGCCAATCAGCCAAATCTCAAGCAGCAGATCGCCAACGCCTTTGCGGAAGACATCGGCGTCACCTCGTCGCTGTTTCCCGCCGAGAACCGCCCTCCGTCACGAAGTGAATGCCGTCAGGGCGATTCGACGCCGGAATTGACCGACGCCCAGCTCGACGCGGTCGTCGATTACATCCGCGCGCTTGCGCCGCCGGCCCGACGCAATCTCGACGACCCGCGCGTCAAGGACGGCGACGTTCTGTTCCATGCGATCGGCTGTTCGAACTGTCATCGCGACACGCTGCGCGTTGCGGACTTTCCACTGCAGCCGGCGCTCAACGGCGTCGAGATCCATCCCTACGCCGATCTTCTGCTGCACGACATGGGCGAGGGGCTCGCCGACGGCCGCGACGACTTCGAGGCTGGTCCAAGGGACTGGCGCACGCCGCCGCTCTGGGGATTGGGCCTTGCCGGCAAAGGCGGAGACGGCGCCGATTTTCTGCACGACGGCAGGGCGCGAACGCTCGTCGAGGCGATCCTCTGGCACGGCGGCGAAGCGCGATCCTCCGCCGACGCTTTCCGCAATCTACCCGAACCCCAGCGCGACGCGCTGCTCGCTTTCCTCAACTCTCTCTGAAGTTCACGGGGGCAATGATGACCAGGCTGCTGACGACGACGGCGATTTCAGGCGGCGTTCTTCTCGCGCTATCAACTCCTATGAACGCGCAGACGCCGCTGCCGCCGATCGAAGTGCGCGCGCCGAAGGCTTTCGAACTCGGACAAATTAAGGTCGGCGAACGCCGCCTGGGGCTTCCGACCAAGGTCGCCGCGCCCGCGGGCGCCGGCGTCGTCGGCGTCGGAGCGGGCGCGCCGCCGCCCACATGGTCTCCGTCGGAAAAAATCGACAACGGCCCGACGCCCCAGCAGCATACCGACGCCTTCGGCGGCTTCACCATCACCAATAGACAGATGGAGACTTTCGCGCGGCCGACGCTCGACAGCGCCGTCAATATCGCGCCGGGCGTCAATAGTCAGATTTCCGGCAATTCCCGCAACGAGCAGAATATCTATGTGCGCGGTTTCGATCGCTGGCAGGTGCCGCTCACCGTCGACGGCGTTCGCGTTTATCTGCCGGTCGACAACAGACTCGATTTCGCGCGCTTTCTGACCGCCGACATCGCTGAAGTGCAGATCGCCAAGGGCTATGTCTCGGTGCTCGACGGCCCCGGCGGCATGGGCGGCCAGATCAATCTGGTGACCCGCAGACCGACTCGAGAGATCGAAGCCGAATGGCGCACGCGATTCGATTTTGGTCGCGACGGCACATTCCTTGGGCCGATGACCTACGGCTTCGTCGGCACAAAAAAGGACATGTATTATGCGCAGCTCAGCGGCACTTTTCAGAACTACGACGGCTGGATGCTGCCCGCGAGCTATCGCTCGACTCTCGCTCAAGGATGGGGATTTCGCGGTCAATCCTATACGCAAGACTACAATATCAATGCGCGGGTGGGCCTGACGCCCAACGCGACCGACGAATATTCCCTAAGCTTCAGCCGTCAGGAAGGCCAGAAGGGCGCGCCGCTGCATATAACTGATCCTATCTCCACGCAGCGCTTCTGGCGGTGGCCCTACTGGCGCGTCCAGAACCTCTATTTCCTGTCGAGAACTCAGCTCAATGACGCCGCCTATGTGAAGACGCGCGGCTATTGGAGCAAATTCGACAATTCGCTCGTCAGCTATGATGATCCTTCCTTGATCAATCAGTCGCTGCCGAAATCCTTCAACAGCGCCTATGCGGATTATGCGCTCGGCGCCGAGGTCGAGGCCGGCGCGCAGATCGGCGACATCGACACGCTGAAAGCGCTGTTCTTCTATCGCATGGATAATCATTCCGAATGGCAGGAGAACTTCGGGCAGAACATCCGTGGGACTCGCGCGGGCTGCATCGCCGGCGCGCCCTGCTTCACCCAGCCGATCATTGGCGACATAGAGGACACCTATTCGGCGGCCGTCGAAAACACGTTCCACCCGCGACCGGACATCGATATTGTTGGAGGCTTCAGCTACGATTGGCGGCATCTGCGTCAGGCGCAAGGCTTCGCCGTGCCGCAGGGCGTCATCAATTATCAGCCCGCGGACGTGCAGGCGCCGAACTATCAGGGCGCGGCCATCTGGCGCTACAACGACACGGACCGAATCTACTTCAACGGTTCGAGCCGAACCCGCTATCCGACGCTCTTCGAGCGTTTCAGCACGCGCTTTGGCGGCGCGACGTCCAATCCCACGCTGATGCCCGAGCGCGCCACCAATTTCGATCTTGGCTGGTCAAGCCTCTTCGCGCCTGGAAGCCGCGTGTCGATCGACGTCTTCTACAGTCTCGTCGACAATCTCATTCAAAGCGTGCCGGCGCCGCAGTTCGGCGTGAACGTCACACAATCGCAGAACGTCGGCAATGGAAGATTCTGGGGCGCGGAAATCACGGCCGACTATTTCGTGCGCGAGGACTTCTCGCTTGGCGGCAACGTCACGCTGATCCGGCGCCGAGTCAATTCGCCGTCGATCGTCAATTTCCAGCCGACGGGGGTGCCCGACCTCAAGATGTTTTTCTATGCCGGCTACCGTCCCATTCCCCAGCTGACTTTGACGCCAAGCATTGAAGTCGCCGGCGATCGCTGGACGTCCATGACAAACGGCAATTGGTATTATCGGACCGGCGCTTATTGTCTGACGAACTTCAACGCGGACTATACGCCGGGCGACAACATCAAATTCTCCGCCGGCGTGCGAAACGCATTCGACGACTATTATGTGCTCGCTGACGGATATCCCTCTCCGGGCCGCACCTTCTATCTCGCGTCGAAGGTGAATTTTTGACGCGCTCGCCGCTGCGCCGCGTTCGCGCGGCGCCGGCGCGATCGTCTATTTCAGCTTCGCGTCCCAGGTCGGCGACTCCGGCGCGCGAAAATCAAAGTCCCAGGCAAATCTCCGGATGAGATTATAGCCGATCAGGAAAGAAACATCGCGGCCGAGCGCGGCGCGCAAGGCCCCGAAGTCATAAGAGATCGCATAGAGGTCATGCAGGACGCCGCCTTCGCCCAGGTCAAGCGATTTTATCTTGTAGACCTTCAAGGAAATGCGCTTACCCCCGACGCCGCTCGCCCGGGCTTTGGCCTTCACCGCCGTAAACAGCCGCTTGTGCTTGCGGATGAACTGCTGATCGACGGCCGAGACTTCCGCGCCCGAATCGAACAGGCCGACCGCCGCCGTATCGCCCAAGCGCAGGTCGACGCCGACAAGACGCCCGTCGGGTCCCAGCCGTCGAAACGGCTTGGGGCGGCCGTTCGCCGTCGCATCGCCGAAAAAAATGAGTTCGCGGCGGTCGATGTCGAGGCTGAATCGCGCGCCTTTGAAAAAATCCAGCCCCAGAAGATCGTCAGCGTCGCCGGGCGGACATCGCGTGAGTTGATATTTCGCTCGCGCGACGTTGTTTCCTTGATCGGCGACGAGTTCGACATTCTGCGCTTCGACATCGTCACAGCGCATCGTCGCGCCGGACGCCCCGGTGGAGAGGCTTGCGCCCAGAACCGGCAGGTCCTTGTTCCAGGGCGCCAGCCTGATGCGCGTGCTCGAGGCGCCGGTGTCGAGGCGCATGTTTCCCATGACATTGCCGATGCGGACCGGCAGGTAAATGCGCCCGCCAAGATATTCATCCTGCGTCAAGGTCAGCGGAATGACGGAGCGGCTCCTCTCGGCGCCGACGGCGGCGACTGAGAACAATAGCGCCGCAAAAAGGAAAAGAGCCGGCGATCGAATAAGCGTCATGGGCTGCGTTCCGCTCCCGAATATTCAGCGCTAAGCGCTTCCCGATCACATGGAATCATGTGATCGATAAGGAATCGCTCAGAATCAAAATGTTGGAGCAGGTTCTCATCGAAAAAGTCTGTCAACTTTTTCGGAACCTGCTCTAAGAAACGCGTCCTGAGCTTCCCGCGCAAGCGCCGCGCCCTCGCCTTTGTAGCGCGGCGAGTAATGGAAGGTCACGAGCCGCTTCACGCCGGCGCGGCGCGCGATCGTTCCCGCCTGACGCGCCGTCAGATGTCGTCGCTTGGACGCGGCGGCCGAGTCGCGCTCCAAAAATCCGCCTTCGATGAAGAGCGTGTCCGCGCCTTTCGCGAGCTTTATGATTCGTTCGATGTTGCATTCGGTATAGGCGCAATCGACGACATAGGCGATCTTGCGGCCCGAGGAGATCTTCATGATCTCCTTCTTGAGCAACCCGAAGGGCAGGGCGTCGGGTTTCTTGTCTTCCGCGTCGGCCCAGGCGACCTTGATGAGGGCCAAATCATCGGCGCCGGCGAGCGTCGCCGCTTTGAACGCCCGCAGCCACGGGCCCACGGCGAGCCCCAACGCATCCAGCTTGTTGCGCCAAACGTTGATATGCGCGCGCTCCTCCAGCGCGAACGCCAGCGCCGGAAGGCCATGATCAAGAATCGTGGCGCGAACCAGTATGCCGGATTCTTTCAGCAGCAGTCCCTCGCTCGATTGGCGCTTCTCTTCGTCGCGACGCGCAAACTGCGTTCGACCCGAAAATGCCGCGGAAGCCGCGCGCCCGGATTCGTCCATTTCGGTCACCCGGAACGTCAGATTGCCCTCATAGCCGCCGATGAGGTTCCAGGAATAGGCTTTGAGCTTATGCTCGACCGCGTCGATGATCCCCGGCGGTCCGTAAACGCCAAGCGTCATTTCCCGCCCGAGCAGCCGCCGCAACAGCTGATCGAAGCCCGCGAAATGGTCCATATGCAAATGCGTGACGAAGACGTCGCTGATTCGCAGCATCTTGCGGGGCGAAAGCCGTGCAAGATCGCCAAGATCGAACAGCAGCGCCCGCTTTTCGAACACGAGATCGACGTAAAGACCCGGATCGTCGAAAGGGTCGTTGATCAGCGCAGGGTCGAAGTGGCGCGGCACGGCTCTTTGCTCTCATTCAGCGCGCCAAGCAAAAGCTCATGCGCGTTCGCGCGTGCAGCGCCATGCGGGAGAATATAGCGGCGGCGGGCGGGTTGCGACGAGGGGCGGCCAAAGTCCCCTCCCTTCGAGATTTCGGCGCGGACCAGAACGCCGGGAACCGTCAAATCGTTCGGTTACAATTATCGGCTTGCTATTTGCGCCTAATCGGCAAAGATCCGGCTTTCCTCATCTCACCATGGAAGCCTTAGATGCAGCGACAGTTTGACTCTTTCGTTTCAGGCGCCCCCGACGTCCTCGCCGTTCACTGGGGCTGGGTCATCGCCCTGGGCATATTCGTCGGGGCGCTGGGAATCCTCGCGATCATCCGAGCCAGGATGGCGACGTTCATCGCGGTCGGCTTTCTTGGCGCGCTGCTCATCGTCAGCGCGGTGTCAGTTCTCATCTTCGCCTTTTCGGCCGCGGGCCTGTGGACAGACTTCTTCGTCCATGTCCTCTGGGCGGTTCTTCTGGCGATCGTCGGAATCATGCTGCTGACGCGCCCGGCGATCAGCGCCGAAGCGATCACGCTTCTCATCGCCTTCTACTTCATTGCGGAAGGCATACTCGTCATCGGCTTTGCGCTGACCTCTCAGATCGAGGGTCTGTGGATGTATCTCCTGCAGGGCGGCGTCGCGCTGCTGCTGGGCGCGCTGTTGGTGACTGGCTGGCCGTTCACCGGGCTATGGGCGATCGGCACCTTCCTGGGCATCGATCTGCTGTTCAAAGGATGGGGAATCATCGCGCTGGGCTTTGGCCTTCGGGCGATCTCGGAAGGCAGTCTGCTGTAGGTTCGCAACGGCTTGGATGTCATTCCCGACTCGCGAAGCGCGATCGGGAATCCGGGTTCACGACAAACATCATGAGAGTCGCTCTGGATTCCCGGTCAGGCCTGTGGCCTGCCGGGAATGACAGGCGCAGCGAACCTCGACAGCCGGATTCAGAGGCCTTCGAAGGACCGGCTCATCGAGGCCGCCGATCGGGTTGGCGAGCCAATAGAGCACGCAAAAGGCCGCCGTAATCAGGCCGACGCCGAAAGGGCCTCCGCCATGCCATCCTCGGGCATAGCGTAGCTCGCGACAGATATGCACAGATATGCATGGTACCGCCACCCCGGCTCGAACGGGGGACCCCCAGATCCACAATCTGGTGCTCTAACCAACTGAGCTATGGCGGCGTTTAGCGGCGCGAACCTAAAAGCAAGCGTTCGCGATTGCAAGCCTTGGCAAAGGCGACTTGGGGCGCCCTCAAGCGTCGCCCGGCGCGCCGGCTGGGCCGGCGAGCGCGCGTTCGCCGAGCCTGATGAGCGCCTCGCGCAGGCCTTCCTCGGCGACGCCCTCGGCCGCCTCGACGGCGCGGGCGCGCGCCGCCGCGTCGGGCTTTGGCGCCCGGATAAGGCACGGCCGAGACGCAGCGGCGGGGGCTATGGCTTCCTGTCGCAGCGCGATCCGCGCGACGCAGCGCCAGCCAAGATGCGCATTGACCCGATCGATAATGGTCGGGGCGAGATGCTGCGCCTCAAGCCCGAAGCCCGGGTCCACGCGCAGCACGAGAGTCGCCGGCTCGCGCGGCGTCTTTTCGCGGCGCTTGCCCGGCGAGGGCTCGGCCGGCTTCGTCCGCCGCTGCGGCGGCCACTGCAGCGAGGCGGGCGCGCAGATTCGCGCGATTCGCGCCCCGACGATCTCGCGCCAGCATAAGAGCAGCGAGGCTTCGCCAAAGCCGCGCGCGGCGATGAGCGGGTCGAGTTCGCGCGCAACGTAATCCGCGAGCGCGCGCGCTTTAAAGCCTTTGGCGCGCATGGGGACGCTCATTGGACTTGCGGCGACGCCGCCCTCCTTGCCGGGGCGAGGCTTCGCCCTCTATCAATCGCTCTCATGATAAAGCCTCGCGCGAAATCGACCAAACCGGGCGCGGCGCTGCTCGCCTGGTACGACGCCCATCGGCGCGAACTGCCCTGGCGCGCGCGGGCCGGCGAAGCGCCGGACCCCTATCTGGTCTGGCTCTCCGAAATCATGCTGCAGCAGACGACCGTCGCGACGGTGAAGGAGCGCTATGCGGCCTTCCTGTCGCGCTGGCCGGCGATCGAGGATCTGGCGCGCGCCCCGCTCGATGACGTTCTCGCGCAATGGGCGGGGCTCGGCTATTACGCCCGGGCGCGCAATCTGCACGCCTGCGCCCATGCGGTGGTTGAAGGGCATCAGGGGCGCTTTCCGCGCGAGGAAGCGGCTCTGCGCCGGCTTCCCGGCGTCGGTCCCTATACGGCGGCGGCGATCGCCGCCATCGCTTTCGATCAGCGCTGCGTCGCCGTCGACGGCAATGTCGAGCGCGTGATCGCGCGTCTTCACGCGATCGAGACGCCGCCGCGCAAGATTGCGCCGCTCGTTCGCGAAAAGGCCGCCATGCTCATGAGCCCCGCGCGCCCCGGCGATTCCGTGCAGGCGCTGATGGAGCTCGGCGCGCTGATTTGCGCGCCGCGAACGCCGGACTGCCCCGCCTGTCCGCTGTCGCCCGATTGCGCGGCGCGGCGTTCGGGCGCGCAGAGCGACTTTCCGGCGCGGGAGGCCAAGAAGCCGAAGCCCAAGCGCCGCGGCGCGATTTTTATTCTGCGGCGCGGCGACGAGGCGTTGCTCCTGCGCCGGCCGCCGCACGGGCTCTTCGGCGGCATGAACGCCTTTCCATCGACGCCTTTGACGCAGGATATCGCCGCCGTCGAATTCTCGCGTTTTGCGCCCTGCGCCGCGCCCTGGCGCGCGCTCGACGAGCCGGTGACGCATATCTTCACGCATTTCGCGCTGGAGGCGACGGTGTTCGTCGCGCATACACGCGGCAAAGCGGCGCCCTCGGATTGCCGCTGGGCGGCGCGCGCCAATCTGGGTAAAGAAGGATTGCCCACCCTCATGCGCAAGGCCGCCGCTCACGCCGGACTTATCGACGCATGAGAGCTGCGAGGCGGAGGGAGCGATGGCGCGACGCGCAGGCGGCTATCAGGTCGAAGTGACGGAGGGCGCGATTCGCGTGCGCCGCGCCGGGAAGACGCTCACCATCCCCGCCGCGCCGCCGGACGGCGAATCAGAAGAAGACGCCGATTTCATCGTACGTCTCGACGACCTCGAACATTGGGACGCGCCCGACGACGAAACGCCGATCGGCATCGAGGAGCTGCAGAAAATCCTCGACGCGGTCGAAAAGCAGTTCGACAAGCACGGTTTGAGCGTCGATTTCGAATAGCGCGCGCAAGGTTTGGATGCGTCAGAGCGCCCAGCCGAGCGAACGCTCGACGGCTTTTTCCCAGGATGCGATCAGGCGCGCCCGCTCCTGCGGCGTCATATTGGGCGTAAAGCGACGCGATTCTCGCGTATGCGCGGCGATGTCATCCAGGCTTTTGTAGACGCCGACGGCAAGTCCCGCTGCATAGGCGGCGCCGACCGCCGTCAACTCGAGCTGGCGGGGGCGGATGACCGGCGCCTCGATGAGGTCGGCCTGAAACTGCATCAACAAATCGCTCCCAGCCATGCCGCCGTCGACCTTGAGCGCGCTGATCTCGACGCCCGCGTCGGCGATCATCGCCGCCAGGACTTCCCGGGTCTGAAACGCCGCGGCTTCGAGCGCCGCGCGCGCGATATGGCCCTTGTTGGAGAACCGCGTCAGCCCGGCGATGATCCCGCGGGCGTCGCCACGCCATCGTGGCGCAAAAAGACCGGAGAAGGCCGGCACGAAATAGACGTCGCCATTGTCAGGCACGCTACTCGCCAGCGCCTCGATCTCGCGGCTCTCTTTGATGATCCCGAGATTGTCGCGTAGCCACTGCACCAGAGCGCCGGCGATCGCGATCGAGCCTTCCAGCGCGTAACAGGGTTTGGCGTCTCCAAGCTGATAGGCGAGCGTCGTCAGCAGGCCCTTGGTCGATATGCGCGGCGTCTCGCCGACGTTCATCAGCAAAAAGCAGCCGGTGCCATAGGTGTTCTTGGCGTCGCCAACATTGACGCAGGCTTGGCCGAGCAGCGCGGCGTGCTGGTCGCCGAGCGCGCCGGCGAGCGGAACGCCGGCGAGCGCGCCGACGCATTCCCCATAGACCTCGCTCGACGAGCATATTTTTGGCAGGCAGGCCGCGGGAACGTCGAAGATCCGCAGTAGCTCTTGATCCCATTGCAGAGTTTCGAGATTCATCAACTGCGTGCGCGAGGCGTTGGTCGCGTCAATGAGATGACGGCCGCCGCGGGGGCCGCCGGTCAGATTCCAAATGATCCAGGAATCGATCGTGCCGAACAGCGCCGCGCCCTGCGCCGCCCTTTCGCGCGCGCCGGGGATTTCTTCAAGAAGCCAGCCGAGCTTGAGCGCGGAAAAATAGGTCGCGAGCGGCAGTCCCGTCTTTGCGCGGACCAGATCGCCCAAACCTTGCGCCGCGATCCCGTCGACGGCGGCTTGCGTGCGCGTATCCATCCAGACGATCGCGTGATGAAGCGGCGCGCCGGTCGCGGCGTCCCACAAGAGGGTCGTCTCGCGCTGATTGGTGACGCCGACGGCCGAGAGGTCGCGGGCGGAGAGCTTGGCCTCGGCCAGCGCCGCCGCGATCACCGCCTGCGCATTGCGCCAAATTTCGGCGGCGTCATGCTCGACCCAGCCGGGGCGGGGATAGATTTGCCGGTGCTCGCGCTGCGCCTGGGCGACGATCCCACCGTGACTGTGCATGACGATAAAGCGGGTGCTCGTCGTGCCCTGATCGAGCGCGCCCAGGAGTTTGGACATCATAACCTTCTGATGAACGGAAGTTTCAGCCGCAGTTCAGAGCGTTCGCCGTAATTGGAAACCGTTTCCATCACTTCTCAAAAGGAGGATGCTCCATGAGATCGGCAGCCGTCAAAACCCAATCGGCGCCAATCAAGCCGGCCTTCGCCGCGCTTCTTTTGGTTCTGGCTTCGAGCCCATTCGCGTCGGAGGCTTCCGCGCTGCCGGGGATTGATCGCGCGCCGGCGGCTCAGCTGGGTCCGGGCGGCGAGAAGGCGCGCTGGGTGTGCGGACCCTACCGGTGCTGGTGGCGGCCCGGCTACGGCTGGGGCGGCGGCTACGGCTGGGGTGGTCCCCGTTGGGGCGGCGGCTATGGTTGGCGGCGCCCAGGCTGGGGCGGACCTGGGTGGGGCGGACATGGGCCTGGCTGGGGCGGGCCTGGCTACGGTTGGGGCGGCGGAGGCGGGGGACACCGTCACTGGTAAGAAAGGATTAACGCAAACATCAAGAGTCGCGGACAGCGTTCGCGGCTCTTTTTTGACACTTGCCGGGCGACCGATTGGTCCAAAATGTATTTGTTAAACCGGCATGGTCCTTGCCAATCAGAGTTCATCGGCGCGGGTCTGTCGGAAAGGCGACACGCGAGAGTTGGCAAACGAGAGGAGATGTTGTAACCTACTGATACGAAAGGTAGTTTGCAATCTTTCCAAAGAAGGAAATTTGCAACCTTTCCAGAAAGTAGTTTGCAACCTTTCCAAACTAGGCTAAGTAATGATCGTCTGTTCGTGCAACGTCCTGTCGGACCGCGATGTGCGCGATACGCTTGGGCCACGCGGTGACCGGCCTTCGGTTTCAGCTGTGTTCCGGCATATGGGCTGCGAGGCGAAATGCGGGCGCTGCGTGCGCAGCATTGTCGCCATCGTCGACCAGCACGCCGCGAGAGGATTGGATGAGTGCTCGGGGAGCGGCGATTGTGAAGGCTGTCGCGCCGACGAATTGGCGGCGTAAGTCTATTTTCATGGAAAGGATGCGGACATGCGCGGTGACGCGAAAGTCATCGACTATCTCAATCGCGGGTTGCGCGCAGAATTGACCGCGGTCAATCAGTACTGGCTGCATTTCCGCATTTTCCACAATTGGGGTTTCCTCGAGCTCGCCAAAAAATGGCGCGAAGAGTCGATTGAGGAAATGCATCACGCGGATCATTTCGCCGAGCGCATCCTCTTCCTCGAAGGCTTCCCGAATATGCAGGTGCTCGATCCGCTGCGCATCGGCCAATCGGTCGAGGAGATCATCAAGGCGGACCTCGAGACCGAACTCGGCGCCCGCGACCTGTATCTCGAAGCCGCGGCCTATTGCCTCTCGATCAACGATCGCGTTTCCGAGCAGCTTTTCGAAGGGGTGGTGAAGAGCGAGGAAAAGCACATCGACTTCCTCGAGACCCAGCTTGAATTGATCAAGCAGCTCGGCGTCCAGCTTTACTCGCAAAAGCACGTTGGCGAATTGCACTCCTCCTGACCGAGGGCCGCGCCATCGACCGCCGCAGGATGCTCGCGCGTCCGCGGCGGCGAGTCATTCCATCACCGCCGCCTTCAGAATGCACACCATCGTCGCCCGCGCCGGCGTTTTGCCGAGATTGCGGATAATGTGCGGCCGGTCGCAGCGATAGCGGAGGGTTTCGCCCGCTTTCACGCTCGACTTCGCTCCGGCGACCTCGACCTCAAGCTCGCCGTCGCGCACGGACAGGCTCTCGACCGAGCCGCGCTGATGCGCCTCGGATTCCAATACGCCTCCGGGCGCGGCGGCGAATTCATAGCACTGCAGCCACTCGACCGTCTTGATCCAGCCGATGATCTCAAGCCGGCATTTGCCGTCGTCGGACACCAGGATGGGCGTATCGGCCTTGCTGGTTTTCTCGAGGAAGGGTCCGTCTTCCGTCGTCTGCAAAACCCGCTCGATCGAGACGTCGAGCGCCTGCGCGAGACGCCAGATCGTGGCGAGCGTCGGATTGGTTTCATTGCGCTCGATCTGGCTGATGATGGATTTGGCGACTCCAGACTGCTGAGAAAGTTCGGAAAGCGACAAATTATAAGCCTTGCGCAGGCGCTGCACGGTCGCGCCGAGCTGCCCAGAAAGCGCCAGCGCGCCCGCCTCCAGCATTTTTTGCTTGTCCTGACCTTCGACGCCCATCATCCCCAGCGCTTCAGCTGCGCCATATGTTGCAGAATCGATCGGCAAGATAGCCGACTGCGTTCGAAATATCGAACAGCGAAGCCTTCCGGCCTTTCCCCGTCCTTGCGTTCGCTCGCGCCTCGAAACGGCCGAGAACGGCCCATGTCATCTGGCTGTGATGCGAATCTGGTCAATCAGGCCACGCGGCGAAGGCGAGAGGCGAACAGCTCATGCTCGACAGAAACGCCAGGGCGAAGGTCTCCCAAGCGGTGCGCTCCAACATAGCGCAGATGTCGGATCCAACAGGCGAACATGCAGTCATGCGCTATCGGACGCTGTTTTTATCCGATCTGCATCTGGGCGCGCGCGGCGCCCAGGCTGAGCTGCTGGTCGACTTTCTCAAGCATAATGACGCCGACACGTTCTATCTCGTCGGCGACATCGTCGACGGCTGGCGTCTGAAGAACGGCTGGTACTGGCCGCAGGCGCATAATGACGTCGTCCAGAAGCTGCTGCGCAAGGCGCGGAAAGGCGCGCGCGTCATCTATGTGCCTGGCAATCACGACGAATTCGCCCGCGATTACACCGGGCTCACTTTCGGCGGCGTCGAAGTCGTCGACGATGCGCTGCATGAGACCGCCGACGGCAAGACCATGCTCGTCATTCATGGCGACCAATTCGATATTGTCGTGCGCAACGCCCGCTGGCTCGCCTTCTTTGGCGACTGGGCCTATGATTTTGCGATCGTCGTCAACACTTGGTTCAACCGTGCGCGCCGGATGTTCGGCGTCGGCTATTGGTCGCTTTCGGCCTGGGCGAAGCTGAAGGTCAAGAACGCCGTCAATTTCATCGGCGATTTCGAGAACGCTTTGGCCTCCGAGGCCGCGCGGCGCAATGTCGACGGCGTGATCTGCGGCCATATCCATCACGCGACGATCAAGACCATCGCCGGCAAGCTCTATGTCAATACTGGGGACTTCGTCGAAAGCTGCACCGCGATCGCCGAACATCAGGACGGCGCATTCGAGATTTTGCGCTGGCATAACACCGCGGCTGAACGCGAGGCGGCGGAGGCCGCAGAAAGCGCCAAGGCCGTGCAAAACGAGAGAGCTGTGGCGGCCTGATGAGAATATTGGTGGCGACGGACGCCTGGCGTCCGCAGGTGAATGGCGTCGTCCGATCGCTTGAAACCATGGCGCAATCAGCCCGCGCGCTGGGCGCCGAAATCGACTTTCTGACGCCGCGCGACTTCAACTCGCTGCCGATGCCGACCTATCCCGAGATCGGGCTGGCGCTCGCTTCGCCGCGCGCCGTTCGCCGGCGGCTCGAGGAGGGCTATGATCACGTCCATATCGCGACGGAAGGCCCCATCGGACTTGTGACCCGCGCCGTGATGCTGCGGGCGCGCCGTTGCTTCACGACGAGCTTTCACACGCGCTTTCCAGAATATATCCAGGCGCGCTTCGGACTGCCCGTCGGACTCTCCTATGCGGCCTTGCGCCGTTTTCACAACGCCGGCGCCGGCGTCATGGTGTCGACGCCCAGTCTCTCGCGCGAATTGTCGGAGCGCGGATTTCGGCGGATTTTGCGCTGGTCGCGCGGCGTGGATCATGCGCTGTTCACGCCCGACGCGGCGACGCCGCTCCCCTTTGAGCGGCCGATTTTCCTCTATGCGGGGCGACTCGCCGTCGAAAAAAACATCGAGGCCTTTCTGGCGCTTGATCTGCCGGGCACGAAGCTCGTCGCCGGCGACGGGCCGGCGCGCGCCGGGCTCGAAGCGCGATTTCCGCAGGCCCGGTTCCTCGGCGTGAAAACGAGCGCCGAACTTGCGGCGCTTTACGCCGCGTCGGACGTTTTCGTCTTTCCGAGCCGCACCGACACATTTGGCATCGTGCTGCTCGAAGCCATGGCCTGTGGCCTGCCGGTCGCGGCCTATCCGGTCATGGGTCCGCTCGACGTCATCGGCGCGAGCGGCGCGGGCGCGCTGGACGAGGATCTGCGGGCGGCGGCGCTCGCCGCGCTCGACATCAGCCGAGAGGCGGCGCGGGCGCATGCGCTGACCTTCACCTGGGAGAATTGCGCCCGGCAGTTCCTCGACAATATCCATTACGCCCGCGGCGCGGCCGCGCTCGGCGGCGTCGGCATAGAGGCGCTGCGCGCGACGAGCCAAGAATCGGCGGACGAGCGCCGCTCCGCCAAAAAGCGCCAGCCTGTTCAGCCATAAACCTGGTGTCGTCGCCCCGTGCGGTCGCCATGGCTGGAGACCGGCGGGCGAAGCGGCTATGGTCGCCCCGCCGCAATCTTTCGCGGCGCGGAGCGCCATTTGAATCTTTCGCCTGAAGAAATCGAACGCTACGCGAGACATCTCGTGCTGCGCGACATCGGCGGGCCGGGCCAGAGCAAGCTCAAACATGCGCGGGTTCTTGTCGTCGGCGCCGGCGGGCTCGGCGCGCCGCTCCTGCAATATCTCGCCGCGGCGGGCGTCGGGGCGCTCGGCGTCGTCGACGACGACGCGGTTTCCCTGTCCAATCTCCAGCGCCAGGTGATTCACGCCACGCAGGATCTGGGCCGCCCGAAGGTCGAAAGCGCGCGGGACGCCATCGCGCGCCTCAATCCGCTTGTCGTCGTCGAGCCGCATGCGCTGCGCCTCAATGAGGCGAACGCCCGGGCGCTGATCGCGCGCTACGATATTGTCGCCGACGGGTCGGATAATTTCGCGACGCGTTATCTCGTTTCCGACGCCTGCTTTTACGAAAAGAAGCCGCTCGTCACCGCGGCGCTCGGCGGTTTCGACGCGTCGCTGACGACGCTGCGGCCCTTCGAGCGCGGCCCCGAGGGGCCGAACCCAACCTATCGCTGTCTGTTTCCGACGCCGCCACTGGCGGGGGAAATCCCGACGTGCGAAGAGGCCGGCGTTCTCGGCGCGCTTGCCGGCGTCGTCGGCGCGATGATGGCGCTCGAAGTGGTGCGCGAGATCGTCGGCTTCGGCGAGGGACTGGTCGGCCGTCTGCTGCTCATCGACGCGCGCGGGATGCGTTTCGAGACCGTGCGCTACGCCTTTGACCCCGAAAATCCGCTCAGCGGCGCCGGCGCGCGATGCGCGCCATAAGGCGTCCGCTTCGGCGAAAAACGCGCTACAGCGCCGCGATGACGGCGATCTCGACCTTATAGGCCGGCGCCACGAGCTTTGCTTCGACGGTCGCGCGCGCCGGCGGATTGGCCTTGTCGACCCATTCATCCCAGACGCCGTTCATCTCGGCGAAGGTCGCGATGTCGGCAAGATAGATCGTCGCCGAGAGGATATTGGCCTTGGCGCTGCCGGCTTCGGCGAGAAGCGCATCGATCTGCGCGAGGATTTCGCGGGTCTGATCGGCGACCGATCCGCCCTTGGTCTTATCGGCCACCTGTCCGGCCGTATAGACGGCGTTGCCGCGAACGACCGCCTGGCTCATACGCGGCCCCGCGCCGATCCTTTTGATGCTGCTCATTTCGCCTCCCTGCGTGCCGCGCCGGTCTAGGCGAAGCGCGCGTCGCGGGCAAGCCGTAAAGCCGAAGGCGGCGAAGCCGCCGCGCGGCGGACAGATCCGGCCGACGAAGGATCGATGCGCAACAGTCCGGCGTGATGTAAGCGGGAAGCGGGTCGAGTGTGGCGAAGCAGAAGCCAGCGCAGCGAATTAATCACGCTGCAAGCGTCTGGCCATCGAAAGCTGACGCAAGGGCCGCGCTTGGCCGCCTGCTTTTACGAAAGCGCCTGACGCGAGCACGCGTGGTTGTTCAGTCAGTTGGGCCATTCCGACAGAATGGCCGTTGCGGTCGCGCAAGGGAAGTTTGGCGCCCGGCGCCAAGCCTTGGTCCAACAATTCCGCGGCGACGGCGAACAGAATATTGGCGAGCTCCTGGTTACGCGAGATAGTATCCCCGCCCAGCGACGGAGCGCTACATTCGATCGTGAGCTGGAAATGCATAACGCAAGCCTCCGAATATTCCAAATAACGCAATGCGCTCGGCGACAAGGGCGAGCATCTTCAATTACCTCTCTTCGAAACGCCTCTCAATAGCCGAACATATCACGCGGCCGAGCGCTTTGAAGTCATTTAATTGTGCAAGATTTTTGGACTGTGGGGCCGGCGGACGCCCCTGTTCTACGTCGATCCGCCCCTTTTCGGGACCGGGGGCTATTATTGGGCGGCCTTTCCCGAGCCGATCATGAGGCTGAGGACGCATACGAGAATGGGGAGACTCGCGTCAGCGACCGTGAGACCGGCGGCCGGACTGAGCGGGCGGAACCGACCTCGGCCGCCGCGGGAGACTCGGGCGCGAAGCGCGGCCGGGATCATCTTGAGGAGCCGGTGAGCGCTGAGCCCGCGCTAGAGGGCGGCGATCGGATCCGTCGCGCGAGGCGATTTGATTTGTGGCGCTACAACATCTTGCGCCCTGGCGGGTCTGGACAAGTCGTTGCGCGCTTTCTATAAGCCCGACACATCGCGTCCGCGCGAGCCCAGGTAGCTCAGTTGGTAGAGCATGCGACTGAAAATCGCAGTGTCGGTGGTTCGATTCCGCCCCTGGGCACCATCCCCCTAATCTCCCGGCATCTCAGG
Organism: Methylocystis sp. SC2; assembly: GCF_000304315.1. Classification (NCBI taxonomy): domain Bacteria; kingdom Pseudomonadati; phylum Pseudomonadota; class Alphaproteobacteria; order Hyphomicrobiales; family Methylocystaceae; genus Methylocystis; species Methylocystis hydrogenophila. Next base: position 1,958,310 of record NC_018485.1, on the reverse strand, counting down.
ACGTCTCAACCGGCGTCATATTGCATTGATATGATTGTTGTTTTTTAGATTTTGAAGCCTTCCGCCGTCTCAATCGGCATCTTCGGATATCACCCGATCTCATGAATTTGTTGGCCTTGATGTTGGCCTCGCCCTGGTATCTGCTGGCCCGAGGCCAACAGCCGGGAGGCGTCAATGCCCCTGACAGATACAGCGTGCCGCGCCGCCAAGGGCCGGGCGTCAGAATACAAGCTCTCCGACGGCGGCGGGCTCTACCTCCTTGTGAAGCCGAGCGGCGCGCGGCTCTGGAACCAGGCATACCGGTTCAGCGGTAAGCAGAAGAAGCTCTCCCATGGCCCCTATCCCTCCGTTCCCCTCGTCGAGGCGCGGCGGCTGCGCGACGAAGCCAAGAAACTGTTGGCCTCGGGAGTCGATCCTGGGGCCAACAAGAAGGCCGCGAAACTGACCGCCGTCATCTCGGCGACGAACACCTTCGGGGGCGTTGCCGAGGAATATCTGCAACGCATCGAGGATGAGGGCGCCGCCGCGTCGACCGTCACGAAGAGCCGATGGCTGCTTGTCGATCTCGCCGGCCCAGACCTCGGCGCCCGACCAATCGCCGATATCACGCCGGCGGAAATCCTCGCATTGCTGCAGCGTATCGAACGCAGCGGGCGTCGGGAGACGGCACGGCGGCTGCGTAGCGTGGTCGGCACCGTCTTCCGGCTCGCTGTCTCCACGCTGCGGGCCAAGGACGATCCGACTATTCTGCTGCGCGGTGCCCTGATGGCGCCGAAGGTCCAGCATCGAGCCGCAATAACCGACGAGAAACAACTCGGCGCGCTTCTGGTGGCCATAGACGCCTATGACGGCTGGCCGACGCTCCGATGCGCTCTTCAGTTCACGGCGTTGACGTTCGCCCGCCCCGGCGAGGTCCGCGGCGCCACATGGGCGGAAATCAACGTGGAGGAGGCAATCTGGCGCATCGACGGAGACCGCACAAAGGTTCGCCGGCCGCATGACGTGCCGCTCTCCCGACAAGCGCTCGATGTGCTGCGCGAGGTGAAAGAGGTCGCTCGGAGCACGCTCGTGTTCCCTTCTATCCGCTCGAATGCCCGTCCCCTGTCGGAGAACGCCATGAACGCCGCGCTGCGGCGCATGGGCTTTACGCAGGATGAGATGACCGCGCACGGCTTTCGGGCGGCTGCAAGCTCGATATTGAACGAACGAGGTTTCCGGCCCGACGTGATCGAGGCCGCGCTCGGGCATCAAGATCAAAACGAAATCCGGCGCGCCTACAACCGGGCGAGCTATTGGCAAGAGCGGATCGAGCTGATGCAGGCGTGGTCAGACTGCGTTGATAAATTCAAACGAAGCCCCTGACGAAAGACTTCGCTCTTGCGCTGAATCCAGGGGCGCGGTCGCGTCACCGACCATCATCGACCTCTGCCACCGGCCGCCAGCCAGCGGGATCGGCAACCCAGCGGTCGATTTCGGATTCATGCCAGCCCGCGCCGTTGGCGCTGATTTTGATCTGTGCGGGGAACGTGCCCTCGGCGATCTTGCGGTAAATGGTGGACCGCGAGAGACCAGTCCGGGCGAGGACGGTTCTCAGGCGGATGATACGGTCTGGTTGGCGCACGGCTGCCTTGCCTTCTGCTGGCTTTGTCTGACTGCTCCCGAGCCAGACAGGACAAGGATTTATCACTGTGCAAGAGGGTTTTGCGCGCCGTCGCAGCGGGGCGCGCCGGCGGCGGAAAATAGGCGGGGTCAAAGTCCGATGTTCCGGCCCCTACCAAGGTCGATGCCGTGGCTGAAGGCGAGCTCCAATCCGAGTCGGCGGCCCGATTCGATCCCGATGCCGAGGTCTCGCTTGCGGCCGGCAAGGATCGACTCGAGTTGCGGATCGCGTTCGAGGCTCTGCGCCATGTCACCCATCGCCGATCGCGTGGCCTTGTAGCCGGACATGTCCGCTGCCTGATACTGGCGCTGGCTGGTCTGGCCGAGTTCCCGCCAGCGTTCCACGAAGCGATCGGCGCGGCGCTGCGGATCGGTGCGCAGTTCGGTTTCGAGTTGTAGGGCGCGGATGGCGCGGGCGGTGCGCCCCGTGGCCGCTTCCGAGGCGAGTTCCGGGTTCTTCTTGTAGGCGGCTTCGGCATCGTGCGAGCCGTAGGGCCGCACCTCCTCGAAGACCTTGCGGGCCTCCTGCAATTCCTTCACCTGCTCCGGGTTGGCCTTGCCGCCTCTCTCCTGCATCTCGAAGATCGCATCCACGGCGTGGGCATGGCGGATGAGCGCCTTGGTGCGGGCGCGACGCAGCGCCATTTCCGGGTCTTCCGCCACCCTCCTTTCCGGCCCCTGTCCGCCGGCGGCGGGCAGGCGCAGGCCGTCGAACATGCCGCGCAGCTTCTCGGGCGCCTGCTTGACGATCTCGATGACCCGCTCCATGCGCTCGCGGAAAGTGATCCCGCGCCGTTCGGCATAATCGCGCGCCGGCTCGAGCCGCTCGTAATCCGACGCCATATCCTTGGCCCGGTCGCGCGAGAGGGCGCCGAGAAGCCGGTCCTGGCTGGCGAAGTCGTCATGGCCATAATGCAGCTCCATGCCGTCGCGGTGGCGCGACAGGGCGACATAGGCGCCGTGGGCGTCCAGGCCCGGCGTCGCCAGAACATGGGCGCGATCCACGGTCATGCCCTGCGCTTTGTGGATGGTTGCGGCATAGCCGTGGTCGATGCGGTCGTAATCCTTCAGGTCAAAGCGTGCGGAACGACCATCACCGGTGCGCACGCTCATGCTCTGCGTGCTGACCTGTTCGATGACGCCGAGCGTGCCGTTCTTGACACCGAGGCCGCGTTCGTTCTGAAGGAACATGACGCGATCTCCGCTTGCGAAGCTGCGCTCACCGCGTTCGACCACCAGGCGCACGTCGTCGCCGAGATTTCCGGCGTCCCGCATCCTGGCGCGCGCGGCCTCGTTCAAGGCGCGCACTTCGTCATTGGTGTGGGTGAGGATGATGCGGCTACAGCGCGGCGCCGCCTGCCGGTCGCGATCCCAGCGGTCGATCAGATCGTCGCGCGCCTGCTCCCGCGTTTCAGCGGCATGGATCATGCCATGTTTGTCATAGGCATGGAGCGCATCGGCGGTTCGGCCGGTCGCCAGATCGCGCGTTGCGTCGCGCTGCCAGTCCTCCCGCTGCCGGCGCACCTCGCCGATCTCCGCCCCACCGTGACGTTGGTGGATCGACCGGAACGCCGCGCCGGCTTCGATGGATTGCAATTGTTGTGGATCGCCGACCAGCACCACCTTGGCGCCGGCCTCGGCGGCATGAGACAGCACGCGCTCCAACTGGCGCGTGCCGACCATGCCCGCCTCGTCGATCACCAGAACATCGCGTGCGGTGAGCACGTCGCGGCCCTGTCCCCAACCGTGTTCCAGGCTGGCGATAGTGCGCGACGAGATGCCCGATCCGCTTTCGAGATTCTCGGCGGCGATGCCGGACAGCGCCACGCCTCGAACCTCGTAGCCCGCCGCTTCCCAAGCTTCGCGCGCCACGCCCAGCATCGCGCTCTTCCCCGTTCCGGCATAACCAACGACGACGCCGAGATCGCGCCCGTCCGTGACGTGCGCCAGCGCGTCGGCCTGCTCTCCCGAAAGGACGAGACCGCGTGCTTCCGCGCGCGCCAGCGCCGCTTCACGGTCCCTGTCACCGACCTCGTGGCGTTCCTTCGCAGCCATGAGGTCGGCAGCGCGGTGCAGGCGCTGCTCGGTCTCGATCATCTGGCGTGTGGTGAAGCGATCCTCGCCCCGTCCATCCTTGCCCAATGGGACCAGATCGGGCGCCTCCCGCATCGCGCCCATCACCGCATTGAATTGGTCGCTCCCGTCGCTGTGCCGGTGGGCGAACATCGCCATGTCGCGCCGTGTGAAGGTCGATTGCTGATGCGTGATGGCGTCGAGCGCCAGGGCGGGATCGGCGATGATGCGCTCGCCATTGCCGCGCGCGATCTCGCGATGCATTTCCGCGCGGTCGGCAGCCTCGACACCTTCGCCTTCGATGCGATGTGCGGGCGCGCCGATCTGGCTTTGCGGCTCCAGCGCGATGCCCTGCGCTTCCAGGCTGCGATGGTCGATGCGCGCGTCGACGTCGAGTTCGGCAAGTCGCTCGTTGGCAAGCTCTGCCCAACGCTCCCGCCAGCGTTCGAGCATCTCGGTGCGGTTCCATTCTCGCACCTTCGGACCGAAGCCATTCTCGTCGACCGAGCGCATGGTCAGCATGACATGCGCGTGGGGCTTCAGCATTCCGTCCTCGGCCACATCCCAATGCACATTGAGGTCGGCGATCATGCCCCGGTCTACGAATTCGGACCGCACGAAGTCGCGGGCGAGTTCGATGCCCTGGCGCTCCGTCATCTCGCGCGGAAGGGCGAATTCGACTTCGCGGGCGAGCTGCGCATCCTTCCTGACCTCAAGCGTCTCGACATCATTCCAAAGTCGTTCGCGGTCCTTCCACGCCTCCGGCGCATTCTCCGGCAGCAACACCTCGGAATGGACGACGCCGTGCTTGGCCGAGAAATCGTGACTGCGCCCGAGCCGGTCGTCGCGCAACCGCGAGGCCGAGCGGTAGGCCGCGGACGCCACCGCGCTGGAGCCGCATTTGCGGCCGATGACCTTGACGTGAAGATGATAGATCGCCATCGCGATCCGAACATCATCACAGCGAAGCGAACGTCGGAACGACGTATAAGCGCGCCCTCCCTCGAAAAATTCTCGGGAGGGACCACGCCGTCCCCAACCGTCCCGGCAACCTTACAGCATTTCGGTAGCCGCTCGACTATCATCGCTCCATCGACAGCATGTGGAGGACATGATGCGCAAGCCGCGGGACTTCGACGCAGAACTGAAGTCGCTCGAACACAAGGCGCGAGACCTCAGAAGCCGCAAGGTGCAACAGCTCGGCGAGCTGGTCATTTCGACCGGAGCCGACGCGCTCAGCGGGGAAGAACTGGCGGGCGCACTGATCGTACTGGCGGAAACCAAGGATGCCGGAAAGAGGGAGGCATGGGCGAAACGTGGGGCCGCGTACTTTCAGGGCCGGTCGCGACGAACTGCGTCGGCGCCTCGCGGCGACACTGGCGGCGTTGCGGCGCAACCAGGCGGCGCGCAACCGTCATCAGACGGCGCGGGCGCGGTATGACATGCGCGCCTGGCAGGTCGAGCGCCGCAAGCGCACGCGACATCTGATCGAACTCGGCGGCCTCGTCGTCAAGGCCGGCATCGTCGACTTGACCGGCGACGATCGCGCCACCATTCTTGGCGCGCTGCTCTGGATGGCCGACAAGCTTCAAAGCGATCAGGGCGAACATGCACGAGCGCTGTGGGCCGCTAAGGGAAAGCGGGCGTTCGAAATTGAACGGAAAGAACGGAGGGAAGAGACCCATTCCGCCTCAGAGGAAACGCCGCACCATGATGTGTATTGACGTGCTACGCGGGTCCTCAATGTCGCAGCGAGTGGCCACCATCGCTTTACTTACCGCTAGCACCCGGTCGTCTCCGCATAGGCTCCGTGGGGCTATGACAAGGGGACGCTTATCGCCCGCCTTGATGCGCCACGCCAAGTGCTCACCATCAGTTGCCTCCGCCAAATGGCTGTGTTGGAAGAGCTAACTATGCTCGGCTCCGGTCCTCTTAAGCGCGAGTGTCCAAACCTGTCCACAAGAGCATGATCTGCTGGCCCTTGCAGCTGCTCCACGCCACTGCCAAGATCACTTTCTCCTCCTTTGGTCATCTACCTGCCGATGTCCACGACAAACATAGTCCGCGCAAGCCGCGATGGCGATCAGTTCCACTATTTGTGGGCGGCCCGGCGTTGCTTACACCTTCTTTCGGCGCACAGCGACCTGATCGCTATCAGCATCGAAGGACCGTCACCACGGGAACGTGAAGATAAAACTCCCGCCAGCGCGGGAGAGGAGGTGATCGATATTGCCGAGTACTACGGAAGCGAGGAACTGAAAAGCGCTCGCCTGATCCGTTACATGCAGCTCAAGCACTCGACGCGGCACGCGACCGAGCCTTGGACCGCAAGCGGCTTCGAGAAGACCATCAAGGGGTTCGCCAAGCGCTATAAGGAGCTGCTGCAAACCTCCGCAGCCGACTTGCTCGCGTCGAAGCTCGAGTTTTGGTTCGTGACCAACCGCCCTATCGGCACGGACTTCACCGAAGCCGTAGCAGACGCCGCTGCTGAGACATCGCCCCGGCATCCGGCCGAACTGAAGAAGCTTGAAAGGTTCAGTGGCCTTAAGGAAGACGCGCTTGCGGGCTTTTCCAAGCTCCTGCACTTCGAGGGCAGGCAGGACGACTGCTGGGAGCAACGCAATATCCTTTCTCAGGAGGTGCGAGGCTATCTTGCGGACGCCGACGTTGACGCGCCCTTGCAGTTGAATGAGCTAGTCAAACGCCGAGCTCTGTCCGAGGGAGAACTAAACCCGACGATCACGAAAAAGGATGTTGAGCGGGCCCTAAACACCGACGAGTCTTTGCTCTTCCCAGCTCCGTGCCTAATCAAAGATTTGGATGAGGCAGTGCCTCGTGGCCAGGAGTCCCTCCTCCTTGGAGCGATCAGCGAGGCAACGGCCCCGATCGTCATCCATGCCTCCGCTGGGGTCGGCAAGACGGTGTTCGCCACACACATAGCCCGTGGCCTCCCCGACGGATCGCCATGCGTCCTGTATGATTGTTATGGCAACGGCCTTCACCGAAACCCGTCCAGTTATCGCCATCGGCATAGAGACGCGCTGGTGCAAATCGCGAACGAGCTTGCGACCAGGGGCCTTTGCCACCCGCTAATTCCGACTTCGCATGCCAGCCCCTCGGACTATATGCGTGCATTCGTGCATCGGATTGGTCAGGCGGCCACGCTGGTGCGCCTCGCCAACCCTCACGCGCTCCTGTGCATCGTGGTGGATGCGGCCGACAACGCGCAGATGGCGGCAGAGGAGATCGGGGAGGCCCGGTCATTCGTCCGTGACCTCATTAGAGAGAAGACGCCGGACAACGTACGTCTGGTCTTCCTCTGCCGCTCGCACCGTCAGGCCCATCTTGATCCCCCGCTAGACGCGATGCGGCTCGAACTCAGGCCCTTCAGCCGCGAGGAAACAGCCGCCTATCTTCGACAGCGGTTTCCGGACGCGAGCGAACACGACATCGACGAATTCGATCGCCTCAGTTCTCATAACCCACGCGTTCAGGCGCTCGCACTTTCACGGAATGCTACGCTTCCGGAGACGCTGCGGCTGCTTGGTCCCAACCCGACAACCGTTGAGGACACGATCGGAACCTTACTGGAAAGTGCCGTTGCGAAACTAAGGGACAACACTGGCCCCGTCGAAAAAGCCCAGGTCGATAAGATTTGTGCCGGGCTCGCGGCGCTACGTCCGCTGATCCCAATCCCGATTTTGTCGAAGATGTCCGGCGTTGACGAGGAAGCGATCAGGAGCTTCGCAATCGACCTTGGTCGCCCCCTCCTCGTGGCCGGTAGCACCATTCAGTTTTTCGATGAACCTGTAGAGACGTGGTTTCGAGAGAAATTCAAGCCTTCCAGTGGAGCGACAGCCGAATTTATCGCGAGCCTAACGCCTCTTGCCGCTACCAGCGCTTATGTTGCGTCGGTCCTGCCACAGTTGATGCTGGAAGCTGGAAAGTATTCCGAACTCGTGCGATTGGCGCTGACCTCGGCGGCGCTTCCGGAAACAACCCCCCTAGAGAAGCGGGATGTTGAACTGCAACGCCTGCAATTTGCTTTGAAAGCTGGGCTTCGGTCGAAGCGTTATCTCGATTCCACCAAGCTGGCGCTAAAGGCAGGCGGAGAGACCGCAGGTGACGATCGGCAACGGAAAATCCTCCAAGCCAACACCGATCTCGCGGCGACGTTTCTAGAAACCGATCTCGTTCAGGAAATCGTTTCCCGACGCACGTTCCGCTCGGGTTGGCTTGGTTCCCATCACGCATATGAGGCCGCCTTCCTGTCGGGTCGCTCGGAACTCGCCGGTGATGCGCGAAGCCGCCTGCGCATCGCCTATGAATGGTTGCGGAACTGGAGCCGGTTGCCACCGGAGCAGCGCAAGAAGGAAAAAGTTTCGGACGAAGATATCGTCGAGTTGACACTCGCGCATATCAACATCCACGGTCCTGCCGACGGTGCTCGTAGCCTGGGCAGCTGGCGACCCCGCGAGGTTTCGTTCCGGGTCGGCCGGGCGGTAGCGAGGCGGCTCATCGATCACGGCCGACTTCAAGACGTGGAGGAGTTTGCCCGCGCAGCTGGTAACAATCTTTGTCTTATGCTCGCGGTCACAGTTGAGCTTCGCGAGGTTCAGCGGACGACCCCTGCTGAAGTGACGAGCCGTGCCTTTCGACTTATTGCGAATACGCGCGTAAAGCTGAGAGACGGCCACTCTTGGGACGATCGGGACTTCGCGCTCATTGCGGTCGTTGCGCTCGTCGAGGCATCGCTACAGCACGCGCTATGCACCGCTGACGAGGCAGTGGCCGTGCTTTCACGATATTTGCCAAGCAAGCCGCCGCGTGGGCTGACATCGCGATTCACAAAGTCACGGTTTCCGGTACTGCGCGCCTATTGTTTACGGGCGGCCTTACAAGGTCAGGTGCTGGAACTCCTCGATTTGGCTCATACCGAACTTAGGGCTGAGATTGACAAAAAGAACCAGCATTCCACGTCGCGCGATCTTCAGGAGTTTCAGGAAGATATAGGCGCGCTCCTTCCGTGGCATCAGCTATGGGCGGGAACGCTTCTTGGCCGCGTGACCAAGGGATCGCTTGCTGACGAACTCAAACGGACGCGCCAGGCGTCCAGCAGCGCAGCCAAGGTTTATTATCGCGACGACTTCCATACATCGAACGAGATCGCGCTGCTTTGGTTCGACATCCTGCACAAGCTCGACGCGGCAAATGCGACGAGTCTGGCCGACTTCTCTCAATGGAAAGACGGCCTGAAGAGGCCGCTCTTCACGCCCACCCTGACAGCGCTCGCCCGATTGTGCGGCCAGAGTGAAGCAACGAAGGCAGCGGCGCTCGGATTTGCGCTTGAGGCGTTCAATCTCACTAAGGATGAGCGTTCGGATGCAGAGAACAAATCCGAAGGCTATATTGATGCTGCTCGTGCAATTCTTATCGTAAGTAGGCCAGACGCGGAAGCGTATTTCAACGAAGCCGTTGAGGTGGCGAGCAAGATCGGTGATGAAAATCTTTCGCGTTGGGATGCCATTTTGGATTTGGCTGACCGTGCGTCACGCCTCGATCGTCCTTCACCCGAAATGGCCTATCACTTCGCGCGCTGCGCCGAGCTGACCTACGACTATGTCGTACGCGACAAACACTTCGATTGGCACGCGACCGTCGAGGCCCTCTGCGGCCTTTGCCCGTCATCAGCCTTGGCGATTCTGAGCCGATGGCGAGATCGTGGCTTCGGCTGGTCCGAACGGATACTCCCAATTGCAGTAGATCGGCTGATCGAGCGCGGCACCCTGGATGCGCGGGACGCGCTGTCGTTGATCGGCTTTCGTGCACAGTGGTCGTATGACCGGTTACTCGACCGAGTGTTGGCGACGTGCGCAACTGGCGGCGAGAAGGAGGCCGCGGCCGCCCATCTCTATCGCTACATGCGACTCGGCGGCGGAGGTTTCTCGAGGTTCAGGGAGGTCGCGTCGCGGCATGGCATTGCAATCGCCGGCCTCGACGAGGTTATCGCGTTTGAGGAGAAGAACGCAGCCAACACAACACCAGAAAGCGAGCAGATCGATGCCCCGACAAAGACGCGGTCCAAACCCACGCGAAACTGGGACGACGTGTTTGCCGGTTGCGACCTGACGACGGCCGATGGCTTGTCCCGAGCCTATGCGGTGTTCAAGAGTGCTGATCTTCCCTTCTATCACGATCAGTTTTTCTGTGAAGGAGTCAAGCATCTGCCGGTTGGGTCTGAACCGGCCTTTATCGAAGCGGTCGGCAACACACCTGAGTTTGGGCTTTACCATTTCCGGAACCTCTTAGAGCAAGTCCCCGATGCTTGGAAGAGTCGGCCCGCGATCAGACGCGCGATGGAGGCGACACTCAAGGTATTCTGCCGCCGCTACTGCATGGGCATCAGTAAGAACCGGCACTACGAAGTGTTGCCCTTCAAGATGGCCTGCGAGCTGGCGGGAATAAGCGAAGCTGATATTGCCGGTGTGGTGCTCGACGCGGTCGGCGAAACGCCCGATCTTGCGGACTCCGGTCGACTTTTTTCCCTGGTTGGCATGCTGGCCACTAAGCTGTCCGAGGACGAAGCGCTCGAAGGACTCAAGTTTGGCCTTGATCTCCTCAACCCCCTTATGGAAGACAAGGACGGGGATGGCCCTTGGTCGAGCAAACTCCTGCCGCCCACGGATATCAGGGCCTCGCTAGCGGGTTACATCTGGGCTTCCATGGCAGCACCGGAAGGCGTCTTGCGGTGGGAAGGCGCACACGCCGTTCTAGGCTCGGTTGCCTTGGGGCGGCACGACGTGCTCGTCCACCTAATGCAACTTGCAGCTGAGAAGAAAGGCGGGCCGTTTGCCGACGCCAGGCTGCCGTTCTACGAGCTGCATGCGCTGCAATGGTTCCTCATTGGCGTCGCGCGTGCGGCAAACGATTTTCCTGCGGTGCTTGCGCCTTGGGCGGGTGCAATTGTCGATTGGGCGCTAAAGGGCCAGCCTCACGTCCTCATCAGGGAGTTCGCGGCTCGCGCAGGGCTTGCGCTGGTAGACTACGGAGCGTTGGCGAATGGGGATGATATCAAGGAGCGGCTCAGCCGGGTCAACGTATCCCCTCTCCCCGTCATGGAATCTAAGTCGTACGATCGCATTCACCGGCAGGCCAATAACGAGCCGGCTGCGAGCGGAGATGATCGCTTCTATTTTGGTATCGACTTTGGCCCCCACTGGTACGCGCCTCTCGGCCGGGTTTTTGCCCTATCGCAAGAGGAGATTGAGGCGGCGGCGTTGAAGGTGATCCGAGCCGATCTGGGCTTCACCGCCAGGGGTCGATGGGACGAGGATGAGCGAGGCCGGCGGAAGCTCTACCAAGAAGATCACACGCATCATTCGCACGGCTCGTATCCGCGCTCCGACACCCTTCACTTTTATTATAGCTATCACGCGATGATGATCGTGGCCGGGAAGCTCCTGCATAGCACGCGCACGCATCGCGATTCCGAATACGAGGAGGAGGATGAGTTCGCGGACTGGCTCAAGAGGCACGACCTTGCACGAAGGGATGGACGGTGGCTTTGGGACCGGCGCGATCCGACGCCGCTAGAAAGGTCGGCTTGGCAGGATCGAGAGAAAGGTGATGACCAAGGGCGCACCATAACGATGGATGACTTCGACGAGGCACTGCGTCCAGGAGGTCTGCTAAACGTCTGGGGAGATTGGACAGAAGCTGATTCCGAGCGTCAGCAGTCCGTCCACATAAGCAGCGCTCTCGTATCGCCCGATAACTCCCTCGCGCTGCTTCGGGCGCTTGGCACGGTAAACAATGTTCATGACTACGCGATCCCGAGTGCCGGAAGCGATATGGAGATCGATCAACTGGGCTTCTTACTCAAGGGCTGGATTGTCGACCATAGCCGCGACCGGGGGTTGGACGGTCAAGATCGCTGGGCCGGAGGCATCAGCTTTCCACCGCCAATGCCGGCCCGTGACGTCATTGACCTAATGCGTCTTCAGACCGACTCGGATCGTAGAGTCTGGAGAAGCGATGGGGAATCTATCGTCATGGTCTCACAGGTGTGGGGTCATTACGATGAGGCCAAGCGCCATGAGAGCAGTAATCCAGAACATGGCGGCCGGCTCCAAATTTCGTTGGACTTTCTCACCGGAATGTTGGCCAAGCTCGACCGCAAACTGATTATTAAAGTGCAGATCGGGCGAGGTCGGCGATACCGGCCGTATGGGAGCAGTGTTGAAGATGGCAAGGAAGAAGTCCCGACCAGGGCCAGACTCTACCTCCTCGGATCGGACGGGCGATTCGAGACACTCTGATCCTATTGTGGCCTTGGGCTGCCGGCTTGTAGAAGAGCTCGGGTTAGATGACTCGGTAGATACACTCGGCCGCTGGATGGCGCACTATCTCGCTGACTTGATCACCAATGCCGACAGCGCGACTGGCGAAGACAAGGCTTCAGCTCAGAAGAACTGCTTCGACGCTATCTTGGCGCTCTGGAAACATCGCGCCGAGCTACCGAATGGCAAGCGCCCGTTTGAAGATCTGGAGCCCATCATTCGCGCAGTTGAAAGCCTAAACCCGGATGACGACACCCCTCGCTACTTCCGTGCCGCTCGGCCATCGACGAATGACAGAAAGGAAAAGGCTGAGACTGAAGCTTGGCTCAAGATGGTCGACGGCCTCGATTATTCGGCAAAGGTCCTGATCGGATACTGCCTTGCAGAAGCGGCTCGTGCCTCAATCGACAAATCCCAGGAATGGGTCAAGCTGGCAGAAGCAGCTGGGGCTGATGGTGGTGTCTCAGAAGTCGTGGTCCGCTTCGTTTCCTCGGCTGCCGATCTCGACAATAAGCCAGACCTGGATGCGGAAGCGCGCCGTAAGTTGGAGGATCGACTAACGCGGTTGGAGGGCTTCACCAAGCTGGCGGAAGGGCTCGCGGTTGAGTGGCGGCAACGATTGCAGGCTCATTCTCCCAAACGCCGCCCTGCCAACCGCGGGCAAGCCGTTCCAAGTATCTCCCGAAGCGTTCCAAAGCGGACATGAATTGATTCCGCTGGAGGTGATTGCGGAGGCTGCACCAGCCGTGCTGTTTTCAACAGCAAAAGCGCTGTTGGCCTTTTTGTTGGCCTTAGGATTTCCACACTGACAATTGTCTATTAAATTTCAGATCGTTATATGAAATTCGTGATGACGCCCCTGGCACCATTCCCCTTCGCGCCCGGTCGATCCGTGAAAGGAATTCGTCGCCTTTCTGAGTCTGTCCGATCCTGACGCCTCTTCACCTTCCGAAATCAACTGGCGCGCAGGCTCTTCGGCCGTGCGGCCGCGCCTCTTCGCACGGGCTCTGCGTCAACCGCGAACTATGATTTCCAGCCGGCGCCGGCCGTATGCATGTTGGGATCGTTCATGGCGGGGGTCCACAATAGGCCTGCGCGATAATTTTCGATCATCGCGACGATCGGCTGTTGAGTGATCGCAGATTCCGGAGAACCAATCTGCGTCTTCGCGGAACGCATCGGCGGCCCCACGCGCGCATTGGGGCAAGGAGAACAATCTCCCCTGGACCCTGGACGCGATCTTCGATGAAGACCCTTCTCCAGGGCGCCGCCGCGCTAAATTCGCAGCCTTGACTTGCGCGGGGACGCCGACCTATATCGCAAATTCTTCCAGACCGCTGAGGCGGCTCGGGGCGGAGTAGCTCAGTCGGCTAGAGCAGAGGAATCATAATCCTTGTGTCGGGGGTTCGAGTCCCTCCTCCGCTACCATCTTACCCCACACTCCACGGACCCGGTTGGGGAACGCTTGCTCCCCCAGTAGCGCCGATAAACGGCCCGTGATCTCAACCTGGACGCCGCCAGTGCGGGCATTATCCCGGCACACGGTCACTGTCTCGACCAAGTCCCGAATCGCCTCCGAACATTCAGTGTCACCCTCTCTGATCCCACCCGCCAAGGCGGACTGGAGACGAGTCAGTTGCTCCTCATAGCGCGCGAGCATGGCCGGATGCAGCGCGACGGCCTCGGTCGAGGGAGCCGCCTCCCCAAGTGCGGCGGCGACGTTTTTGCGTTCTCCGTCCAAAAGCGTCGATTTGGGACCAAGGACGGCCGGGTCTCCCAGACCTTTCGCGATGGCGTCGACAAGACGGTCAATCTCACGGTTAAGCTCCCCAAGCCGACGCTCGAGCCGCAGACGACTACGATTCGCTTCGGCCGCGAGCCGCTTTCGTTCGGCTTGATAAGTCCGAACGTATTCGGCGATGACTTCGGGGTGGCGGAGTTCGGTCGTCAGTCCGCTGAGGACTGCCGCTTCAACGGTGTCCAGGTAGAAGGTCTTGGGATCTGGACATATCCCGCTCTCAGTCGCCGCCGAGCAACGGATGCGAATTCGCCCCGATCGATCCTTGCCATTACTCGCCATCCCGGCGCCGCACACCCCGCATTTGAGCAATCCAGATAAAATGTGACGGGGGCGGCGTTGCTGACTTGGATGCAAGACGCTGCGCGCCTTCTTTCGCCTCTGGGCAGCTTCAAAAAGTTCTCGGCTGACGATTGCTAGGTCAGGGACTTCAGTCGCCTGCCAATCGCTCTCGGCGTTTGGGCGAGAGATTCGCTTTCCTGTGTCTGGATCCTTCACCATGCGGACTTTGTTCCAAACGAGCCGGCCCGCGTATAGCTCATTGTTTAGAATCCCGTTTCCGCGCTGCATGTTTCCGTTGATCGTCGAAGCGTTCCACGCCCTACCACGAGGCGGGGCAATGCACTCCGCATTGAGATCGTGAGCTATGTCGCGCGGCGTGCGTCCATCGACGTAGTCGCGAAAAATGTGACGCACGATTTCCGCTTCCGCCTCGACGATCATGCGTCTCCCAGGATCGCCGGGCACCGTCTCGTAACCGTATGTGAGTCCGCCGGCATTGAGGCCCTTGCCGACGCGTCCCGACTGTCCCCTTCGCACCTTGTGCGCATTATCCTCGCGGTAGAGCTGACCGACCAAGCCGCGAAGACCGACCAGAACGGTGTTGACTACGCCCTCATGCACTGCGCGAATTTCGATACCCAAGAACGACAGGCGCTTGTGGATGCCGGCGAGGTCTTCCATATCGCGAGAGAGGCGGTCCAGCGCTTCCACAACGATCACTTCAAAAGCGCGCTCGCGCGCCTTGTCCATGAGGGCAAGCAAACCGTCGCGGCCGAGGATTGATCCGCCAGAGCGAGCGCGATCATCGAAGACCGCGACAATATTGAGGCTCTCGCGCTCGGCGTATTTTCGGCAAAGACTGACTTGATCCTCGATCGATCGTTCATCCTGAAGATCAGTCGAGAAGCGGGCGTAGATCGCGGCGCGTTTCATATTCTCGGACCTTGTCAGCGCACTCGCGTGCATGATCTTCGCGCGCGGCTTGGCGAGCTAGGGCGCGCGCGAGACAAAGAATCGCGCTATCTGGGCCGACTTGCAAGGCCTGCTTTTCTATTTGATTTCCACCAATTTGCTGAAGATGTGGACGAAGAAAATCCAGCCGAGAATCCTTGTCCCTCGCAGGACATGTTTGCCTGATCGCGCCGCTCTTGAAGACGGCAACAGCGTCCGAACCTCTCTTGGGCCGTCTAATCCTTCCGGCGTTGTCCATATTCCGATCATGACTGCGCAATTCCGTTGCTGAAAGTCGATCGCGCTGCGCGTCGAAGAAAAGGATATCCTCTCGCGCAAATCGGATGCCGGCGGTTCCAATTTGTCTGTAAGACTCAGAGAGATGGTAATGGGGGGATTGAAGGAAACGGAGGTCCGCTACCTCCATTCCCCCCAACTGAAGGCACTGAATTTCCGCTGAGATTGAAGGCGGAGGCCAGCGCCGCTTTATAAAGGAGCGGGGAACCGAACCGTCTAACCGGCCTCACACGACTTGCTCAGCTTGGAAAGGACAGAGCGCTTTTCCGTCCGGTTTTGACCCTGGCTGTGGCAAAACGCGCGAGTCAGCTATGATTCCTACATCGTTTGATGGGGGATCCGATGGGACGTTTCGTTGAAGGCGCGGATCGGTCCCAGCCGACACTTTTGCCAGAATGCCTGGACGATGGGGTAAGCGAGGACAATTCCGTCCACGTGATCGATACGTGCGTGGAAGCCCTCGATCTCCATCGGATGGTTTTGAGGGCGTGGTCGCGAAGGAGACCGGCCGGCCGTCGTATCATCCTTCCACGCTGCTAAAGCTTTATATCTACGGCTACCCCAATCGTGTGCAGTCCAGCCGGCGCATGGAGCGCGAGTCCGCTCGCAATATCGAGGTGATGTGGCTCATTGGCCGTTTGGTTCCCGATCATAAGACCATCGCCGACTTCCAAAAGGACAACGGCGCCGCGATCCGGAAAGTCTGCGCCAGGTTCGTCGCTTTATGCTGGAACATGAGCCTCTTGCAGAATACGGGCGTGGCGATCGACGGCAGTAACTCAAGGCAGTGAACAACCGCGATCGCAATTTCACGCACGCCAAGATGGCGAGACGGATGGCGCAGATTGAAGAGAGCGTCGACCGTTATCTGCGCCAGCGCGACAGCGCCGATCACCAAGAGCCTTGAGTTGCGTAGGGACGTCCTCGCCGCACGCAGAGCTTTTTTGGCGATGATGGCTGATTTCGGGTCGGAATCTTGCGCGCGCTCACGAGAGGCCGACGGGTTTCAGCTATCCAATCTTGATCACAACGCCTTCATCGCCACGAAGTTCGAGCTTAGCGTGGACACGCTCACCGCTTCGGCCGCTATGTGTCGACAGCGCGACCGCGCCGGAAAGACCATTTGGTAGCGAAAAACTTCGGGTGTCATGACAAAAATTCAGCGCGACCAAAATCTGGTCGGCGCCCTGAAGCCGCTCATAGGCAAGAACATGATCGCTTGCGTGAAGCAGCCGCTGAGAACCTATGCCGAGCGCGGAGTGCGCGTGTCTGTAATGAAGCAGCTTGCTGGTGAGGCGGAGAATACACATGTCGTCCTCACGCATTGTCGCAACGTTACGTGTCGCAAAGTCAGGCGTGAGCGGAAGCCAGGGCTCGCGCGTCGAGAATCCTGCGAAGGCGCTGGCGTCCCATTGCATCGGCGTTCGCGACGGATCGCGGCCGACGCCAAGATCGGGCTCTCGCATGCCCCAGGGGTCCTGCGCGCGTTCCGGCGCAATATCGACGTGGCCGATTCCGATCTCATCGCCATAATAGAGCGTCGGCGTACCGTGCAGCGTCAAGAGTAGCATCGTTGCGAGCCGCGCTTGAGCGGCGCCCACGCGCGCGGCGATACGCGGCCTGTCGTGATTGCTGAGCACCCAATTCGGCCAGGCGCCCGGCGGCAAAGCCGCTTCATACATTTCGATGATGTTGGCGATCGTCGCGGCGTCCCAGCGCGCGTCGAGCAACTGAAAATTGAACGGCAGGTGTACCCCGCCAAGCTCTTTGCCGTAATATGCGACCAGCCTCTCGATCGGCAGATAGATTTCGCCGATCAGCACCCGGTCGGGAAACTCATCGACGACTCGCCGAATCTCCGCGATCACGTCGTGAACCTCAGGCTGATCGGACGAATAGGTCTGCGCAAGCCGAGCAATATCCGGCCCCTCGCCGGCGAAATTCGGATTGGCCGGATTGTCCCGGAAGGCGGCGTCCTTAACAATGTGCGAGATGACGTCGACGCGAAAACCGTCGACGCCGCGCCGCAGCCAGAAGCGCAGCACGTCGTACATTGCGGCGCGCACTTGCGGATTGCGCCAGTTGAGATCGGGCTGCTCAGGCAGGAATGAATGCAAATAATACTGCTGCGTTCTCTCGTCCCAACTCCAAGCGCTGCCGCCGAAGTGACTGAACCAATTGTTGGGCGGGCCGCCGTCGGGCTGGGCGTCGCGCCAGAGATACCAGTCACGCAGAGGATTATCGCGCCCGCTTCTGCTCGCGAGAAACCACGGATGTTCATTCGACGTGTGGTTGGGCACGAAGTCGATGATGATCTTCAAGCTTTTTGCATGCGCCGCCGAGACAAGCGCGTCAAAATCATCTAGGGATCCGAATAGCGGATCGACGTCGCAGTAGTTCGCAACATCATAGCCGAAATCATGCATCGGCGACGGATAGAAAGGCGAAAGCCAGATCGCGTCTATCCCCAGCCAGACGAGATAATCGAGCCGATAACGCACGCCATTGAGGTCGCCGACGCCGTCGGCATTCGTATCTTGAAAGGAGCGTGGATAGATCTGATAGATCGTCGCCGTTCGCCACCAGTCATTGGACATGATGCGCCTCCCGCCGCGCTAAGCGGAAACAATGCGCAGGCGGGCGGAAAGCAGTTTCTCCGCATCGGCGCTGAATCCAACAAAAATGTCGACGCCACCGGGTTCAACGGTAGGCTCCATATTCTCGCCTGGAAACTGGAACGCCTGCGCGCACAGAACGAAATCGATGGTCGCGCCTTGTTGCGGCTGTAGAGCGATCTTCTTCCAGTCCTTCAGCTCCATCAGCGGGCGCGCCACGCTCGCGACCCTGTCGCGCGCAAAAAGAAATATCGTTTCCTCGGTGGCGATGTCGCTCTCGTTGCACACGTCGACTCTGACTCTCGTCGTTTGGCTCGTTTTCAATTCGGCACAGTCGACGCGCAAATTCGATAAGGTCGTACGCGAAAAAGAAAGGCCGTGGCCAAAGGGAAATTGTGGATCGTTCGAACAGTCGAGATATCTACTCGTGTAGAAATTGGCGGCGTCGAAAGGCCGGCCAGTCGAGCGCGCCGAATAGAAAATCGGAACTTGTCCAACATCACACGGCCAGGTGACGGCGAGCCGCGCGCTAGGATTGAAGCGACCCGTCAGAATATCGGCGATCGCCTCGCCTGCCCTGTGGCCGAGAAACCATGCCGCGACGACCGCCTGCGCACGTTTGAAAAGCCAAGGGACAGCAAGCGGGCGCCCGCAGGACAGTAGCGCGACTGTCGGCGCGCCGGCGCTCATAACGCGCTCCGCAAGCTGGCGCTGTTTGCCAGGAAGTCCCAGAGAGGCGCGGCAGGCGGCCTCGCCGCTCATCCTCGCCGCTTCGCCAAGGCAGAGCACGACGGCGTCGGCGCCTTCCGCCAGAGCGAAGGCGGGCGCGATCCCGCTCTCGTCGTCGCCCTCGATCGCGACGCCGCTGTGATGTGCTATCTCGCAGTACGGTAGAGCGCGGCGCAATCCTTCCAGGATCGTGACGCAATTCTCGGCGCCGCCTGCCGCCGACCAGGGCCCGAGCATATCCGCGCCCGCATCCGCCAGAGGTCCGACGACCGCAATGCGGCGCAGATTCGCGGAAAGCGGCAGAAGCCCGCGGTTGATCAGGAGAGTCGCTGACCGCCGCGCTGCTTCCAGCGCCAGTATGCAATGAGTTTCCTTGACGCTGTCGTCCAGCCGAGCGACACGATAGGGATCGTCGAAAAGCCCCAGCCGCTCCTTCAACTGCAGCACACGTGCGACCGCAACGTCGATGTCGCGCTCCTCGACGAGCCCGCGCGCGAGCGCTTCCGGCAGATGCGCAAGATAGACGCCGCTGACCATATCCATGTCGACGCCGGCCTTGAGCGCGATCGCCGCCGCCTCGATCGAATCGGCGGCGACTCCATGCTCCACTAATTCGGCGATCGCTGTGTAATCACTCATGATGACGCCGTCGAATTTGAGCCGGCTCCGCAGATATCCGTTCAACAATCGGCCTTGTGCCGACATCGGCACGCCATTGACATTGTTGAACGCCGTCATCACCGCCGCACAGCCCGCCTCCACGGCGGCGCGAAACGGCGGCAGATAGACTTCATGCAGCGCGCGTTCGGAGACGTCCACGGCTGCGTAGTCGCGCCCCGCCGTCGCGGCTCCGCCGGCGCAAAAATGCTTGGCGGTGGCCGCCAGCGGAAAAATTCGGGAGAAGTCGTCGCCCTGAAAGCCTCTTATCTTTGCTTGCGCGAATCTTTCTCCCACCAACGGATCCTCACCGGGCCCTTCGGCGATGCGGCCCCAACGAGGGTCGCGGGACACGTCCAGCATCGGCGCGAAGGTGAGATGGATTCCTTCGCTCGCCGCCTCCAACGCCGCGGCGCACGCCGTGCGCTCCCATAATTGAGGATCGAAGGCGCCGGCTTCCGCGAGTGGAATGGAAAAAATCGTCCGAAATCCATGCAGCACGTCGAGACCGAACAGCAGCGGCACGCCTAGCCTGCTCTCTTGGACGGCGCAGCGCTGCGCGCGCATGAGCGCCTCAAGGTCCCAAAGGTTGAAAACGCCGGCCACTCGACCAGCTGCTATGTCTTTGGTCGTATCGCCGCAGACGACGGGTCCAGTGACCGCCTGGCCGGCCGTCACGAGGTTGAGCTGGCCAAGCTTTTCTTCCAGCGTCATCGCGTGCAACAAGGCATCGATACGGCTCAAGGCGTCGCTCGCAGTTTGGCGGTGCGCCGCAACAGGACGAGACCCTCGCTTCGGCGCAACAATCCGTTCTATGCTTAAACTATCCTAAGCAGATTCTTAGACCACAAATGTCACAAAGCAGTTGCAGTCGGTCGACAAGAAGCGGGGGCGATCGGTCCTAAGATGATGAATGCAGAGAACCAGCCGTCAAACGAGCGCAGGATTGCGGCCGAAAGTCTCTCGTCGCACTTGAGATTGACCCTCGACGCATTGAGGGGGTCCCGCCAGCGGTCCGCGCTGATTTGGCTTGGCGCCGGTCTTGCGGTCATCATCGGCGCCACGGCCTATGGCCAGATTCGGCTCAATGCTTGGAACAAGCCCTTTTATGACGCGCTCGCCCGCAAGGATCTCTCCGGCTTCGGGGATCAGCTCATCGTCTTCGCGGCCATCGCCGGCGCGCTGCTCGTTCTCAACGTCACGCAGACTTGGCTCGCGAACATGACCAAGCTAAAATTGCGGGAGTCACTGACGAGAGACTTATTCCTTCAGTGGCTGACGCCGCATCGTAGCTTCCGCATCGCCGGCATGGGCGAAATTGGCGTCAATCCCGATCAGCGCATACATGCCGACGCGCAACATCTCGCCGAGCTTTCGACCGATCTCGGCGTCGGCCTGCTACAGGCCACCTTACTGCTCATAAGTTTTATCGGAGTGCTCTGGGCGTTATCCACGGGCGTGACCTTCGACATTTTCGGAACAAGAATCGCCATTCCAGGCTACATGGTGTGGAGCGCGTTGCTCTATGCCAGCATCGCTTCCTTCGGCAGCTGGCGCCTCGGCCGCCCACTCGTCGAACTCGGCGCCGAGCGTTATGGACGCGAATCCGACCTGCGCTTTGCGTTGATGCATGTCAATGAACATATCGAGGCGATCGCCGTCTGCCGCGGCGAAAATATCGAGGAAAACCGTCTGCATCAGGAGTTTGATCGCCTGCTGACGGTGCTGCGTCGGCTCGTCGCAGCGACGACCAATCTGACCTGGGTCACCGCCGGATACGGCTGGTTCACCATCGTCGCGCCGATTATCGTCGCCGCGCCCGCCTATTTTGCCGGAAATCTCACATTCGGCGGCTTGCTGATGGCGGTCGGCGCTTTTACGCAGGTGCAGCAATCGCTTCGCTGGTTCATCGACAATGCCGGCGTCATCGCCGATTGGCGCGCGACCCTGCATCGCGTGACGGGCTTTCGCGAGGCGCTGCTTGATCTCGACAAAGCCGTTCCAGATGCGCGCCGCATTGCTTTCGAAGAGACAGGAATTGATCTTCTTGTTCTCGACGATCTGCGCATCCTGTCCTATGCCGGCCACACGACCCTGAGCGAATCCCACATCGAGATTGCGCCCGGCGAACACGTGCTGATCGTCGGCGAACGCAAGTCCGGCAAAACTCGCTTGTTTCAAACGATCGCCGGTTTGTGGGCGGCTGGCAGCGGCATGGTCCGCACGCCGCCTGCAAAGCGCGTTCTCTTCGTTCCCATGCGCGCTTACCTTCCAGACTTGTCGCTGCGAAGCTCGCTTTCCTATCCTTTGCCGCCAACGAGCTTTCCAGAAGAAGCCTATGTGGCCGCGCTGACGCGGCTTGATCTTGGACATTTCGTTCCCTGGCTCGATCGCGTCGCGCGATGGGAACAGGAGCTGACTGATGTTGAGCAGCAGGAACTGGCTTTCACCAGAATCTTGCTTCACAAGCCGTGCTTCGTCATTGTCGATGAGGCGCTCGACTCGCTTTCGTCCCACGCCCGGCAGCTGCTCTTCGCCGCCCTCGAAAAGGAACTCGCGACGACGGCGTTTATCCATATTGGCGGACCAAAGAGCGGTGACCGCTTTTTCCGGCGAGTTCTGCATCTGACTCTGGACGCGTCGCGCGAAACGGCCGAGGCGCAACCACGTCAACCGCCGGAATTACCCTTGGCGCCGCAGGATGCGCCTTTGCCTCCTTGACGGAGTCGCGCGAGCGCGCCCCACAACCCACCGTAGTCGCCGAGCGTCGCGTGGACGATGTCGGGAAGCGCGGGGGTCTTTCGCGGCAGCGCCCGTAGATAGGTCGCTGTCTGTTCAATTGAGATGCCGATCTCGCGCATCATCGACCCACCCATTACGATTCGGTCTGGCGACCAATGGGCGATGGCGTTGTGCAGCGCGCGCGCAGTAATCTTGGCGAGTTCATCCCATATTGGATGATCCTTTCCGAGCGCGCAGGGTTCGGCGCCAAAGCGGTTCGCGACGGCGCGTCCCGAGACAAGCTCTTCGAAATTGAGCGCGCCGGCGTCGATATATTGCTCGCCGATTTCGAAGCCATAGGTCGCACGGTCAATTCTCCCGTCGACGATGCGCGCACCGTTCACGCCAGTGGAGATGGTGACATATGCGAGAATGGCGGAACCTTGCCCAGCGCCGGCGGTCGCTTCCCCTAGCCCCACAAGCGCCGTGTCGTTCTCCAGTAAGACAGGCGCGCCGAGACTGGCCTCAACGTCGGCGGCCAACGTCGCGCCATTCCAAATTGGCAGGTTGGGGGCATTGACGAGGATGCGCTTGTCGCGCGACAGCACGCCAGGAACGCCGATCACCACAGCAAAAATTCGGTCGCCGGCCGCCGCTTTCAAGGCCGCAGCGCGCAAAAGCTCTAGCGCGTCACGATAATCGCTCGGCGTCTTGAGGATCACCGCCTCGGTAAGTTCGGCAAGATCGGAAGAGCCGGCGACCCGCGTCTTCGTCCCGCCGATGTCGACGACAACATACATCGATGCGCTCCCTCCGGCTGCTCAGCTCGCCCCCTTCGGCGCGCCACTTGCCTTTCGAGCACATCGATCGAGGGTTTAAAAGCTAGCTAGGAGATTCCGGCTTGGCCGACGACGCAACCCCGCCTTGAGTGCGCCGTCCTCACTCGGCTGGAGAAGCACCCGGCAATGTGAATCGCACACCCACACATACCCATCCTCCACGTCGACCCCTTCAAGGTCAAACTACTTGCCCGATGGTAGATCGGGAAAAAGCGTGTCGAGCCACTTGCAACGCCATCTCGCCGGCGACGTTTGGCAGCTGCTTCATCTGGAAGTGGGTTGCGGCCATGCGAGCCTTGATCGTGCCGAAGGGGTGCTCATAAGACTTCGTTGCAATTGCACAGTCTTTTCAAGTGCTGCTCACGACTTTTCTAAATCGCAGAAGACAGATCAGGAGCGTCACCATTCCGATGGCGACAAGGGCTGCAAGTTGCGGCCAGACGATTTCAAGCCCCGCGCCTCGATACAGCGTCGCCTGCGCGAAGCTCACGAATTGCGTATTGGGCGTGAAACGCATGATGTTTTGCAGCCATATCGGCATTGTCTCTAAAGGCGTGACGCCGCCAGACAAGAGATAGAGAATCACGATGACCGGCACAGAGAGCAATCCGAACTGACCCATGGTGTTGACATAAGTAGCTATGAGAATGCCGAGCGCTGTGACCGAGAATTCAAACAGGATCGCCCCGAAAATGAAAAGTCCGACTGAGCCGGTGATCGGAACATGCAATAACCCTTGCACAACGAGAAAAAGGGAGAGAACTGCTGCACATATGATGACGAACCCATTGGCGATGATCTTTGAAAGCATGATTTCCATAGGCGTAACGGGCATCACCAATAGATGCTCGATCGTTCCGTGCTCGCGTTCCCGGATCAGGGCCGCTCCGGTCAGAATGATCGAGAGAATGGAAATATTGTTAATGACTTGCATGATCGCCGTGAACCACACCGAACGATAGTTTGGATTGAATTTCGCGCGGGACACGAGATTGATAGGTTGATGGACGGTGCCTGAGTCACGACTTACGAAACTCGCCACTTCCCGAGAAATGATGCTTTGCAAATAGACATTGCCATTGCCTGCCAGCGTCGGCGCCGTGCCATCGACATTGACCTGAATAGTGGGGCCTTTGTCGGCGAGCACGTCAGCTTCGAAATTCGGCGGAAATTCAATGACGAAAACGAAGCGGCCGGAATCCATCGCTCCATCGACCTCCCGAGCGTCGATCACGACGGCAGGCCTAAAATACGGCTCCAGCAAAGCGCCGGCGATACGCCTCGAAAGTTCCGAATGATCGTCATCGACGATCGCTACGCTCGCGTGCTCGACCTCGAAACTTATCCCGGTCGAAATGGAATAAATGGCGAAGGTGAACACATACACGATCAAAGCCAAAAGGACAGGATCGGCCAATAGACTGTGGAACTCCTTAATGACGAGATACCATGCCTTTGGCAGGGCAAATCGCATCTCAGCTCTCCTGCTTATGAAGGCCCACGGTCGCCGCGGCGAGAAAGACGAGCGTAAAGACCCCCAGCGCAATCAGATCCGGCCATAGCAGCGTGAAGCCCAATCCTTTCGTAAAAGTCCCGATGCTGATCTGATGGTACCATGCAGCCGGGAAGGTGAGGCCCAACACGCGCCCCGATCCGGACAGCGATGACACCGGCACCAGAAGACCGGAGAAATTGACGGCTGGAATGATCGAGATCACGGCGGTAATGAAAATCGCGGCGACTTGCGTTCGGATAAAGGACGAGACGAGCAAACCAAACCCCGTTGTGGCAAACACGTAAAGAAAAGTGCCTATGGCGAGAGTCGCCGCCGATCCTCTGACCGGAACGCCAAAAATCGTAATCGCCGAAAGCACGAGCATCCCGAAACTCAACAAAGAAATCGCGACATATGGCAACTGTTTGCCGAGCAAGAACTCCAATCGTCGGACCGGCGTCGAACGGAAATTGGCGATCGATCCAGTTTCCTTTTCCCGCACGACGCTAACCGCCGTCATCATGGCCGGGACGAGCGCGAGCATCAGCATGATCACGCCGGGAATAATAGCGTAGACGCTCTTGAACGATTGATTATAGCGGAATCTCGTCTCCATATTAACGAGCGCTGGGGGAGGCGCCGCGCCGTCGTGTCGCGTGCTCTGGTCGGCCAGATATTTGTGCGTAATTCCCTCGACATATCCGCGGATTGTCTCGGCGCGAAACGGCATCGCGCCATCGATCCATACGGCCACCTCCGGCGTCTTGCCGTTGATCAGATCCCTACCAAAATTGGGAGGGATTTCAACGGCGAGCTTGATCTCGCCGCTCACGAGTCGTCGTTCCAATTCCGCTGTCGAATTGATATCGCTCTCTTGCACAAAATAGCGCGACCCGGAAAAGCTCTCGAGAAACTCCCGGCTTTCCAGCGTGCGGTCTTGATCAAGGACGGCATAGGGCAGATTCTCGACGTCGAAGGAAATTCCATATCCGAATGTGATCATCAAGATCAGCGGGCTGAACAAAGCGAAGGCGAGACGTAGAGGATCGCGTAGAATCTCCAGCGATTCACGATATGTATTGGCCCACAGGCGGCCGAGGTCGAATCCGAAAAAGCGCGCTCGATGGGCCTCCCTTGTGTTTGACGACGACGCGAGAGCATCCGTGAGAGGCGCCACAGCAGCTTCGCCGCCCGCATCTTCGAGATATGCGACGAAGGCGTCTTCCAGCGCGGTTTTTCCCTTCTCCGCAACAAGACGAGCAGGTGCGCCAATGGCGAGCACCTTCCCGGCATGCATCAAGGAAATGCGGTCGCAACGTTCCGCTTCATTCATGAAATGAGTCGAGATGAAAATTGTCACGCCGTCATTGCGCGACAATTCGATGAGGGAGAGCCAGAAGCTATCACGCGCGACAGGATCGACGCCGGAGGTCGGCTCGTCGAGGATCAGCACTTCTGGTTCGTGAATGATTGCGACAGCGAGTTGCAGTCTCTGCCGCATGCCGAGCGAAAGATCTTCCGGGGCGCTATCGGCGACCTCGACTAATTCGAAACGTTTCAACATCTCTGCAACTCGCTCGGCGCCGCGCTCCTTCGGTAGCGAAAAGAGCCGGGCGTGCAACTCGAGGTTTTGCCGCACGGTTAGTTCGCCATAAAGCGAGAAGGATTGCGACATATAACCAACGCGCCGACGGGTCTCCATGTCGCCTGCATCAAGTTTCTTGCCGAACAGCCGTGCAGACCCGGCGGTAGCCGGTAGCAGCCCCGTTAGCATTTTCATCGTCGTCGATTTGCCGCAGCCGTTCGACCCGAGAAAGCCGAATATTTCACCTCGTGCAATGCGAAAGCTGACGCGATCGACGGCGATGAAATCGCCGAACGCCTTGGTCAAATTATCGGCCTCGATCGAGAACTCGCGATTGGCAGTTTGAAGCGGCGGCACGGTGACGGTTTTATGCGCCGCGCGCTTCTCGGGAGGGAGAAGCGCAATGAAGGCTGCGTCCAAAGTGTCTTTTCTGGCGCTGGCCATGATCTGTCCGGGCGCGCCCCTCGTGAGAATTTTGCCATCGTCCATCGCCGCGAGCCAGTCGAACCGCTCGGCTTCCTCCATATAGGCGGTGGCGACGATCACGCTCATATTGGGACGCCGCGCGCGAAGCCGATCAATCAGCTCCCAAAATTGTCGCCGCGACAAAGGATCGACGCCGGTAGTGGGCTCGTCGAGGATCAGAAGATCCGGGTCATGGATGAGCGCGCAGCATAAGGAGAGCTTTTGCTTCATCCCGCCAGAGAGATTTCCTGCTGGCCGATCGGGAAAAGGGGCCAGTCCGGTCGCGGCCAATAATTCGGCGATGCGGCGGACGCGCTCCTCTTTGCTTTGGCCGAACAAGCGACCGAAGAAGTCCAGGTTTTCGTGCACGGATAATGTCGGATAGAGATTTCGGCCCAGGCCCTGCGGCATGTAAGCGATGCGGGCGTAACTCGCCGCTCGATGCGACGGCGCGCGCATGTCGCCGCCGAGCGCATGAATTTCGCCCTCCTGCATTCGGCGCACGCCGGAAATGAGCGCGAGAAGCGTGGACTTGCCGACGCCGTCGGGCCCGATCAACCCCGCCATGCAACCGCCAGGAACGATCAGCGTCACATTGTCGAGCGCAAATAATTTCCCGTAGCGGTGCGTTACAGCGCGAATTTCAGCCGCCGTGTCCGTCATTGCGGCAGTTTCGCTGCGAGATTGGTTGGCCATGGACGCTTGGCGTCGACGCGCACATAGGCGATCCCGCGCACGCCCGCTTTGACTTGCTCTTCGTATTTCCGCAACAGGTTCGGCGCAATGCTCAACTTCACGCGAAACATCAGTTTTTCTCGTTCTTCCGCAGTTTCAACCGTCTTGGGCGTGAACTGCGCCTCGCTAGCGACGAAGGAAACCTTGGCCGGAACGACATATTGCGGGATTGGATCGAGTATGAGCCTGGCGTCGTCATTCAATTTCAAATGCCCGGCAACCGAGGCAGGAAAGAACACGGTCATATAGACGTCGGCCAGATCGACGAGAGTCAGAACGCGCGAACCGGCGCCGAGCACTTCGCCCGCCTGCGCCAATTTATATTGAACTCGCCCGCGACGAGGCGCTTTTAATACCATGTCGTCGAGCGTCGCATTAATTTTGGCCACATCCGCCTTGGCGGCGTCGATGGCCGCGACGGCGTCGTCGAGATTCGCCTTGGCGGCGTCGAGAGCCGCTTGGGCGCTCGTCATAATTGAGCGCCGTTGATCAAGCAGCTCGGCTGTTGCAAAGCCCTTGCTTCGCAGGGTCACCACGCGATCGAGCTGCTGCTTGGCGAGTTTGACTTCGCTCTGTCGCTGGGCGATGAGCGCCTCTGCGGAAATTCTCGCTTGCCCTGCGCGTCTAACCAGCGCCTCGGCGCCTCGCAATTGCGCCTTAAGTTCGATCACGTCCATTTTCGCGACGATCTCGCCTGCATCGACCATCTGCCCTTCTTCGGCAAGAACCTGCGAGATGCGCCCTGGGAGTTTGGTCGCTATGTCTATTTGCTGGGCTTCCAGCCTGCCGTTGGCGAGCGCAAAGCCATCGGGCGTTTTATCCCCGCGCAATTTGCGGACGAAGGCGTCGAAGGCTTCATTCGCCATAGCGCTCGAGGCAGGCGCGCCAAAGTAGGTTTGGAAAATAGAGCCGCTCGGCAATGTGGCGATTAAGACGGCCATCGATAGAAGCGCGGAGGTGGCTCGCATAGGTCCTGTGCCCCAATTAATTTCGTCGCCGCGTCACGATCGAACCCACATTGGCGATCAGCGAACGTCCAGTTCGGCTTCCGCCCGCGCGATGGCGCTCAACGCGCGCTGACGCTGGGCTTCGGCGCCAAGGATTTGAGTTTGAACCTCGGCTGTATCCTGCCGGGCGAGGATCATGCCCGCCCGCACAGAGTCGCCTTCGTGGATCGGTAGATCGATGATGCGTCCGGGGTATTTTACGGCGATGTCGATACGCGTCATCTCCAGCCGTCCGTTGCCTCGCGCCAGATAGGCCGGGAGCGCGTCGACACGGCTGTACCGCCACCAGATGAGCCCCCCAGCCACGCCGATCGCAACGACGAGCATCGCCGCCCATTCAAATCTCCGGTTCATGGTGGCCTTTAGCGATTCGTCTCAGGCAATGAGCGCGCGAGGGTGAGCGGCGACCTGGGATGGGTTCTTTTTGAAGGATATTACGTTGGCGGTCGCCGGGCCAGCTCGGGCGGTTTTCCGGCCAATTGCTGAAGGGTCAGGTCACAGAACGTCTTGCGAGCGCTACGTCCCGCCAAGCCCAATACGATCGTAGATTTTGGCGCAGCTTGGGCCGGCAGGTCAGCTAACAGAACTGCGGCAGCGAGCGGAAGCCGCAACTTGGCGGAAGGTTGTCGCACGGATCGATCTCCGGCTTTCGGGCGCCGGCGCGATCAAGGGCGCTAGAGCGGTCGGATTCCCACGGTCGCATCGGACGCAGATCGGACACGCTGACGCTCTCACTTGGATCTCTTGTTCCGAGTGGACCCTTGTAAACTCCCAGCGGACGCTTGTAAAGATCATTCGAATGATCAATATTGGAAATGGAGGTTTCGAGCTGATGAGGCAAGCTGACTTAAGAGCGGAAAAAAAGGTGGATGGTCACTCCATCTTGAGCAGAGACACACAAGCCAAAATGATCCAGGTGGCCATCGAGGTTTTTGGCGCGCATGGCTATGAAGGCGCCAGCACGCGAGCCTTAGCAGAAAAAGCCGGCGTCAACTTGGCAAGCATCCCTTATCATTTCGGCGGAAAGCACGGGCTCTATCTTGCTGCGGCGCGCACAATCGCCGATTACGCACGCGAACGAATAACTGGTGTCGTTGCACGTCTCCGTGATTCGCATCGGGCGGATCAAACCACCCGGATCGACGAAGCGCTCAGCAGCTACATCGACCTCGTCATCGGCGCTTCTGAACCAGAAGCATGGACCTCTTTTTTCGTTCGATGCGAACACGAGGCGGATGATGCTTTTCGAATGATTTACGAAGAGGCTGTCGTCCGCTTTGGGCGTGCGCTGACCGAAGCGGCGGCCGAGGCAATCGGGTGTGATGCAGACGATGAAGGGCTGCGAATCCGGGTCGCCGTCGTGCTTGCTTCAATCGTGAACTTTCGAACCCTTCGCAATATGACATTGGGCACTCTGGGCTGGGATCAGTTCAATCCAGACCGGCTTGAGCGCCTCAATAGGACTATCAGGCAATTCGCTCTTCGCGAATTGCTGTCCAAACCCGGGTGAGGCAGCAGAGCCGTTCGACGCCGCCGGAAATCAATCCGAGGCAATAACCGAAAGGACCGAAACAATGACAAAACAACATCTCGCTCATGAGTATCTCACGTGGGCGAAACAAAAGCTCGATGAAATCGATGCAACGCTGGCGGCGGTCGATGGTTCCATAGAGGCATGGAAGAGCGACGCTCGCACCGATGCTATCGCTCGGATTCGGACCGCGCGGGATGCCTTCAAGGCCAAAGTCGACGCCGTCCAATCCGAAGTGGCGGCTGCCAAGGCAATCGCCGACGATGCCTACGTCGCCATCGAGGCGGATTTGACTGAGTTCGAATTAGCATTCCGGGACTTTCTTACCGCTGCCGAGGGTCAGGCCAACGTCGTAAAGAAGGCGCTCGCGGCTCGAGCCGAAGCTCAGCGCCGGTCCTGGCAGTCCTCCCTGCAATCCATCCGGGACGCCGCGTCGGCCTCGATTGATCACGCGCTGGGAGAGGCCGACGCCGCGTTTCGCCACGTTGCCGCCGAAACCGAGAAAGTCGAGGCCAAGATAGGGAAAGTCTCGACGGCCGGGGATGAATCTTGGAAGGCCATCAAGGGGGGCCTGGACGAGGCCATTTCCGTCTATGAGCGCGCATGGAAGAAGATCTCTGAGGCTGTAGCTAAGATTGGATAGCGCGACGAATGAATGTCGCCTGAAATTTATTAGCGACGGGCGCGAGTTGCTCGGCGCTAATTCAGAGTTTGTTTTGCCTGAAAGGAGGCGAAAATGTCTTTAAAACTGACCGGTATCGCTGGGGTAAGTTTACTCATTTTCCCTTCAACAGCGTTGGCGCTATCGCCGACCGCGACCTTGACGTCCAGGCCCCATCCGGGCTTCACGAATTTGGTCGCGCAGGCAGTATCTAACCCAGCGGGTGCCCACGAGGCGATCGAATGGACGAAAGCAAGATTATCTGAAATCGACGCAGTCCCGATCACCTTGGCGACGAGAGCGATCGGCCCACAACGAAGCAAGGGCGTGGGGTTCGATGGCCTGAGTCTCGGCTTCGGAGCCTATGTCGTCGGAAACCGGCAGGGAAACAATCAGGGGACGTTTCAGCTTTCGGGCTATGTGCGCTTCGACGCCATGGCGGGCTATAGCTGGAATTCATGGTGGGGCACGAAGACGACGGCGCAACTCAACATCCGAAATCTAACCAACGCGAGATATTTTGAATCGGCCGATCTATTCGCCAACGGCAACCCAATCTTAGCCATCTATCCCGGCGCGCCGTTCACGGCGATCGGCTCGCCGCCGGCAAGAGCTATCTTTCGCGCTGGAAGCCGGCGTGGCTCGTGAAGCTTTCGGCCTCCTTCTATCGCATTAATTTCGATCTGCATCGCGCCGACGGCTTATGGCTCTGGATGATGCTCTTCATCTTGGCCCGGTCGAGCGTCTACTGGAACTTGAACGGCTTCTACGCGAAAACCACGCAGCTGTTTTTCGACTACGAACAGCCTTTTATTCCGTCGTCACCGGCCGGCAGCACAGCCACGGGATCGAGGTCAATGTCGGCTGGGAAATCCTGCCCAATCTTTGCCACTTTCCTGCATGCGCTCGTGTCGAAGGATTCGAACACCCCTTCGCAGAAGGGCGGCGATCTCCTCAGCGCGCCGCGCCGGGTCTATAACTTCAATGCTCACTACGCCTTCGTCTCGGGCGAGCTGAAAGGGCTCGAACTGGGCGTAAGCTACTTCTACGCCAGCCGCACCGAGGCGACGCTGCCCAACACTTACGGGTTCACCCTCCTCCCCCAGCAAATGCTCGGCGACTCGCTTGCCTATAATTTCACCGACAATCTCAAGCTCGAAATCAATGCGACCAATCTGACCAATCGTCCCAATTGGACGTCCGACGGTTCGATGTTCTGCGACGAGCCAAGGTCCGTGTCCGCCAGCCTCATTTACAAATATTGACGCCACGCCATGGCTCGACATTCGAATCCCCCACGGCGGATCCGCCAACCGAGTGAAACATCGGGACGATCGACACGAAAGAACAAAGCGATTGATTTCGTCTCGATTTCGCAGGCGCTTCTCGTCGCCGACCATGCAAGCGTCAGTCACGCCGCCCGGGCGCTTGGGGTGCGTCAATCCGCCGTTAGCCGCCGCGTTCAGGCGCTCGAAAATGAGCTGGGCGTATCTCTGTTCGAACGACAATTAAGCGGCGTCCGACTGACGGTCGCTGGCAAACATTTCTTCGATCGGACGCGGGCCGCGTTCGCCGAAATCGATCATGCGGTGGCGAACGCTTTGGCGGCAGGACGCGGCGCGGAGGGCATGATCCGCATCGGAGTTCTCCCTTCCACTATCAATGGTTGCCTGAGCGCGCTGCTGTACAATTATCGGGCGGCGCATCCCGCCGTCGCAATGGAATTCTACGAAGGTCCGGCTCCGGATCAGATCGCGCGAATTATGGAGCGTCGTCTCGACGTCGCTTTTCTGGTCGATGGAACGCCAGCGCCTGGCTGCGATATCGAAAGATATTGGAATGCCGGCGTCTGCGTCGCCTTGCCTGACCAACATCCGCTCGCCGGTTGTGACATCGTCGATTGGGATTTGCTGAAGGACGAGCATTTTATTCTGGGCCGCGAGGCGATTGACGCGGGGCTCGACAGAGTTGCAGCCGATCGCATTGCGGGGTTCGGCGACCGAATGTCGCTCGAAACCCATGACATTTCACAAGACGCCGTGATGAAACTTGTTGTGCTGGGATTTGGCCTCGGCCTTGTGAGCGATTCAAATGTTTGGATTTGCTATCCCGGCGTCGCTTTTCGACAGCTCCGGCGCGACGACAGCCATCTCGCCTTTTGCGCCGTCTGGCTGCCGGGCAACGACAATCCGGCGTTGCGGCGCTTTCTCAGTCTTGCGCGCTCAATGTTGCAAGATTGCTCTTCACCGAAGTTGTAGAAGGTTTCGGGTTTGCATTGCGATCCACCCCACGCGCCTTGCGGAACCCTCGATCGCTGGCGATAAATCGCTCCAGCATGGGCGCGATGAGTTGGGCCGGTTCGACCTTTTGCCCTGACTCATGCGCGAGGATTTGCGCATAGGCGATGAGGTCCAGATGCAGGCCGGCTGGCAAGGTGACGGAGAGTTTGACGGGCTTCTCTTCCTGGACGCCGGAAAGCTTTAGTTTCGTCATGGATCAAGCCCGGTCGTCTGGATCGCCGACGGGGCGCCATAGGGCGCAAGCACCAGGTCGCGCGTGACGATAACGCGCACCGGGAAGCCGGGCCTGATGGTCAGCGTTGGCTGAATGTTGAGATTGCGGCCGACAATCTGTTGGCCGGTCTGATTGAGGCTTTGCGCGCCGCCGCGGCGCAGCGCCTGGATCAGCGCGCTTTCCTCGCCTGCGGTTCCGAGCTGTGTGCCGACGCCGAGAATGGTCGAGAGAGCGGCGGCTCCCGCCAGCCGTAGCCAATGATGATCGACCTCGTCTTCCAGCCCCGAATAACCCGCGGCGTCGGCGCCGGGTTGGCGCTCCAGCGCGATGGATTGGCCGTCGGGACGGACGAGCCGATTCCAAACCAGCAACACGCGCGACTGGCCGAAAGCGATCTGGGAGTCGTAGACACCGATCAGCTTCGCGC
Source organism: Methylocystis sp. SC2 (assembly GCF_000304315.1). NCBI lineage: Bacteria > Pseudomonadati > Pseudomonadota > Alphaproteobacteria > Hyphomicrobiales > Methylocystaceae > Methylocystis > Methylocystis hydrogenophila. The sequence continues at coordinate 1,924,930 of NC_018485.1, read as the reverse complement.
CCTGCGGAATAAGCAGAAAGCGCCCGGTCGGACTGTCATAGATGTTCTCGGTAACCTGAGCGGTGATCTGACCGGGAAGATCGGAACGGATGCCGGTGACGAGCGCCGCCGGAATGACGGCGCCGGCCTGCAAGACGTAACGAGAAGCGGGCTGCGCCAGACGATCGGAACTCACCGTGTGGCGATGGGCGGGCGCGCTGATGAAGGCGAGTTTGCGATCCTGCATATTTTGAATGGCGCCAGGATCAATCGGCGGCGCCTCGCCGAATTCGACGCCCGGCGATGTAGAGGCGTTTGCCGATGCTGGGGAAGCTGGCGTTATCGGGGCGGCCGCCGGACGCTCATGCGCATTCGTCGATGCGAAGAGTTTCGCGATGCGCGCCGCTTCGCGCTCCTGGCCGAGGCGCTGCTGTTCCGGATCGACGGTTGTTTGCGGCAATTGGCCCTGCGCGGCGAGGATCGGCCGGCCGAGATCGCCGGGGAGCGGCGGGCCGAGTTTCGGAACATTTTTGGGAAGGCCCGTATAGTCCGGCGGCAGCGCCGCGAGGCCATCGGCGGTCGTCTTCGCTTCTGTATTGTAGAGTTCGGGCGCGGGGCCGGAGCGCCCGCGCTGCTGCAAAGCGAAGACGGTCAGTCCCAGAATGGCGGCGGCGGAGACGCCGGAAAGCGCGATCAGCACGCGCCGCGAGAGCCGCGTCACCGGCGGGCGTTCGGGACGAAGCCGCAGTTCCTCGGCGAGCCTCTTCTCGTGCTCCGGCGCGCTCATATTGCCGGCCTCCCGTCGCTGCGCACGATACGAACGACTTGCTGCGAGTCGGCGCCAAAGCGCAGTTCCGCGGCGGCGAAGAGCCGGTCGACAATCATGTGATTGCCGCGCACGCGGTAATTGACGAGCTGGCTGTCGCCGGCGGCGCCAATGATAAAGAGCGGCGGCATCTCGCCCTGGGAGATCCCGCGCGGAAACTCGACATAGACCTTGCGGCCGTCGTCGAAGGCGCGCAGCGGCCGCCAGGGCGCGGCGTCGCCCTCGATGGTGTAACGAAAATTGAGTCTTGAGAGATCGAGACCGACATCGATTGGCGCGGCAGCCTCGGCGGCTACATTCTGGCGGCGCAGCGCAATGAGCTCGTCCTGCGGATACTGCCAGGATACGGAGGCCATATAGGTTTTCTCGGTCGAGCGCAGTTCGAGATGATAGGTGCGCCGGTCGGTATTGATGACGAGATTGGTCATCAGATCGGCGCGCGTCGGCTTGACCATGATATGGGTTTTTCGCGCATTCCCCGCGCCGCTTTCCGTATCGCCGATAATCCAGCGCACCGTGTCGCCGGCGGCGACGGGACCGGAGCCGACGAGCTGCTCGCCGTCCTGCAGGGCGATGTCGGTGATCTCGCCGGGAGAGGCGTAGACCTGATAGAGCGCGCCGTCGGAAAACGGATAGATTTGGACGGCATTGATATAGCCGGCGCGACGCGGTTGTATCCGCGCGGCGGCGTTCGCCTGTTCGACTCGTATTTTTGGATCGCTCGGCTCGGGAGGCTCGCCCCCGCCCCGCGCGAGGGATTTAAGCTGGCCGGGCAGCGGCAGGAGTTTGGGGACTTCGACGATTTTGACGGGGCCTGGCGGATCGCTCTGCAGCGTGGCTGGAGACGGGATATCGTCGTATTCGATCTCAGGCGGCTTGAAGGTGGAGCAACCGGTCAGCGCTGTGGAACCGAGAAGCATAATGATCGAAGCGCGAAGCGAATGCAGCGTCATTGTCCGAGTTCCTTCGACCAGTTGACGGCGTGGATGAAAACGCCGAGCGGATTCTTGCGCAGGCGCTCGGCGTCACGCGGCGGTTGAACGACGATGGTGAGGATGGCGGTCCAGCGATCGGTCGATGCGAGACTGGCGTTCTCGTAACGGCGTTCGGTCCAGGCGACGCGAAAGGAATCGTCGGAGGCGCGAATGACGCTGGCGACCTCGATGCCGATTTGAATCTGGCCGATCTTGGCGAAAGGGTCGTTGGCGCGGGCATAGTTATTTAAGGCCGCCGCGCCCTTGTCGGTGACAAAATCATAGGCCTTTAGCCAGTTCTGGCGGACGATGATGGGATCGGCAGGAATCGCGCGGACATTCTCGACGAAGCGCGCGAGATGCCAGGCGATCTGCGGATCGGTCGGCTTGTAGTCGGCGATTGCCGGCGCGATCGCCTGCGCTTCGCCGATCTTGTCGACCTGCACGACCCAGGGAACGATCGATCCTCGCGCGCCCTGCCAGACGAGCGCGGCAGCGAGGCCGCCGGCGAGAAAGAGATTACAGAGCGCGATCAGCCGCCAGTTCTTCGCCTGCACGCGCGCTGAGCCGATGCGTTCGTCCCAGACTTGCGCGGCTTTTTGGTAAGGCGTTTCGGGTTCGGGCGTTCGCCCGTAGCGAATAGAAGAGCGTTTGAACATCAGCGCGCCTCGGAGAGGTTGATGGACGCGCCGGCGCCATGGGCGTCGCCGGCGCGGACGGAATGAGCGGCGAGAGAGAGGCCGTGGCTGACGGTTTGCGCGCGCTTCAAGCGTTTCGCCCAAGCCGGCTCGCCGCTGGAAGGAGACGCAGCGGCGTTTGGCGTCATCGAAGCATCGGCGCCGCCGCTCGCAACTGACGCTACGCCGATCGTCGAAGCGGCGGACTGCCCGCGCGCCGCGCCCGTTCCTCCTCCCGGCCCGCCATTTGGTCCCGAAGGCGGCGGGGCGCCCATTGAAGGCGGCGCGCTCGGCGATCCCGGTCCGCTCCCCGGCGGGATCATCGTCGCGGCAGCGGTGTCGCGGTTACCGCCAAGCGAAGCGATGGCGACGCCGGCGTATCGCGCCGCGCCATAGCCGGCGGCCGCGCCGCCAGCGACAATGAGACTAGTTCCGACGACGGCGCCGGCGCCAAGCTGCGGTCCGCCTGAGACGATGCCGTTCGCGACCCCGGGACCGAAGACGCCGAGACCGAGAAGCGTCAGCGCCGCGAGCACCAATGTCATGGCGTCGTCGATCGTCGGCTGCGCGCCGCCGGCCCCTTGCGTGAACTGCGCAAACAGAGTCGAGCCGATGCCGATGATGACGGCGAGCACCAGCACTTTGACGCCGGAGGAGACGACATTGCCGAGGACGCGTTCGGCAAGGAAGGCCGTCTTGCCGAAGAGACCAAAGGGGATGAGAACGAAGCCGGCCAGCGTCGTCAGCTTGAACTCGATCAGCGTGACGAAGAGCTGGATGGCGAGGATGAAGAAGCTGAGAAGAACGATCAGCCAGGCGAAGAGCAGAACGGCGATCTGAATGAAGTTTTCAAAGAAGGAAACATAACCCATCAAGCCGGAGATCGCTTCAAGGATCGGCCGGCCGGCGTCGATGCCGACCTGCGCGACGCGGCCGGGACGCAGAAAATCCGCCGCAGCGAGGCCGCTGCCCGCGGCTTTGAGGCCAAGGCCGGAGAAACTCTCAAAGATGATGCGGGCGAGATGATTCCAGTTGCCGATGAGATAAGCGAAGACGCCGACGAAGAGGGTTTTCTTGACGAGACGGGCGATGATGTCCTCGTCCGGCGCGAGGCTCCAGAAGAGCGCGGCGAGAACGATGTCGATGACGACCAGCGTCGACGCCAGAAAGCCGACTTCGCCGCCGAGGAGGCCGAAGCCGGAGTCGACATAGGAGGTAAAGACCTCAAGAAAGCGATCGATGATGCCGGTCCCGCCCATGTGACGTCACTCGCTCTTGAGCTTTTGTAAGGGCTTTGGCGTCGGCGACGTTTTGGGCGCGGTCGTCGGCGCGGGCTTTTCGAGCGTGCGCGGCGCCGAGAGGAACATGTCGAGCGGCTCGTCTTCGGCGGGCTCGGCCGGCGGCGCGAAGAATTTTCGTCGCTGCGCGGCCCAAAGCGCGCGGCATTTGGGATCATCGGCCTGTTCGATCGGGATCGTCGCGCAGCGCAGCAGCTCTCCGTCGATCCGAGGCGCTTCTACCGGCGCGCCCGTGGGCAAAACCGACGACGATTGCGCTCTCGCCGCCACGTCGGCGTCGCAGGCCGCCTCGACGCCGACAAGAGCGATGGCGCCGATCACGACGCCGAGCGCGATAAAGCCGATATTCTCGGGAGCGATCCAATCTTCGATTTTCATCGCGGCGCGCCCTCAATGAAACATGGCGACATTGCCGGGCTGATAGCCCTGGCCAGGCGCGATGAAGCGGCGCATTTGTTCGCGCGCCTGTTCCTGCGCTTCGGCCTGACGCGCGAGTTCGAGCGACTGGGCGCGTCCCTGCGAGGCGAGTAGCGCCGTCACATCGGCGAGTTGCTTGCTTTGCAGAGCGAGCAGCTGATTGCCGGCCTGCGAGGCCTGCAGGGCGCCGACAGCCGATTGGCTGGAGGAGATCAGCGTGCTTGCTTCCGAGCGGGTGGTCTCGATGCCCTGCACGATCCCGGCCTGAACGCGCAGCGCGTCCTGGAACCCCGCAAGAGAATTCTGCCAGCGCTGTCGGGCGCCATCGATCAGCGACGCCGAACTCATCGAGACATTCGCCGCGCCATAGTGCGTCGCGAAAGCCTGATCGATCTGCTGGACGTCATAGGCGATGCGCTGGGCCTGATGCAGGAGCTGTTGCGTCTGCGCGATCGATTGCTGGATAGTCTGCAGCGACGAGTAAGGGAGACTCGCGAGATTGCGCGCCTGATTGATGATCATCGTCGCCTCGTTCTGAAGGCTGGTGATCTGATTGTTGATCTGCTGCAGCGTATTCGCCGCCGTCATCACGTTCTGGGCGTAATTGCTCGGGTCGAACACCATGAACTGCGCGCGCGGTGCCCCGAGCGGCGCGAGGGACAGCGCCAGAGCGAGCGCGAGGCGGCTTGCGGAGATAGGGAAGCGACTGTGATTCATGACGCGGCCTCCAGTTCGTATTGTTGGGAGAGAAGATCGGCGGCCCAGACGAGGCCACGACTGACGAGCCAGGCGCGCGCAAAGCCTCGACGGCCATATTCGGCGACGAGCCCGGAAATGAGTTTTTGATCTGTCTTCGAGGACGCCGCGCAGAGCGCCAGGGCCAGGGGACCGAGTCCTAGTTCGAACAGGCGATTGCCGCGTCGCGACTGGCAGTAATAGTCGCGCTTAGGAATAGCCCGCGCGATGATCTCGATCTGGCGATCGTTCAGGCCGAAGCGGCGATAGATGGCGGCGATCTGCGGTTCGAAAGCGCGTTCATTGGGCAGGAAGAGCCGCGTCGGGCAGCTCTCGACGATTGCGGGCGCAATCGGGCTCGTTTCGATATCGGCGAGCGACTGGGTGGCGAAGACGACGGAGGCGTTCTTCTTGCGCAAGGTTTTCAGCCATTCGCGCAATTGGCCGGCAAAACCCTTGTCGTCGAGCGCGAGCCAGCCTTCATCGATGATGATGAGGCTCGGGGAACCATCCAGTTGGCCCTCAACGCGATGGAAGAGATAGGTGAGAACCGCGGGCGCGGCCGATGAGCCGATCAGCCCTTCGGTTTCAAAAGTCTGGATGTTTTCGGCCCCAAGCACTTCGGCCTCCGCGTCGAGCAGCCGTCCATGCGGTCCGCCAAGGCAGAAAGGCTTTAGCGCGCGCTTGAGGGCGTTCGATTGCAGCAGGACGGAAAGGCCCGTAAGCGTGCGCTCAGTAACCGGCGCCGACGCGAGGGAGCCGAGCGCCGTCCAGAGATGTTCTTTGACCTCCGGCGTGACGCCGACATTTTCGCGGGCGAGGATCGCGGCGATCCATTCGGCAGCCCAGGCGCGCTCGGCGACGTCATCGATGCGCGCGAGCGGCTGCAGGAAGATCGGATCGACGGCGTCGTCATTGAGCGAGCCGCCAAGATCGTTCCAGTCGCCGCCCATGGCGAGGGTCGCGGCCCGCGCCGATCCCCCGAAATCGAAGATGAAAACCTGAGAATTTTCGTATCGGCGAAACTGCAGCGCCATCAAGGCCAGCAGCACGCTCTTGCCGGCGCCGGTCGGACCGACAATCAGCGTATGACCGACATCGCCGACATGCAGCGAGAAGCGAAACGGCGTCGATCCTTCGGTTCGCGCGAAGAACAGCGGCGGCGCGGAGAGATGCGCATCCTGCAGCGGTCCCGCCCAGACCGCCGAGAGCGGAATCATATGGGCGAGATTCAGCGTCGAAACCGGCGGCTGACGGACATTGGCGTAGACATGTCCGGGGAGCGAGCCAAGCCAGGCCTCGATGGCGTTGACCGTCTCGACCATGCAAGTGAAGTCGCGGCCCTGAATGACCTTCTCGGCGAGCCGCAGCTTTTCGTCGGCGAGGCGCGGATCATCGTCCCAGACGGTCAGCGTCGTCGTCACATAGGCTTCGCCAATGAGATCGGAGCCCAAATCCTGCAGCGCCGCATCGGCGTCGAGCGCCTTGTTGTGGGCGTCGGTGTCGACCAGCACGGAGGCTTCGTTGGTCATCACCTCCTTGAGGATGGCGAAGATCGATTTGCGCTTGGCGAACCATTGCCGGCGGATGCGGGTGAGCACTTTCGTTGCATCGCCCTTGTCGAGGGTGAGCGCCCGCGTCGACCAGCGATAGGGAAAGGCGAGCCGATTGAGTTCGTCGAGAACGCCCGGATAGGTCGCAGAGGGGAAGCCCATGATGGTGAGGGTGCGCAGATGCGCGCTCCCAAGCCGCGGCTCCAGGCCGCCAGTCAGCGGCTCGTCGACCAGAATGGCGTCGAGATGCATCGGCGTCTCGGGCACGCGCACATTGTGGCGTTTGGTCGAGACGCAGGAATGAAGATAGGTCAGCGTCTCGGCGTCGGAGAGCCAGTCGGCTTCCGGCGCGAAGCCTTCGATCAACTGCAGCAGCCGATCGGTCCGATCGATAAAGCCGGCGAGCATCGCGCGTGGCGAGTCGCCAGACGCGCGTCCTTCATAGAGCCAGCTCTCCGCCCCCGCCGCATCGTCTTCCGGCGGCAGATAGACAAGGGTCAGAAAATAGCCGCTCTCGAAATGGGCGCCTTCCTCTTCGAACTGCGCCCTGCGCTCTTCGTCGACGAGCACCGAGACGGGATCGGGAAAGCGGCTTACGGGATAATGCTGCGCTGGATTACGCTGCGCCTCGACGAAGATCGCCCAGCCGGATCCGAGGCGCCGCAGCGCATTGTTGAGGCGCGCCGTCGCGCCGACGAGTTCGGCCGGCGTCGCGCTGTCTAAGTCCGGCCCGCGAAACCGCGCTGTCCGTTGGAACGAGCCGTCCTTGTTCAGGACGACGCCGGGCGCAACCAGCGCCGCCCATGGCAGGAAATCGGCGAGACTTTGCGGCTTCTTGCGATATTCGGCGAGGTTCAGCATGAACGCCTCTCCTCAGGCGCCAAGATGCGCGGGGTAGCGCAGATGCCGGCGCACGACTTCGACGAAGTCGGGATCGCGCTTCGCCGCCCAGACGGCGGCAAATTGCGCCACGACCCAGAAGGCGAGCCCGGCGATCCAGAGACGCAGACCGAGACCGAGCGCCGCGGCAAGTGTGCCGTTGAGAATGGCGATGGCGCGCGGCGCGCCGCCGAGCAGGATCGGTTCGGTCAAGGCGCGATGGACGGGAACGCGGAAGCCAGCGACCGAGCCGCCATTATGAATGGATGCGTTCTCCATCAGACCAGGGCTCCGCCGCCGAAGGAGAAGAAGGACAGGAAGAAGCTCGACGCGGCGAAGGCGATGGAAAGACCGAAGACGATCTGCACTAGCCGCCGAAACCCGCCCGACGTGTCGCCGAAGGCGAGCGTCAGGCCCGTGGTGATGATGATGATCACCGCGACGATCTTGGCGACGGGTCCTTCGATCGACTGCAGGATCTGCTGGAGCGGCTGCTCCCAGGGCATGTTGGAGCCGGCGGCGAAGGCGGGGTTCGAGAGAACGGCGACGCCGACAATGAGAGCGCCAACGGCAAAGCGTTTGCGAAAACAAACCCTATTCATGATCGTCTCCGAGTTTGAGATAAGTGAGGTCGGCGAGCGCGTAGTTGCCGGATTCGTTTAGGCCCTGAACGGCGGCGAGTTCGATCAACCGGCGCTCTGAACCGCGTCCCGCCAGCACGGCGATGATCTGGATCGTCTCGGCGATCATCGCGCGCGGCACGGTGAGGACGGCTTCCTGGATGAGCTGTTCGAGGCGGCGCAGCGCGCCGTGCGCGGAACCGGCGTGGATCGTGCCGACGCCGCCCGGATGTCCGGTTCCCCACGCCTTCAAAAGATCAAGAGCCTCGCTGCCGCGCACTTCGCCGATCGGAATGCGATCCGGCCGCAGGCGTAGCGATGAGCGGACAAGTTCAGAAAGCGTCGCGACGCCTTCCTTGGTGCGCAGCGCCAAAAGGTTCGGCGCGGCGCATTGCAGTTCGCGAGTGTCTTCGATCAGAACGACGCGATCATTCGTCCTGGCGACTTCCGCCAGCAGCGCATTGACGAGCGTCGTCTTGCCGGTCGAGGTGCCGCCAGCGACAAGAATATTGCTTCGCTCGACGACCGCGGCGCGCAGGATCGACGCCTGCTGCGACCCCATTATGCCGGCGGCAACATAATCATCGAGCGTGAAGACGGCGACCGCCGGCTTGCGGATCGAAAAAGCCGGCGCCGCGACGACGGGCGGCAACAAACCCTCGAAGCGCTCGCCTGTTTCGGGCAGCTCCGCCGAGACGCGCGGCGCGCCCGGATGAACCTCGGAGCCGACATGGTGCGCAACGAGCCGCACGATCCGCTCGCCATCTTCGGGCGAGAGGCGCGCGCCCGCATCTTCCAATCCGCTCGTCAGCCGATCAAGCCAGAGCCTTCCATCTGGATTGAGCATGATTTCGACGACGCTGTCGTCGTCGAGCCATTCCGCGATCCGCGGCCCCAGCGCCGTGCGCAGCATGCGCGCGCCGCGCGACATTGCTTCTGCTTGTTGAGCGTGAGCCGCCACTGCTGTCCCCGGTGTTCGTCGAATCGCTTGTCGGCGGCTCGAAACCGGGGTCGATTAAGAAAGGCCGATGCCGACGCGATGCAACAAGTCAGTCGGAGGCGTAGGGCTCTGGCGTGGAAAAACAGGGAAAGGGAAAGAGAGCATCCGGGGCCGATCACAAACGCTTGGTGGTGTGATTGGGCTTTGCAGCCTGCTCAACCCCAAAGGCACGACAAAGGGGCCGCTGCGAGCCGATCGCCGAACGGAACAACATCCTTATGATCGTACAGAACCACGCCACAGGAGAAGAGCTTACGTCCAAATGAAATTTATGGACCGCGACGGCGCGCCTCTTGACGCCGACATGCTGTAAGATTATCTTACCATTAATCAAGGAGGCGCTTATGGACCCCGCCACGCTGAAAGAAACATTGATCGGCATTCTGACCCAGATCCAAGTCGATAGTGGCCTTGAGTGTCCGCCACTGACTGGCTCGACGAAGCCCGTCGAGCACATCCCGAAGTTCGACAGTAAGGTCTGGCCCGTGGCGACCACGATCCTAGCCACCGAAATCGGCGCCGTGATCCCCAACGACGTGAATATCTTCGTCGACGAGACTACCAAGCTCCCGCGCTCCATCGACGAGACTGCGTCGTTCGTCTGCGAACTGCTTAAGCATCAGAGCGAAAAGGAAGCGGCGGCGGCATGACCGAACCGGATGCCACCAAGCGTAGCCAGATATCAGAACGCCTGAAGGAGGCGCGCAAACTTGCGGGCCTCTCTCAAGGCCACGTCGCCAAGATGCTCGGTCTGCATCGCCCGTCAGTTTCGGAGATGGAGGCCGGCAATCGCCGCGTATCCGCCGAAGAACTAGCTCGTCTCGCTGAAATCTACGACGTCAACGTCGCTTGGCTGCTCGGAGAAGCGCCCGAGACGATCGACGCCCAAGATCCGCGGCTTGAACTCGCTGCGCGCGAACTCACCAAACTCAAACCCGACGACCTGGAACGCCTGCTCAAGCTCCTTGCCGCCATGCGCAGCGATTCTAAGCCGAACGCCGAGGGAGGCGATCGTTGACGAGTGTGATGCGGACCACCAATCCCGGCTTCAATCGTCGCGCGCTGGCGACGCAGGCCATGCAGGCGGCGGCCGCCACGAGGGCGAAGGGCAAGCTCGATCAGGTTAATCCGATCTGCATATACGGGCTATGCGACACGCTCGGTGTCACGGTGCGCTTCAACAACATCAACATGGAAGGAATGTACCAGCGCAGCGCATCGCCGCGTATTCATCTCTCGGCACGGCGTCCGCTGCCGCGACGAACATTCAATTGTGCGCACGAACTTGGCCACCATGTGTTCGGACACGGATCGTCGATCGATGAACTGCGCGAGGACGCGAAGGCGCAACGTTGGGAGGATCCGAAAGAGTTCCTCGCTGACACCTTCGCGGGTTTCGTCCTTATGCCGATCATCGGCTTGCGGCGCGCCTTCGCGGTGCGCGGCTGGGCACCAGAGACCGCGACGGCGGCGCAAATGTTCACGATCGCCTGCGAGTTTGGCGTCGGCTACGCGACACTCCTTACCCACCTCTCCGCAGGCGTGAACATGTTGTCGCGAGGACGGGCTGCTGCTCTGAAGCGCGTCGCTCCCAAAGCCATGCGACTTCACATCCTCGGCGCGCTCATGCCCGAGCCGTTGATTGTCGCCGACCATCATCGCGCTGCGCCGACGCTCGACGCGGAGGTAAGGACGCTGCTCCTGCTCCCGCGGGACACCGAAGTCGCCGGTAACGGCCTCGCATTCGAAAAAGACCTAGAAAATGGAAGGCTTTTCCGAGCCGTCCGTCCCGGGATTGTACAGGTTAATGCTGACGCAGGCGCGTGGGCGTCCTTTGTTCGGATCGCGCCAGAAGCATATGTGGGCCTCGCAAAATATCGCCATCTAGAGGATGACCCGGATGAGTAAGTCGAAAACTTGGGTTGCGCCAGCACCTGTGATCATCGATGACACAAATCTGTCGCGCGCGTGGTCCCGGCTGTTGCTTCACGTTCTCGAGGGGGCTGGTACCGAGATCGCGCCTATGATCCTCAGTCTCAGCGGTTTTGGAGAGAACGGCTCGGTCGCCGAGGACAAAAATGTGCGTCGGTCGCTAGATAAACTCCTGCAGTGCAAAGGTAAGCTTATCGTCGACGACGTTGCGTTCACAATATTTCCGCAGCGTCTCTGGGAGATGTCGCGAGGCGATCGCACCCGTCTATTTGCGCTCTATCGCGCGACATTCCCGCGTTGGCAAGCGATGAACAAAAAAGCGAACGGTCGAGGCCTCTATTTTGAACGCCTAGTCATGTATGGCCGCGGCCCATGCGACGGCAATCAGTTGGAGTGGATTTTGTCCCAGTTCAATTCGCGAGTAGGCGTGCGCCGCTCGTTGCTACAGGCGACAACGTTTGATCCCGAGCGCGATCATGTCGCAAGCGCGCAACTGGGGTTCCCTTGCTTACAGCAGGTGAGCTTCGAACCGACGCCTGCGGGCCTTGTCGTGAATGCCTTTTACGCTACCCAGCAGATATTCGATAAGGCCTACGGCAATTATCTCGGACTTGCCCAGCTCGGCGCCTTCATGTCTCGTGAAATGGGCCTTCCGCTAGCCCGTCTGAACGTCATGGTGGGCGTTGCCAAACTTGAGCGCATTTCAAAGAGCGACAGTGATTTTGCGCCGTTGGTGGCCGCGGCCAAAACGCTTTTGGCTCCGCCCGCAAAAATCAGCCCGGCGCCGCTTGCTCCTGCTATGGCGGGAGCCGTGTCTTGAGGAAAAAGTTTCCTTTGGCGGCGGCGAAAAGAACGCGTGTCCGCCCAACAAAAATACACGACGACGACACATCGGTGTCGCTGCCGATGGACTTGCCTTTGGCGTCGCGCACGGTGGACCTACAGCCTGCGGCAACCTCCGCGCCGATCATCCTTCGCCATCTTGCGCCGGCGAAAGTCTCGGAGGTCTACGAGAGCTACTGGCGCTTTGCGGCCGAACGCCAGACGGTATTTTTCCGGCGCGCGCGCGGTGAACCGCGGCCTTGGACGCAAAACCCCGTGCTTGCAGCTTATAAGTTCACGAATGCCTATCGCGCATCAGATCGCGTGAGTCAGTATTTGATCCGCCATGTGATCTATCGGGAGGATCTACCAAAGTCGTCACATGAGGTCTTCTTTCGTATCCTACTGTTTAAGTTCTTTAACAAGATCGAAACCTGGGAATTGCTTGAGCACGCAGCTGGTCCGATCACGTTCGAAACGTATCGCTACGACCGTTATGATGAGCTGCTCTCACAGGCGATGCGCGCAGGTCATCGAATTTATTCGGCGGCCTATATCATGCCGCCCGGTAGCAGTGCGTTCGGCCGGCCGGCGAAGCATCAGAACCACCTGCTGCTACTCGAACGGATGATGGCGGACGCATTGCCAGAACGAATCGGGCAGGCCCGCACCATGCAGGAAGGGTTTGAAAAGCTGCGCGCCTATCCGACGATCGGCGATTTCCTAGCCTACCAATTCATCACCGACATCAACTACAGCGAGCTCACCGAATTCAGCGAGATGGACTTCGTCGTGCCCGGGCCGGGCGCTCGCGACGGTTTACGCAAATGTTTCGCCGATCCTGGCGGTCTCAACGAGCCCGAGCTCATTCGGTTGATGGCCGACTTGCAGGAACAGGAGTTCGAGCGGCTCGGACTGAATTTCCGATCGCTATGGGGGCGCCGGTTGCAACTTATCGACTGCCAGAATTTGTTCTGCGAAGTCGACAAGTACGCGCGTGTCGCACATCCAGAGGTTATCGGAAGGACCGGGCGAACTCGAATTAAACAGAAGTTCGAGCCAATCCACAAACAGATCGAGCTCTTTTATCCGCCGAAATGGAAGCTTAACGACAAGATACGGGCTTCAACGCCGCAACGCGCGGGAACGGAGTAGTACCCAGAGGAGGCCGCCGTGAATTTCAACAGCTATCAGCGCGAAGCGTTGCGGACGGATCGGGTGCCCGCCCAAAGCCAGGCCGAGGACGCGTTGTCTTTGATCGTGCCTATGCTAGGCCTTGCCGGTGAAACGGGCCAGTTGCTTAGCGAATACAAGAAGCATCTCCGCGATGGAGAAGCTCATCGGCTGTTCAAAGGGCGCGTTTGTGAGGAACTCGGCGACCTACTCTGGTACGTCGCCAATGTCGCAAGTAAATTTGATTTAACGCTCGACGAGATTGCGGTTGCGAACCTGGACAAGACCAAGGCCCGCTGGGCAACCGCCAGCGCTGAGACGCTTGTCTTTGACGCTGAGTTACCCGAGGGCGAACGTTTGCCACGCCGGTTCGAAGTCGATTTGGTCGATGTCGAGGGTGAGGAGCGTCAGCGTGTGCGAGTTATAATAGACGGCAAACAGTTCGGTGCCGAGTTGACCGACAATGCGTATGACTCGGACGGTTATCGATTTCACGACATCTTCCACTTCGCATACGCTGCCGTCCTCGGATGGTCGCCGATTACTAGGGCGTTGTTGCGGCGTAAACGAAAAAGTCGGCCGCTAACGGATGAAGTAGAGGACGGTGGCCGAGCTGGTGTAATCGAAGAAGGCGTGGCCGCACTAGCCTTCAATTATGCGCAGCGGCACCACATGCTTGACGGAGTCACCACGCTCGACTTTCAGCTGCTGCGCACTATTAAGGACATGACATCGCATCTGGAGGTCAATCTTCGCACGACCGGCGAATGGGAACAGGCGATCTTGCAAGGATTTGCGGTCTGGCGCGCCGTATTGGAGACGCGCGGTGGTAGACTCATCGTCGATCTCGACGCCCGTCGCATCGATTATCTCGGTCCTCCTGAATCTAGTCAGGTAGTTGAGGAACCGACTTGATTATCACTGCCCAGAGCCAGCGCGCTCGCCATAGCCATCCCTCCGGCATGGCTGATACTTAGCTTCCACCCCACGATGCCGCGCTCGGCCGCGGCTTTCTTGGCTCCGCCAAATAGCCGAACATCTGGTGGGGCACCATGAGTGCGGTGGATTATCACATCGGTGAAGGCCACCCCCGCGCCGAAGCCCGTGCCCAGCGCTTTGAGCACTGCCTCCTTGGCGGCGAATCGACCCGCCAGACGTTCGATTCGATCTAGCCCTTTTCCGATTTCATCGAGTTCGGCCTGGACGAAGCAGCGCGGGATCAGTGGGTCGCGGGGATCGTCGACCCAACGCTGCAACTCCGCGATTTCCACCAGATCAATTCCATGTCCAATCACCGTTGCGCACATCGGTCCTCTCCGTCTCTATAGGCAGAGAGCTACTGCTCGTGCGCCTCAGAAGATTTGTCATTACGCGACTCTATATCGCCTACGATTTCTTTTGCGAAGCGCTGGCCTCTCGCCACTCTTCGACCCACCGCCTCGACAAAACTGTCATAGCGTTCTCGAGCCTTTGCCTGAGCGGCGGCCTGCGCAGCCTCGGGCAATGGCGGCGTCGCCGTGAGCCAAGCGCGGATGTAAAGCGCTTGCGCTTCATTGCCGATCGCGACGTCGCGTTCGAGCCTTTCGATCGCACGCGTCATCTTATCGAGACGCCGTGTAATCGCGGCCTCACGCTGATCGGCGGCGTCGGGGGAGAGGAAAGAAGCAAGCGCGGCTTCAACGATGGTGGATTTGGACAAGCCTCGGCGCGCGGCGAGTTCATCAAGGCGTTTGAGCAGCGCGGCGTCGAAATAGCAATTCAGTCGCCCCTTCATCGCCAGTCCTCAAAGCTCCAGGCCATCATCGGGATCAAGAGAAGCTTGCCGAGCAAGCGAGCGCATCCGATCGCCGACGGGTTTGACCTGCAGGGATTCATCGTCGGCTTCGGTATCGCCGAAGGCGAATTCCGTGGGTGACGCAGGTATCTCCGGCGTGATCGCCTCATGTTCCGGTAGCGCCGGCTCGCGGCGTATTCCGCTATTGGCGGTGTCAGATTCTTCCTCACTCTTGGTCGAACCCTGCGCTTCTCTCGCCGGGAGCGGTGCGGAAACTGAACGCAACGACGCCCAGTCTTCTTCGAGAGGACGATCGACTGGGCGCTCGGCTGCTGATGGACGCGGCGGCGTAAGAATGCGCGCGCTAAATCGCGCATCCTCAAAATACCGCGCCTTGCGGGCACGGATCGGCGGCGCGCCCGAAATGAGCACGATCTCCTCGTCCTGCGGAAGCTGCATCACCTCGCCAGGCGTTAGCAGGGGGCGAGCCGTCTCCTGCCGCGAGACCATCAGGTGACCGAGCCAGGGCGAAAGACGATGGCCGGCGTAGTTTTTCATCGCGCGCATTTCGGTGGCGGTGCCGAGCGCGTCCGAAACCCGCTTCGCGGTTCGTTCGTCGTTGGTCGCAAAGGCGACGCGCACGTGGCAGTTATCGAGGATCGCGTTATTGGCGCCATAGGCTTTCTCGATCTGATTGAGCGATTGGGCGATGAGAAACGCCTTGAGCCCATAGCCCGCCATGAAGGCGAGCGCTGACTCAAAGAAGTCCAGCCGGCCGAGCGCCGGGAACTCGTCGAGCATGAGCAGGAGCCGACGCCGGGTGGATCGTCCGTCAAGCTCCTCCGTCAACCGGCGTCCAATCTGGTTGAGAATCAGCCTCACCAAGGGCTTGGTGCGGCTGATGTCGGAAGGGGGCACGACGAGATAGAGCGTCGTCGGGCCTTGGCTCGAAACCAGATCGGCGATGCGCCAGTCGCAGCGCGAGGTGACCCTGGCCACGACGGGATCCCGGTAGAGCCCCAGAAACGACATAGCGGTAGAGAGGACGCCGGAGCGCTCGTTTTCGCTCTTGTTGAGAAGCTCGCGGGCGGCCGAGGCGATGACCGGATGCGGACTCTCGCCCAGATGTTTTGTCGTCATCATGGCGCTGAGCGTCGTTTCTATCGGGCGCTCCGGATCGGAGAGAAAGTTGGCGACGCCAGAGAGGGTTTTGTCTTCTTCGGCATAGAGGACATGCAGGATCGCACCGACGAGAAGAGAGTGGCTGGTCTTCTCCCAATGATTACGCCGCTCGAGGGCGCCCTCCGGGTCAACGAGGATGTCGGCGACATTTTGCACGTCGCGCACTTCGGCGTCGCCGCGCCGGACTTCGAGCAGCGGGTTGTAGCCGGCGCTGTCCGGGTTGGTCGGATCGAAGAGGAGGACGCTGCCGAAGCGCGCGCGCCAACCCGACGTCAGGGACCAGTTCTCGCCCTTGATGTCGTGGACGATGGCCGAGCCGGACCAGGCAAGGAGGCTCGGCACGACGAGACCGACGCCCTTGCCGGAGCGCGTCGGCGCGAAACAGAGCACATGCTCCGGCCCGTCATGGCGCAGATAGCTATCGGCGAACTTCCCGAGCACGACGCCGTCCGGACCCAGTAAGCCGCCGCGGCGAATGTCGGTCACATCCGCCCAGCGGGCAGAGCCATAGGTCGTCGCGTATTTCGCTTCGCGAGCGCGATGGACGGAAAGGCCGATTGCCGTGGCGATGGCGACAAAAGCCCCCGAGGTCGCGATACCCGCCCCTTCAAGGAAAACCTCCGGCGCATAGGCGTCGAACTGATACCACCACATGAAGAAAATTGGCGGTGGGTAGATCGGAAGATCGCGGGACAGCGCGAACCACGGCGCTCCCAGCTCTGGCTGAAATCCGAGACGCCAGGCGGTCCACTGCGTCGCGAGCCAGATCGCGATCAGGACGATCGACAGGACGATGACGATCTGGCCCCAAAGGATCTTCGTTGCGTACATCGTGCGAAAGATCGGGACGGCGCGGGGCAAAACGCAAGAGGCGCGTGCGCGGGATCGAAGAATATCGCGGGCTCGCGCGCGAAGACTGGTGCGGTCCGCCCGGCTGTTCAAATCCCGAGACCACGTTTCCTGCCAAAACTCCAGTCGACGCCGCCGGGCGACATGACGCCGGAGATATGCTGACCGCGCTTAGGCTCCAGCGACGGCGACCAGGGGACGAGTTGAAAGCCGAGGCCGTCATCGATCATGGCGAAGCGGCCGGAGGCGAGCGACAGTCTCTGACGGTAGACGCCAGCCACATTGGCGTCCGAGGTCGTGGGTCGATAGGACTGTCCCGTCTCGCTGGCGAGTTTTGCGCCGACGGCATCGAGTTCGCGCCGCCGCAGCGTCGCAAGGAGATCGCGCGCGAAAGTGACGCGCTGTCCTTGGCGGCTTGCGAGACCGGCGCCGGCAAGATGTTCGATCCGCGCGGAGAGAGCTTCGCGCACCTCCTGCCCAAAGCCGGCATGGGCGATCGGCGTTTCCATGCGTTCGACAAGTCGTCGATCAAGCCACGTCGCGCCCTCCGCCTTGACCTGGTCGGCCAGGGACAAGTCGGACCGTACGGCGAGTGCGACGCGCTCTACGCCCCTGGCGTCGGCATAGCGCCGCAGTTCGACGATGCCGCCGGGCGCGGCGTCGCTCGTCGCTTCCACATTGGGAAAGGTCAGATGATGGATGCGGCCGTCCGCGCCATCGACGATGGCGTAAGCCTTCTCGGTCAGCTCGTCGGAGAGGCCGCGTGCGATAAGCCGACCGACGATTGGCGCGTCCTCAGCCTCGCGATGGATTGCGAACTCCGCCATGCTTCTCTCGATCCGCGCCTCGGTCAGAGCGCGATGCATGGTCTTGATGATGTCGCCACGCAGGCCAAGATCGCGCAAGGTAGTCTCAGCCGGCTCCGCGAGTATCCATTGCGCAGGCCCGATGGAGGTAGCGAGACCGAGCCGCGTCAGCCTTTGCAGGCGGCCGATCTTGAGCGATTGAAGCTCCGGATTGGATTGGTTCGCGGCCGGGCGCAGGTCGATGACGCCATCCTCATCGGCACTGGCCGCGATCGCGCGGTCGAGCCGCGTCCATCTTTCGGCGTCGACTTCTCGGGCGAGGTCTGCGTACATTTGGAGCTCGGACTTCGGTCCCAGCTCCAGGCTGACGAGATGTTCGGCCCGCACTCGCATGCCGCTGGAAATGTAGTCGCGCGAGATCACGAGATCGTGGCCGTCGTCTGCCTTGCCGCGAACAAGGACATGGATGTGCGGATTATCAGTGTTCCAATGATCGACGCCGACCCAGTCCAGCTTGGTCCCAAGATCGCGCTCGGCTTCGCGCATGAGGTCGCGAGTGAAGGCGCGAAGGTCTTCCAATTCGGTCGCGTCTTCCGGGCTGACGATGAACCGAAAATGATGGCGGTCGTCCGTGCAGCGTTCGACGAAAGCGGCGGGGTCCGGTGTGTTGGTGCCGGCACCGAACAGGCGCGCCTTCTGCTCGTCGCGAGTGACGCCTTCTCGCCTCAAGTAGGCGACATGCGTCGCGAGCGGCGCCGTTCGAAAGGCGTGCCCCTTGTGGCGCACGACGCGAGCCTTAACGATGACGCGGCGGGCGCTCGACAGGAGCCCACGCTCGGCGGCAATTGCACGCCCACGGCCTCGGCCAAAGGTGGAAGCCCGCGCGCGCCCAAGGCGGCCTCGCGCGCCGACGCCCCCAGCCTTGTTCGCGGCCTTCAGTACCTGACCGACAAAGCTTTTGGGCGCACGCCCGCTTCGGCTTTGGCGAATGCGTCCCGGACGAACGCGCAGATCGTCGCCACCGTCGCTCACGACACTTTCGCTTTTCGATGAGTGTCACCAGTTTTGATGGGATGCCGAAAGATTGCTGCTGTGATGGCACGTCGCCCATCCGACCGGCACGCACGAAAGCCCTGCGCAGCAAGGGCTCGCGCGGCGGCAGTGCCGCGCCTTGTATCTTGCAATCCTTCGGTCGCTGTCGCGCCCTTAGCGGTCCCCTCGCGCAAAGGCGCGAGAGACTGCGCTACCATGCGATAGAATACGAAACTGGTCATTCGGGCAATTGCATCCTCGTGCGGGCAACAAAAACGCCGGCGGTCTGCAGAGAATCCGCAGGCGATAGAGTTCGCGAAGCGCTGTCCGAATGCGGTTCGCGTGCAAATATTTTGTCGTCGCGCGGCGCCGGAAAGAGAGGATGAAGGGCAGCTTTTTGACTCCTCCGAACGCGGTTGGCGCCTCCGTCCGCGGTCGCCTCTCGCGCCATTTTCGGCGCCGCCAGCGTGACGAACATCGGCGCACGAAGCGCATAAGGCGGCGCCGAAATTGCCGCAGCCGGAATGCAGGCGAAGCCGAGCTCGGGCGCCAGTCGCGCGACATAGTCCGTGGTCTCGGTGGGCAGCGGTCGGCCGCGAAGAAGATGATCCTCGTAGCGCCGTGGACCGGCGTTATAGGCGGCGAGAACTCCTATCTCACCGTAGCGGTCGAACATCTCGGCAAGATAGGCGGCGCCCGCCACGATATTGTCGTGCGGATCGAATGGATCGGGACCAAGACTGAGTTTGGCCTGCAGCTCAGCATATGTCTTCGGCATAACCTGCATAAGGCCAATCGCGCCTTTTTCGGAGACGGATTTGGCGTCGCCATTGCTTTCGGCGCGCATGACGGCGCGTATCCAATCGGGCGGAACATGAAATCGTCGAGACGCCTCCTGGATGGCGTTTGCGACGACGCTTCTTGGCGATCGAGCGGTTGTCGCTGCGCGAAGCCCGAGCATCTCGGAATGCGCCGGCAACACGGCCGTGGTGTAAAACAGAGCGGCGCTCACTGCTGCCCGGGTCGCGCGTTTACGACCCACGCCATGGGCATCGAGCCGCAGGAAAGCGATCGAGAAAACGATCATCAATCGTCCTCCCTCGTCCAGAGAGGCGCGGCGCGCCCCACGACGCCTTCGATCGGAAACGCGCCAAAATACCGTCCGTCGAGAGACGCCGCTTCGTTCCAGTTGAGGAGAAAGGCCTCGCCGGGAAGGAGAACAAAGCACCCACTCCAAACGGGCAGCGGTCGGTCGGCGTGATCCTGTTCGCGCGCCTGCGTCATGACGATTCCATCGACGCTGACCGCGAGCCCGTCGCGGCATATTTTTTGACCGGGCAATGCCGCCACCCGTTTGATCAGCGGCGCGCCTTTGGGGAGATAATGGCGTTCGGTGAGCCAGTCGGCGAGCGGCGCTGGCGGCCGGGCGACGACAAGGTCGGTGACGGCCAAATCGCCGATCGGCTGCACGGCATAGAGGCCGATCGGCACGCTGGCCGACGCGTTCCAGACGACGAGCGGCTCGCGGTGAACGAAGGAAGTCGACGCGAGCGCGCCGCAGGAAAGGAACATGAGGGGGAAGATTTTCATGGTTAGACTTCAATCTTTGAGCGAAGTAGCCAGGCGCGATGGCGCTCGCGCGAATAGGGGCGAGGCGACAGGCCGGCGGCCAATCGGTTGTGAACGTGACGCCAGTGATCGGGACAGATTTCCTGCGGCGCGAAGCCGAGCGCCTCGACGGCGTCGATCGCTCTCAAGACGCGCTGGACTTTATCCCAGCCGACCGATCGCAGCAGAATTTCAGCGCCGGGCCTGACGCCGGGAACGGTCGAACAGGGTTCGCCGACATGGCAGGCGCGTAAGATGTCGATGCGGGAAACCAGCGTCCCATGGCCGTTCGACGCCCAGCGCATGAAGGCGAAAATCGAATCCGGCGCGAAGGTCGAGATGCGTCGGCGGCGGTCGAGCGTGCGTTCACTGATCGGCGTTCCGAAACGAATCCAGCGCTCGATCTTGCCTTTCAGGAAATAGAGTTCGACCTCCGTTAGCGCGCTCATGACGCGCCTCCCTTAACGGGAGTTTGGACCCGCGGGTGTTGCCGATCGAACAATGCGCGCTGCATGTCAGCGACAATCCGACAGCCTTCGGATGCGGCGCTATCGATCCGCTTGAACGATTTTGCCTTGAGGGTGATGGCGCGAATGCGGAAGCTGACGCCAATCACGCTGGCGCATTCTTTTTGCGAAGCCGAGTGTCGTGTCAGGAGATTCAGCGTCAGTTTGAAAAGCTCAAATCGCTGTCCAAGACACCGGAATTCGCCGGATGGGCGCGCAATAAAGTTAGATTCACTGTTAGTACAAGTTAGGCGCGCCGTTTTGCGCTCGAATAGAAAGAGTTGTGAGTGATTTTGGTTCCCGATAGCACGCGCCAAGGGTTCCTGATGGCACGTGGCGGGAGTTCCTGATAGCACGCGCGTTTTCACAGCTTATCCACAGAGTTATCCACAGGCTTCCGGCCCGTGGATTTTGGGCTGCGTGATTTCGTGGCGGGCTCGATGCGCATTTCTGTCTGCGCGCCGCTCTCCGCCGGCTTGAACATCAGACACTCGTGTCCTCGAGAATTGCGCTCGATCGTCAACGCATAGCCGGGCAAGGGCTGGCGTCGAACGATGTCGCGCAATTCGAAAGCAAAGCGTTTGAACGGCGACAGACTTGCGGATTTGAGGTGAAGATGGTCGAGCTCGAAGGACCAGCCGCCCTTCTGACGCCCGCCGTGCTTGCGCACGATGCGATAGAGCCAGCGTTCGAGGCCGCCGGTCAGCGCGAAATACGCCCGGTCGATCGACAGCACGAGGTCGTTGTCGAGCACCGCGCGATAGAACCAGTCGGTCAGAACGAGTTCGACGCCAAGCGGGCGACCGCTCGCGTCGGTCCGCTCTTTCCACTCGTTGATCCAGGAGAAGCGGCGCGTCCATCGTTCCGCCGGCTGGCGGATCGAGGTCTCGATCGTCGTGGACTGCAGGCGATCCAGGGCCGCACGGAAGCGATGGTAATCCCGCGCCGATGTTCCGCGGTCGATGAAGGTGAGGATTTCGCGCGGGGTCGCCAGCATCAGACGAGAGGTGTCACGGCCCCCGTTGCGCGCCGCGATGATCTGCGAGGCGGCCCAGATCAATATGTCGGCGTCCCAGATCGTCGCCATGCCATATTCGGGCGTCGCGTCGACGCGAATGCTCAGCTCTCCCATGCGGAAGTCGATCGGGGTGACGCGTGGTGATTTGGCGAGGCTGAAGAACGGATAGGCCATGAGGTCCTGCACGTCGCGCGGCGCGATATCGGCCGGGACGCAGCGAAACGGGCTGAGCTTAACGAGTTCGCCGCTGGGGCGCCGTGTCGTGGACATGATCGATGTCCGTTCAACGGCGATCGGG